>NZ_JBSFSA010000017.1:0-105360 GCF_053589515.1 Streptomyces sp. NPDC003327 | reverse complement strand
CTCGGAGCCGTCGTCCACGACGAGGGCGCCCTGGTCCGCGGGGTGGGCGTCGAGCAGCGGGGCGGGGGCTCGGGGATCATGGGGCCATGTCTGAGAGACCCCTTCCGATACGCAGGGCGCTTCCCGTGGCCGGCCTGCTCGCGGCCGGGCTGCTGACGGCCGCCTGCGGTACGACCCCGAAGCCCGAGGTTCCGGCCTCCGGGAAGCCGACGACGGTGCCCCCGGCGGCGACCGCGACGGCGAGCACCGCCCCCGCGCCCGTCGCGGCGGGCACCCTCGGCGGGCGCGAGACGGTCTGCGCGCTGCCCGTCTCCTTCACGCTCACCGCCGGCTGGGAGCCGGAGGTGGTCCGCGACACCGACAACCCGGACTTCGCGGCGCTGACGCGTCAGGGCCCGGCGACCGTCCGCTGCGAGGTGGACGCCAAGCCGGCCGGGCACGTCGGCTTCCTGCGGGTGTGGACGGCCCCGAAGAACGCGGGGACGGCGCGGGCGGCCCTCGAAGGGTTCGTGAAGGCGGAGGAGAAGACCTCGGGCGTCACCTACCGGGAGACGAAGGCGGGCGCGCTGCCGGCCACGGAGGTCACGTACACCGTGCACAACGAGGCCCTGGGCGAGACCAAGGAGGAGCGGGCGTTCGCGGTCGAGGCCCCCAAGGGCACCGTGATCGTGCACCTCGGCGGCATGGACACGGCGGAGCACCGGGCGATGCTCCCCGCATACGAGCTGGCCCGCAGCACGGTCAAGCCGCTCTGAGGACGGTCAGGCCGCTCCGAGGACGGCCGTCCCGGCCGCCGGTGGCTCCGTCCATGACCGTGGCCCCCCGTCCCGCACCGGCCGGGGGGCCACGGCGTCCGAGCGCTCCCGCGCGGAGCCACGCGGACCGACGCGGACCTTCGGGAACCTACGCGAACCGCTGGTTCGCCGAGCCGTCGCACGTCTGGAGCCGGACCGGCTCCTTCGGGGCGCCGTGGGTGAGGCAGAGTCCGGTCGCGGCGGCGGGCCGGAGGGTGGCGCCGTCGCGGACGAACGTCTGGTGGGTGCCGCCGTGGCAGTTCCACAGGACGAGGGCCTTGCCGGTCCGGTACTCGGCGGCCGGGACGTCGAGGCAGCGGTCCTGGGTGAGTGCGGTGTGGACGGTCCGGCGGGCGGAGTCGTACCACCAGTTCTGGTTGCGGCCGCCGTGGCAGTCCCAGCCGAGGACGCCGGTGCCGTTGGCGGAACGGGCGCCGTCGACGTCGAGACAGCTGCCGGTCGCCTGGTTCCTGAGCGGCCGGTACACGTCGTCCCAGGCGTACGGGAAGAGGACGGGCGTGCCGGAGGAGTTGACGTCGGCGCAGCTCGCCTCGCGCAGGCCGGAGGCGTACAGCTGGGTCAGGCAGGAGGCGAAGGCGGCGTGGCCGCTCCTGTTGGGGTGGAAGGACTGGCGCACGGAGTTCTCGTCGATGCCGCCCGGCTTGGAGAGGTCGACGTAGAGGCCGCGGGCCCAAGTGTCCTCCATGCAGACCTCGTGGCCGTGGAAGAGCCGGGAGTTGTCGAGGTAGACGGCGCCGGTGGCGGCGGCGACCCTGCGCATGCCGCGCTCGAAGGCGGGGACGGCGGAGTCGCGGCCCCAGACGGTGTCGGAGTCGTATCCCATGCCGCCGCAGGCGAGCTTGCCGGGGAAGCCGGGGTTGTCGCGGAAGTCGGGGCCGATGGGGCTGGGGTAGCCCATGACGACGAGCTTGTAGTCGCCGTCGGCGTAGCCGGCGTCGCGCATGACGGTCCGCAGGTCGCGCACGACCTGTTCGGTCTTGGGGACGAGCGCGTCGACGCGGGACTGCCAGCCGGGGGCGTACTTCGGCTCGCAGGGGCCCTGGCTGAGGACGAAGCGCTGGACGCAGTCGGTCATGACCGGGCCGAACTGGAGGTCGTCGTTGGCCCCGGAGACGAGCAGGACCATCTTGATGCGGGTGTTGCGGGCCTTGACGGCGAGGTTGTCGCTCTGGACCAGCTCGTCGGCGTACTGGCGGGAGCCGCCGATGCGGATGTTGCCGCTGTGGGCGCCGGAGCAGGAGACGTTGAAGGTGAGGTCGGCGGGTATGCCGGTGCGGTGGATGGCGGCGTCCGGGGAGCGGTGGCACCAGTTGGTGGGGCCGTTGGTGGGGGGTTCGTAGGTGCCGACGCCCTCGCCGGAGATCTCGCTGTCGCCGAGCGAGATGAGACCGGTCCTGCGCTGGTCGAGCGGGCGTTCCTCGGGGCTGCCGTAGATGCGGGTGGCCTCGGCGGCCCGGATCGCCTCCAGTTCGGGGGAGAGCGGTACGGAGGTGATTCCGGTCGCGGTGCTCGTGTCGGCCGCGCCGGCGGGGACGGCTGCGGTCATGCTGCCGAGGACCGCCGCCGCGGCGGCGACGGCCGCGACGGACCGGCGGAGCCTGGACCTGGTGCGCTTCACTGCGCCTCCTGGAGGTGGGGTTACCCACGGTTTTTACTGGCCGGTACGCGCCTTGGGAATACATCGAACAAGACAAGTGCTCATCTTTTACGGGAGGTTGAGAGACATGAACGACACGGACGAGTACCGCATCGAGCACGACTCCATGGGTGAGGTGCGGGTCCCCGCGCACGCCAAGTGGCGGGCGCAGACCCAGCGGGCGGTGGAGAACTTCCCCGTCTCCGGCCAGCGCCTGGAGCGGGCCCACATCGAGGCCCTGGCCCGGATCAAGGCGGCCGCCGCCCGGGTCAACGCCGAACTCGGCGTGATCGACGCGGACCGGGCGGAGGCGATCGCGTCGGCGGCGCGGGAGGTCGCCGAGGGGCGCTGGGACGCGCACTTCCCGGTGGACGTCTTCCAGACCGGTTCGGGCACCTCGTCCAACATGAACACCAACGAGGTCCTGGCCACGCTCGCCACGGAGCGGCTCCCCGAGGGCCGCGAGGTCCACCCCAACGACCACGTCAACGCCTCGCAGTCCTCCAACGACGTCTTCCCGTCCTCCATCCACATCGCGGCCACCGCCGCCGTCACCCGCGACCTCATTCCGGCGCTCGACCGTCTGGCCGAATCCCTGGAGCGAAAATCGGCCGAATTCGCGACGGTCGTGAAGTCGGGCCGTACGCATCTGATGGACGCCACCCCGGTCACCCTGGGCCAGGAGTTCGGCGGGTACGCCGCGCAGGTCCGGTACGGCGTCGAGCGGCTGCGCTCCGCGCTCCCCCGGCTCGCCGAACTCCCCCTGGGCGGTACGGCGGTGGGCACCGGCATCAACACCCCGCCGGGCTTCTCGGCGGCCGTCATCGCGGAGGTGGCGCGGGCGACCGGGCTGCCGCTGACCGAGGCCAGGGACCACTTCGAGGCGCAGGGCGCCCGCGACGCCCTGGTGGAGACGTCCGGTCAGCTCAGGACCGTCGCGGTCTCCCTCACCAAGATCGCCAACGATCTGCGCTGGATGGCGAGCGGCCCGCGCACCGGCCTCGGCGAGATCAACCTCCCCGACCTCCAGCCCGGCTCCTCGATCATGCCCGGCAAGGTCAACCCGGTGATCCCGGAGGCCGTCCTGATGGTCGCCGCGCAGGTGACCGGAAACGACACCACGGTGGCGGTGGCGGGCGCGGCCGGGAACTTCGAGCTCAACGTGATGCTGCCGGTGATGGCCAAGAACCTGCTGGAGTCCGTACGGCTCCTGGCCAACGCCGCCCGGCTGCTCGCCGACCGCACGGTCGACGGCGTCACCGCCAACGCCGAACGGGCCCGCGAGTACGCCGAGTCCTCGCCGTCCGTCGTGACCCCGCTGAACAAGTACATCGGCTACGAGGAGGCCGCCAAGGTCGCCAAGCGTTCCCTGGCCGAGCGCAAGACCATCCGCGAGGTGGTCCTGGAGTCCGGGTACGTCGAGCGGGGCGACCTGACGGTCGAGCAGCTGGACGAGGCGCTCGACGTCCTGCGCATGACTCATCCGTGACCCGTACCGCAGCGGTGGCGGGGGCGCGCCCCTAAGATCTGCGCATGACAGGATCGGGCGGCCCTCAGCACTGGGCGCCGGGGGAGCACATCCTCTGGCGCTACCGCGGCAACGGCACCGGAGACGTGCACATCTGCCGCCCGGTGACCGTCGTCCAGGACACCCCCGAGCTGCTCGCCGTGTGGATGGCGCCCGGCACCGAGTGCGTGCGCCCCGTCCTCGCCGACGGCCGGGCCGTGCACGAGGAGCCGCTCGCCACCCGCTACACCGCCCCGCGCACCGTCGAACGCGCGCGCTGGTTCGGCAGCGGGGTGCTCAAGCTGGCCCGTCCGGCGGAC
Organism: Streptomyces sp. NPDC003327; assembly: GCF_053589515.1. NCBI lineage: Bacteria > Bacillati > Actinomycetota > Actinomycetes > Kitasatosporales > Streptomycetaceae > Streptomyces > Streptomyces sp. NPDC003327. The sequence continues at coordinate 101,082 of NZ_JBSFSA010000017.1, read as the reverse complement.
CCGTGGTCGGTCTGGCTGTTCTGGGAGCGCGGCTGGCGCTTCCGCAGCTGGTACGTGAACCTGGAGGAGCCGCGCACCCGCTGGGCCGGCGGCGTCGACTCCGAGGACCACTTCCTCGACATCTCCGTCTACCCCGACCGCAGTTGGCTGTGGCGGGACGAGGACGAGTTCGCGCAGGCCCAGCGGGCCGGGCTGATGGACGCCGCGCAGGCCGAGCGGGTGAGGTCCGCGGGGCAGCGGGCGGTGGAGCAGATCCGGGCCTGGGGCGCGCCGTTCGCCGACGGCTGGGAGCAGTGGCGGCCCGATCCCGCCTGGCGGGTGCCGCACTTGCCGGCGGACTGGGACCGCACTCCGGCGCACACGGCGCCGTGAGACCCTTGATGCGCCCCCCGGGTGCAAACGTAGGATCGTCCTCCGCAAGGCCAGGACCGGGACCGATCGAACGACACGTCAGATCGATCGGACACGGCGTCGGACCGACCGAACAGCACGTCAACGACCGATCGCAGCAGAGCACCTGATTACCAGTCATCCATGAGGGGGAGCGCAGTGCCCGACGTGTGCCCGGGTGTTCCGGCCCCTGTCGTCGCCACCACTCGCGGAACGTCCGCATCCGCTGCATACGAGGGGTTTATCCCCGGCGAAGGCGCGGCATCGGCCAGAAGAGCGAGTACAGCGCACCACCGGCCCGGACGGACGGAATCCCACGCGTGACGGAGCATCCCACCTCCCACGAAGGCCGACAGCCCCTGGCTGCCCGGCCGCAGGAACGCGCGCGCCCCCGCCAGGAGGCGGCGGCCGCCGGCCTGCCCTCCGACCCCTCCGACCTACCCGCGCAGCCCGGGGCCGCGACGGTGGGCGCGGCGGTGGGCGCACCGCCCACCGGGTCGCCCACCGGGTCGTCCGTCGGCCCGCCCGCCGCCCCCGGGCCGACCGGAGCCGGCGGGAACACCGGGGCCGCCGGGGCCGTCGCCATGGCCGTCTCCCCGCAGAGCCCCGGCGGGCGCAGGACCGGGGACGGGCGGCAGGAGGGCGACCGGCTCCGGTTCGTCGGCGCCGCGACCCGGCGCATCGCGCGCGGCCTCGACCTGGACGAGATCGTCCTGGGCCTCTGCCGGGCCACCGTGCCCACCTTCTCCGACGAGATCCTGGTCTACCTGCGCGATCCGCTGCCGGTCGGCGACGAGCGCCCGGTGGCCCCGTTCGTGCTGCGGCTGCGCCGCACCGACCGGCTCCGGTTAACGGAACTGGAGGGCGAGGAGCTCGTCCTCGTACCCGATCCCGATCCGACGCCGGCGGCCGAGCTGTGCGAGGTGCGGTCCGGCGGGGCTCTCGCCGAGGTGCTGCGCGGGGTGCGGCCGGTCTTCGGCGACTCCGCGGCCGCCCGCGCCGCCCTGGCCGAACTCCTCGGCGCCGAGCACCCGCTGCCCCGGGGACTGCGCGCCGTGCTCGCCCCGCTGCGCGGCCGGCGCCGGGTGATCGGCGCCGCGGTGTTCCTGCGCCGCACCGAACGGGCCGGCTTCGAGCCGAACGACCTGCTGGTCGCCGCACAGCTGGCCACCCACACCGCGCTCGGCATCGACAAGGCCGTGCTGTACGGCCGCGAGGCGTACATCGCGGACGAGCTCCAGCGGACGATGCTGCCGGACTCGCTGCCGCAGCCGACCGGGGTGCGCCTCGCCTCGCGCTACCTGCCCGCGGCCGAGACGGCCCGGGTCGGCGGCGACTGGTACGACGCGATCCCGCTGCCGGGCAGCCGGGTCGCGCTCGTCGTCGGTGACGTGATGGGCCACTCCATGACCTCGGCGGCGATCATGGGCCAGCTGCGCACGACCGCGCAGACCCTGGCCGGGCTCGACCTGCCGCCGCAGGAGGTGCTGCACCACCTGGACGAGCAGGCGCAGAGGCTCGGCGAGAACCGCATGGCGACCTGCATGTACGCGGTGTACGACCCGGTCTCGCACCGGATCACCGTCGCCAACGCCGGTCACCCGCCGCCCATACTGCTCCATCTCGGCGGGCGCGCCGAGGTGCTGCGGGTGCCGCCCGGCGCCCCGATCGGGGTCGGCGGGGTGGACTTCGAGGCGGTCGAGCTCGACGCCCCGGCGGGTGCCACGCTGCTCCTCTACACGGACGGTCTGGTGGAGTCCCGGCTGCGGGACGTGTGGACCGGGATCGAGCAGCTGCGGGAGCGGCTGGCCGCGACCGCCCAGCTGACCGGGCCCGACCACGCGCCGCCCCTGGAGGCGCTCTGCGACGACGTGCTCGACATGCTGGGGCCCGGCGACCGGGACGACGACATCGCGCTGCTCGCGGCCCGCTTCGACGGGATCGCGCCGAGCGACGTGGCGTACTGGTTCCTGGAGCCGGAGGACGCGGCTCCGGGGCGGGCCCGGCGGCTGGCGCGGCGGGCGCTGGCCCGCTGGGACCTGGAGGAGCTGACGGACTCGGTCGAGCTGCTGATCAGCGAGGTCGTGACCAACGCCGTGCGGTACGCGGAGCGGCCGGTGACCCTGCGGCTGCTGCGGACGGACGTCCTGCGGTGCGAGGTCGGCGACGACTCACCGCAGTTGCCGCGGCAGCGGCGGGCGCGGGACACGGACGAGGGCGGGCGCGGCCTGTTCCTGGTGAACCGGCTGGCGCGGCGGTGGGGGGCGACGCGGCTCTCCGGCGGCAAGGTGGTCTGGTTCGAGCTGGCGACCCGCACCTGAGGAGTCGCGCCGCGAACGCGCGTACGGGAACGAGGACGGCCGGCCCCCGAGGGGGCCGGCCGTTTCCGTCACTGCGAGGGGGGCGGGCGGTTGCCGTCCGTGCCCTGTTCGGGGTCGGTGACGTCCGGCGGCTCGATGGACGGGGGCGGGGACGGCTCGTCCGTCGTCGGCTCCACGGTGGGCGGGGGCGTGGTGACCGGGTCGGTGGCGGGCGGTGTGGTGACCGGGCCGGTGGTCGGCGGCGTCGTCACCGGGTCGGTGGTCGGGGGCGCCGTCGTCGGCTCGTCGGTCGGCTCGTCGGTCGCCTCGGGGGACTCGCTGGTCCCGGTGGGCTCCGGGTCGGGCTCGGCGGAGCCGCCGCCCTCGGTCTCCAGCTCGAAGCGGGCGTCGGAGCCGCCGCCGAGCGCCCGGGTGGTGTAGTCGCCCCAGATCTGCGCGGGGGTGCGGCCGCCGTTGGCGCGGCCCGGGTTGATGGTGTCGGTGAGGGTGACCTGGTTGCCCTTGGCGTCCTCGCCGAAGAGTCCGACGGCGGTGACGAGTTCGGGGGTGTAGCCGACGAACCAGGCGGAACGGTTGTTCTCGGAGGTGCCGGTCTTGCCCGCGGCCTCGTAGTCGCCGGCGGCGCGGAAGCCGGAGCCGTCCGTGATGACGCCCATCATGGCCTTGGTGGCGGTGTCGGCGGCCGCGCGGCTGATGGCCTGGGGGCCGATGCCCCGTACGGTCTCGACGGTGCGGTCCTTGTGGGTGGCGGCCTTCACCAGGGTCGGGGTGACCTTGCGGCCGTGGTTGTCGAGGCTGGCGTAGACGCCGGCCATGTCGACGGTGGAGGCGCCCATGGTGCCGAGGGACATGGCGGGGGTCTCGCCGAAGTCCGCGCCGTCCTTCATGCCGAGGGCGAGGGCGGTCTTCTTGGCGTTGCGCGGGCCGACGTCGACGATCATCTGGGCGAAGACCGAGTTGATGGACTTGTTGGTGGCGCGCTGCACGGTGACGGGGCCCCAGCTGCGGTCGTCCTCGTTCTCGGGCGCGAACGGGATGTCGCTGCCGACGACCGGCGTCCGGGTGTCGCCGTTGTAAACCGTGCCGAGTCCTATCGCGCGTCCGTCCTGGGTGACCGCGTCGTTCTCGATGGCGGAGGCGAGGACGACGGGCTTGAAGGTGGAGGCGGGCTGGTAGTCGCGGCGGGTGGCGTTGGACATCCAGTGCTCGGTGGCGCCGACGCCGCCGTACAGGGCGACGATCGCACCGGTCTTCGGGTCGACGGAGGTGGCGCCGGCCTGGACGGTGGCGTCCTTCTTGTCGCCCTTGCGGTCGAGCTTGGCCTCCAGCTGGTCGTTGACCGCCCGGACGAGGTCCTTCTGCCGCTTCTCGTCGATGGTGAGGGTGATCGTCCAGCCGCCGGCCTTGATGTCCTCCTCGCTGACGCCCTGGCGCATCAGCTCCTGGTTGGCGGCCTCGACGATGTAGCCGGTCTGGCCCTCCATGCCGGGCAGCGGCTTGGGCTTCTGCGGCACGGGGAACTTCATGGCGGCGCGCTCGGAGGCGGAGAGCCAGCCCTCGCCGACCATGTTGTCGAGGACGTAGTTCCAGCGCTCCTCGACGAGCTTGCGGCCGGTGGCGCTGGCGGAGGTCCAGTCGTACTGGTTGGGCGCCTGGAGCAGGGAGGCGAGGTAGGCGCCCTGGGCGGTGGTGAGGCGGGAGGCGTCGACGCCGTAGTACGAGCGGGCGGCGGCCTGGATGCCGTAGGCGGAGCGGCCGTAGTAGCTCGTGTTCATGTAGCCGGCCAGGATGTCGTTCTTGGACATCTGCTGGTCGACCTTGACGGCGATGACCATTTCCTTGAGCTTGCGGGTCGCCGTCTGGTCCTGGCTCAGGTAGAAGTTCTTGACGTACTGCTGGGTGATGGTCGAGCCGCCCTGCTTGCCCTGGCCGGTGACGGTGCTCCAGGCGGCGCGGGTGGTGCCCTTGATGTCGACGCCGTTGTCCCGGTAGAAGCTCTTGTTCTCGGCGGCGACGAAAGCCTTCTGGACCGGCTCGGGGATCTTCTCCAGGCCGACGATCTCGCGGTTGATCTCTCCGGTGCGGGCGAGGATCTTGCCGTTGGCGTACTTGTAGATGTTGCTCTGCATGGTCGCCTCGGCGTTGGCCGTGGGGACCGGGACCAGCAGGTAGACGACGTACAGGGCGCCCAGGGCGATCAGGCAGCACGCGAAGAAGGTGCCCAGGAGCTTCTTCCAGGTGAAGAAGCGGCGTATGCCGCGCTTCTTCGCCTTGGCTGTGTCCGGTCGGCCCATGGGTTGCGTCGCTCCGCTCGTCGTCGTCTCGGCGTCTCGGCCCGGTGTCTCCGCGCCGGATCGGCTCAGCAAGCTAACACCGACGATGCAGACATAGGGCAACCGATCCCGTCTTTTCCGGACGTGAGAATCAGCACCCACGCCCAGGGGAACCGACGCTCGCGGGGGCGCGATGGTTGCATGAATGTTCGGTTCCGGATAACCACCCCTCGCTATACATCGTGGGTATACACGCCGTGTAGAGTGAGGTCATGTCCATCGGTCACACTCTCCTCGGGCTCCTGGAGTCCGGGCCGCGCCACGGCTACGACCTCAAGCGCGCCTTCGACGAGCGGTTCGGTCACGACCGGCCCCTCCACTACGGGCAGGTCTACTCGACGATGTCCCGGCTCCTGAAGAACGGACTCGTCGTCGTCGACGGCATCGAGGCGGGCGGCGGCCCCGAGCGGAAGCGGTACGCGATCACCGAGGCCGGCATCACCGATGTCGAGCGGTGGCTCGCGACCCCCGAGAAGCCGGAGCCGTACCTCCAGTCGACGCTCTACACCAAGGTCGTCCTCGCCCTCATGACCGGGCGCGGGGCCGCCGAGCTGCTGGACACCCAGCGCGCCGAGCACCTCCGCCTGATGCGGGAGCTCACCCGGCGCAAGCGCGACGGAGACCTCGCCGACCAGCTCATCTGCGACCACGCCCTCTTCCACCTCGAAGCCGACCTGCGCTGGCTGGAACTCACCGCCGCCCGGCTCGACGGCCTCGCCGCGGAGGTCCGCCGATGACCACGGCCACCCCGCTGCTGCGGGCCACCGCACTCGACAAGGCGTACGGGCCGACGCCCGCGCTCTCCGGCGCCGACTTCACGCTCCGGGCCGGCGAGGTCGTCGCCGTCATGGGCCCCTCCGGCTCCGGCAAGTCCACGCTCCTGCACTGCCTCGCCGGGATCGTCCGCCCGGACGCCGGCACCATCACCTACGACGGGCGCGAGCTGACGGCCCTCTCCGACGCCCGGCGCAGCGCCCTGCGCCGTACCGACTTCGGCTTCGTCTTCCAGTTCGGCCAGCTCGTGCCCGAGCTGACCTGCGCCGAGAACGTGGCCCTGCCGCTCCGGCTGGCCGGCGAACGGCGCAGGGCCGCCGAGGCCAGGGCCACCGAGTGGCTCGCCCGGCTGGAGGTCGACGACACCGCGGGCAAGCGCCCCGGCGAGATATCCGGCGGCCAGGGCCAGCGCGTCGCCGTCGCCCGCGCGCTCGTCACCGCCCCGCGCGTGATCTTCGCCGACGAACCCACCGGCGCCCTCGACTCCCTCAACGGCGAGCGCGTGATGCGCCTGCTCACCGACGCCTCCCGGGACACCGGCGCCGCCGTCGTCCTCGTCACCCACGAGGCCCGCGTCGCCGCCTGGTCCGACCGCGAGGTCGTCGTACGGGACGGCTCGGTACGGGACACGGAGTGGGCGGCATGAGGCTCCGCGTCTGGGCACGCGACCTGGCCCTCGGCGCCCGCTTCGCCACCACCGGCGGCCGCTCCGGCCTCCTGCGCACCCTCCTCACCGCCACCGGCGTCGGCTTCGGCGTGGCGCTGCTGCTGCTCGCCGCGTCCTTCCCGAACATGCTCTTCCAGCGCGAGGTGCGCGAGTCGGTCCGCGCCGTCGACGGCAGCGAGCAGGTCACCTCCCCCCGCGCCGACTCCTTCCTCCACCTCGGCGTGGGCACCGTCTACCGGGACGACGTCGTCTCCGGCCTGCTGCTGCGCCCCGAGGGCGACGCGCCCCCGGTCCCGCCCGGCGCGGACGCGTTCCCCGCCGTCGGCGAGATGCTGGTCTCCCCCGCGCTCCGCGAGCTGCTCGACTCCCCCGAGGGCGCGCTGCTCAGGGAACGGATCCCGTACGAGATCGCCGGAACGATCGGGCAGGCCGGGCTCATCGGCCCGGCCGAACTGCGCTACGTCGCCCACGTCGACTTCCTCGAAACCGAGAACTTCGACGGACGCGGCACCCGTTACGGCTGGTCGGTGCCCGAGGAGCCGATGAACGCCTTCCTCGTCCTCCTCGTCGTCGTCGCCTGCGTCGTCCTGCTCCTGCCCGTGCTGGTCTTCGTCGCGACCGCCGTCCGCTTCGGCGGCGAGCAGCGCGACCGGCGGCTCGCCGCGCTCCGGCTCGTCGGCGCGGACACCGCCACGACCCGGCGGATCGCGGCCGGCGAGTCCCTGGCGGGCGCGCTGCTCGGTCTCGTCGTCGGCGGCGGACTCTTCGCGGCGGCCCGGAAGCTCGCCGGGGCCTGCACGATCTGGGACGTCAACGCCTACCCCTCCGACGTCGTGCCGATGCCCGCGCTCGCCGCGCTCGTCCTCGTCGTCGTCCCCGTCGCCTCGGTGGTCGTCACGCTCGTAGCGCTGCGCGGGGTGGCGATCGAGCCGCTCGGCGTCGTGCGGACCGCGCCGCCGCGCCGCCGCCGGCTCTGGTGGCGGCTGCTCCTCCTCGCGGCCGGCGCGGCCCTGCTCGTACCGCTCATGGGCAGCGTCGAGGTGACCCGGACGAGCATCGACACCGTCGGCGTCACGGCCGGCACCACGCTCGCCCTGATCGGGCTCACCAGCCTGCTGCCCTGGCTGGTCGAGGCCGCGGTGAAGCGGCTGCACGCCGGGCCCGTGGCCTGGCAGCTCGCGGTCCGCAGGCTCCAGTTGAGCAGCGGCACGGCGGCCCGCGCGGTCAGCGGGATCGTCGTCGCCGCGACCGGGGCGATCGCCCTCCAGATGCTGTTCCAGGCCATGGAGAACGAGTTCACCCAGCTCACCGGGCAGGACACGGCCCGCGCGCAGATCGCGGTCGGCACCGACGCCCGGAACGCCGAGGAGGCCCGCGCGACGATCAGCCGCTTCGCGCGGACTAAGGGCGTCACCGGCGTGATCGGCACCGTCGAGTCGCAGGTGTGGCGGCCCGGACCCCTGAAGCCCGGCGAGGAGTTCGCCCCGGCGGCCTCGATCCGGGTCGGCGACTGCGCCTCCCTCGGGGAGTACGCGGAGCTGCCGTCCTGCGCCGACGGCGACGTCTTCGTCTTCCTCGCGCACGGCGCGCAGGGCAACCCGGACGACTCCTTCGTCACGCGGGCCGCCCGGCCCGGCGCCACGGTCCTCCTGCGCGACCCGTACCCGCACCCGAGCACGCCGCGACACCCGAAGGGCGGTCCGCTGCCGCAGTGGCGCATCCCCGCGGACGCCCGGACCGTGGACGCGCGCCCCGACCCGACCGGCATGTACCAGTACGGAGTCCTCGCCACGCCCTCGGCGATCGACGCGGCCCTGCTCGACGAGCCCGACGCGCAGACCATGGTGCGGCTCGACCCGGCCGTGCCCGACGCCGCCGAGTTCGTACGGAACACGGCGGCGGCGATCGACCCGACCTCCTGGGTCCGCGACCTGAAGGAGACCGAGCGGGACGCGGCGTTCTCCAGCGTCCGCACCGGCATCCTCGTCGGCTCGACCCTGACGATGCTCCTGGTCGCGGCGTCGCTCCTGGTGGCCACGCTCGAACAGCTCCGGGACCGCAAGCGGCTGCTCTCCTCGCTCGTCGCCTTCGGAACGCGGCGCTCCACCCTGAGCTGGTCGGTGCTGTGGCAGACGGCGGTGCCGATCGCCCTCGGGCTCGCCCTGTCCGTGGCGGGCGGGCTCGGCCTCGGGACCGTCCTGCTGCGGATGACGGGACAACAGGTCCTCGACTGGTGGGTCTTCCTGCCGGTGACCGGGATCGGCCTCGCCCTGATCGCGGCGGTGACGCTGCTGAGCCTGCCGGTGCTGTGGCGGCTGATGCGGGCGGACGGCCTGCGCACCGAGTAACCCGTCGCATTCGTGTACGAGGAGGGGTTCCCGTCGCCGGGGGGCGGCGGGAGCCCCTTGGCGTACGCCCGCCGCCCTGCGCCGCGTCCGGGCGCTCAGGCCTCCGGGACCTCAGGTCTCCGGGCCCTCAGGTCTGCGCGTCCTCACGCCTCAGGGTCGAGGACCCGGACCGGCAGGCCCTTCAGGGCGCCCCGCAGTGCCTGCGCGAGCTCCTCGAACTCGGCGCCGCGGGCGGCCCCGGTCCGCATGGCGAGGGCGATCCGGCGCGAGGGCGCCGGGTCGTCGAAGAGGCCGGTCCACAGGGCGGTGTTCCGGGCGGTCTCGACGGTGACCGCCGTGCGCGGCAGCAGCGTCACCCCGAGCCCGCCGGCCACCAGCTGCACCAGGGTCGACAGGCCGGCGGCCGTCGTGGTGACCTCGGCCCCGTCCGTCCGCCCGGCCTCCCGGCAGATGTCGAGGGCCTGGTCGCGCAGGCAGTGCCCCTCGTCCAGGAGCAGCAGCCGGAGCCCCTTGAGGGCCTCGCGGGGGATGTCGTCGCGCCCGGCGAGCGGATGGCCCTGCGGGGTGACGAGCACGAAGTCCTCGTCGAAGAGCGGCAGTTCGGTGACGCCGGGGACGCCGAGCGGCACCGCGAGCAGCAGCAGGTCGAGCCGTCCGGCGGCGAGCCCGTCGAGGAGCGAGGAGGTCTGCTCCTCGTGGACCTGGAGGTCGAGCTCCGGGTAGCGGCGGTGGACCAGGCGCAGCACCGTCGGGAGCAGGTAGGGCGCGACCGTCGGGATGACGCCGAGCCGCAGCACCCCGGTGAAGGGCGCCTGCGCGGCCTCGGCCTCCTCCAGGAGCTCGGAGACGGCGTCGAGGACGGTCCGGGCGCGGCTCGCGAGCCGCTCCCCGGCGGGCGAGAGCAGCACCTTCCGCGTCGTACGCTCGAGGAGCTGGACACCGAGTGCCTCTTCGAGTGCCGAAACCGCGCCCGAGAGGGCGGGCTGGCTCATGCCGATGGCGGCCGCGGCATCGCGGAAGTGCAGATGCTCGGCGACCGCCACGAACGCTCTGAGCTGGGAAAGACTGGGCTGTTTGGTGCGGGAGGGGCCGTACGGGGATGCCACTGATAACCACCTTCGATCAACACGAGCCACTCTAGCTATTTCCCTGATCAATGCACCCCGTGCCAGGATGTGAGACGTCCAACCCCTCACGGAAGCCCCCAAAAGGGATCCTTCCACTGTGCAAGGAGAGCGCGTGCTCACTGTCGGTGACCAGTTCCCCACCTACGACCTGACCGCCTGCGTGTCGCTGGAGAGCGGCAAGGAGTTCGAGCAGATCGACCACAAGGCCTACGAGGGCAAGTGGCGCGTGGTGTTCTTCTGGCCGAAGGACTTCACGTTCGTCTGCCCCACCGAGATCGCCGCGTTCGGCAAGCTGAACGACGAGTTCGAGGACCGCGACGCCCAGATCCTCGGCGTCTCCGGCGACTCCGAGTTCGTCCACCACGCCTGGCGCAAGGACCACGCCGACCTGCGTGACCTGCCCTTCCCGATGCTCGCCGACTCGAAGCACGAGCTCATGCGCGACTGCGGCGTCGAGGGCGAGGACGGCTTCGCGCAGCGTGCGGTCTTCATCGTGGACCCGAACAACGAGATCCAGTTCACCATGGTGACCGCCGGCTCCGTCGGCCGTAACCCCAAGGAGGTCCTGCGGGTCCTGGACGCCCTGCAGACCGACGAGCTGTGCCCGTGCAACTGGAACAAGGGCGAGAGCACCCTCGACGCGGCCGCTCTCCTCTCGGGCGAGTGATCTGACATGGCTCTGGACGAACTGAAGGCCGCCATCCCGGACTTCGCCAAGGACCTGAAGCTGAACCTCGGTTCGGTGATCGGCAACAGCGAGCTGCCGCAGCAGCAGCTCTGGGGCACCGTCCTGGCCTGCGCGATCGCCTCGCGCTCGCCGAAGGTCCTCAAGGAGCTGGAGCCGGAGGCGCAGGCCAACCTGAAGCCCGAGGCGTACGAGGCCGCCAAGGCCGCCGCCGCGATCATGGCGATGAACAACGTCTTCTACCGGACCCGGCACCTGCTGTCGGACCCGGAGTACGGGACGATGCGCGCCGGTCTGCGGATGAACGTCATCGGCAAGCCGGGCGTCGAGAAGGTCGACTTCGAGCTGTGGTCGCTGGCCGTCTCCGCCATCAACGGCTGCGGCCAGTGCCTGGACTCGCACGAGCAGGTCCTGCGCCAGGCCGGTGTCGACCGCGAGACGATCCAGGAGGCCGTCAAGATCGCCTCGGTGATCCAGGCGGTCGGCGTCACGCTGGACGCGGAGGCCGTCCTCGCCGAGTAGTCGGCGCGGAGCGGTCCGTACGGAACGCGGGGAAGGGCCCCGGGGCATGCAACGCCCCGGGGCCCTTTCCGTGTCCGCGGCCCCCCGGCCGCTACTTCTTGAGCGCGGCCATGAGTGCGAGCGTGTCCTGGATCATGGGGACGTCGATCCCGGTGAGGTCGACCGGGGCGGTCTCGACCAGCTTCCCGTCGACCTCGGAGTACGAGCGGTTCAGGTTGAGGAGGAACTCCGCCTGGCCGTCGAGGACCCGCAGGGTCCCGCCCTCCCCGCCCTGGTCGTCGAAGAAGGCCCGCTCGCCGATGCCGCCGACCGCCTGGATCACACCGAACTGCTCGGCCCGCACCGCGAACTCGGGCCCCGGGTCGACCACCTTGTGCAGGGTGTACGTGATGTCCAGGCTCAGCCCGCTGTTCGCCGGACCGAACGCGACCATGCACGAGGACTCGCTGATCTCCGGTTCGTTCACGACGAAGCCGGTGCCGTCCTGTCCCCGGTCCCCCAGGGCCGCGGTGAGCGCCTTGAGTTCCGCCGCCTCGCAGAGGTTCTCGACGTGCGCGTACCCGGCGAGGTCGGGGCCGGTCTCCTGCTTCTGCCCGTACGCGTAGAGGCCGCCGGCCCACACGGCGGAGGCGAGCAGCGCGCCGCCGAGCGCCCACGGCCAGGGGCGGCGGGCCCGCGGCGGGCGCGGCGGCGGGGCGTCGGTGAGCACGTCGGGGGCGTCGAAGCCGGAGCCGTCCACCAGTTCGGGTTCGGAGATCACGCGTCCCCCTTCGGTCCCGTCGGAACGCCCGCGGAGCCGCTCGGGGAGCCGCCCGTCGCGCCGGGCGCCGGCGTCGGCGCCACCTCGAAGGCGGTCGCGCCGCGCGGCTCGGGCGTGCTGCGGAGGGCCTGTTCGGTGGCGTACGCGCGGAGGTAGCCGACGACGGTGTTGGTGACGGCGACCAGCGGGACCGCGACCACGGCACCACCGATGCCGGCGGTCAGACCGCCGGCCGCGACGGCGAGGACGACGGCGAGCGGATGCACCCGGACGGCCCGGCCCAGGATGAAGGGCTGGAGGACGTGGCCCTCGATCTGCTGTACGGCGAGGACGACGACGAGCACCATGAGGGCGGTGAACACCCCGTTGGTGACGAGGGCGACGACACAGGCGAGCGCGCCGGAGACGACGGCACCGACCAGCGGGATGAAGGCGAAGAGGAAGATGAAGACGGCGAGCGGCACCGCCATCGGCACCTCGAGGAACCACAGCCCGAGGCCGATGAAGACGGCGTCGATGAGGGCGACGAGCACCGTGCCGCGCACATAGGCGGTGAGGGTGCGCCAGGCGCGCGGGCCGGCCCCGGCGACGCCCGGCCGGGCCTGCGCGGGGACGAGATGGAGCGTCCACTCCCAGACCTTCTTCCCGTCGTAGAGCAGGAAGAGGGTGGAGAACATGGCGAGCAGGATGCCGGTCATGGCCTCCACGATCACGGTCACGCCCTGGAGCCCGGCGGAGGTGATCTGCTCGGCGTTGGCGCCGATGGTGTCGCTGAGGTTCTTGGCGATCTCGTTGATCTGCTGTTCGGTCACGTGGAACGGGCTGTCGAGGAGCCAGCGCTTCAGCTCCTCGATGCCGTCCCTGACCCGGTCGGACAGGTTGTCGATGTTGTCCATGACCTGCCAGACCACGAACCAGCCGACCAGGCCCATCACGACGAAGCCGGAGACGGCGGTGACGGCGGTGGCGAGGCCCCGGGGCAGTCCGGCCTTCCGCAGCCGGGCGACGGTCGGCTGGAGCAGGGCGGTGACGAGGAGGGCCGCGACGAAGGCGAGGACGACCAGCTGCACGGAGCTGATCACCTTCATCAGGACCCAGACCGTGCCGGCGAGGACGAGCAGGCGCCACCCGGCCTCGGCGGCCACGCGCATGCCCCACGGGATGGCGGCGGCGGGGTCGGGGCGGGCGGCGACGGCGGGGGCGTACGCGGGCGGCGGGGGGACCGAGAGGCCGGCCTCCAGGGCGGTACCCCCGCTCGCGGGGCCCTCCGTCCCCCCGGCCGGCCCGGTGGACGCGGCCGTGGCCCCTCCCGCGTCTCCGTCCCCGGTCGGCGCGGTCCGGTCCCGGGCGGCACCCAGCCCGCGAGCGGCGCCCCCGTCCCCGTACGGCGGACCGATCGGGTCGTCCCGTTCGGCCTCGGCCCTTCGCTCGTCCAGGTGCGCGCCGATCCGGCTCAGGCCCTCGCCCAGCCGGCCCAGCCACCTCGGCAGTCTCGACATGTCGTTCCTCTTCCCCCGCCCGCCGTCCACGACGCGGTGTTCCCCCGTGGAGTCCGCGGCCTTCGAACCTACACGCACGACGCCCCTCACCGTAGGACGGTGAGGGGCGTCGGGAGGTTGAGCACGCCGGGTCTAGTACCAGCGGTTGGCCTGCCAGAAGTCCCAGGCCTCGCACGGGCTGCCGTAGCGGTCGTTCATGTAGTTGAGGCCCCACTTGATCTGGGTGGCCGGGTTGGTCTGCCAGTCGGCGCCGGCCGACTGCATCTTGTAGCCCGGCAGGGCCTGCATGAGACCGTAGGCGCCCGAAGACGGGTTGGTCGCGCGGTAGTTCCAGCTGGACTCGTGGTCCACGATGGTGCTGAAGCACTGGAACTGCGAGGCGGGCACGATCTGACGGGCGATCGCCTTGACCTCCGCGACGGAGTACGAGCCCTGGACCGGTCCCGAGTAGGTGCCGATCTCGCGGGCGGCGTCGCGGCTGGCGCGCTCCTCGGCCTCGCGCTTCTCGCGCTCCTCGGCCTCCTTGCGCTCCTTCTCGGCCTGGTCGGCCGCCTTCTTCTTCGCCTCGGCGTCCTTGGCGGCCTGGTAGCGGGCCGCCTCCTCCGCGGACTTGCGCGCGGTGGCGTCGGCCGCGGCGGCCTGGACGTCCGCCTGCTCCGCGAGGGACGAGACCTGTACCTGCGCCTGCTCGCCCGCGGGAATGTCCGCGAGCAGCGTGGTGTCGGCCGCGGTGGCCTCGAAGTTGTCGTCCGCGGGCTGCACGGCGTTGCCCGAGGCAACGCCGACGACGGCGCCGACGGTGGTGACCGCAGTGGCCGAAGCCACCGCGAATCCCCGGACCGAGATCCGGCTCACACGGTTTCCTTCCAGCATCGCCCGCACAGGTGACCACGCGGGCGAAATCGTGCCCCTGGCGCTGGTCTCCGACGTACTCGGTCACAGAAGACACGGGCCCGTGGTGCTGTGGGCGGCATACGGCGGCGTCTGTGGAGTTGTGTGGTGCTGCGCGTCCCTGAGGATGCACGTGTGCCGTATGCGGGGGCCTGACGGAAGCAAGACTCTGCCGGACGGCGACACCGCAAGGCAATTCCGAGTTGCGTGTGAAAGCTCACACCTCTTCAGGCACACGGGTTTTGGCGATTGCTGCGGACAGCGGAGCGCCGCCCGGCTAAGCTCCTGCGCTCTGCCGGGCGGCGCCAACTCCCTTATGCCGTCAAGGGAGCATCAATCAGGACATCTCGTTCAGAGCTGACCGTCCTCCAGCATTTCGGTCACGAGCGCGGCGATCTGCGAGCGCTCCGAGCGGGTGAGGGTGACGTGCGCGAAGAGCGGATGCCCCTTCAGCTTCTCGACCACGGCGACGACTCCGTCGTACCGGCCGACCCGCAGGTTGTCCCGCTGGGCCACGTCGTGGGTCAGCACGACCCGGGAATTCGCCCCGATCCTGGACAGAACGGTCAACAGGACGTTCCGCTCCAGGGACTGGGCCTCGTCCACGATCACGAACGCGTCGTGCAGCGAGCGGCCCCGGATGTGGGTGAGCGGCAGCACCTCCAGCATCCCGCGGCCGAGCACCTCCTCGATGACCTCGCGGCTCGCCACCGACGACAGGGTGTCGAAGACGGCCTGCGCCCACGGGCTCATCTTCTCGGCCTCGCTGCCCGGCAGATAGCCGAGCTCCTGGCCGCCGACGGCGTACAGCGGACGGAACACCATCACCTTCTGGTGCTGACGGCGCTCCAGGACGGCTTCCAGGCCCGCGCAGAGCGCGAGCGCGGACTTGCCCGTGCCGGCCCGGCCGCCCATCGAGATGATGCCGACGTCCGGGTCGAGGAGCAGGTCGAGGGCGATCCGCTGCTCGGCGCTGCGGCCCCGGATGCCGAAGGCCTCCCGGTCGCCCCGCACCAGGCGGACGTTCCCGTCCGGCGTGACCCGGCCGAGCGCCTTGCCCCGCTCGGACTGGAGCACCAGGCCCGTGTGGACCGGCAGCTCGGCCGCCTCCGGCACGTACAGCCGATCCTCGTCGTAGAGCAGGTCGACCTGCTCGGCCGAGAGCGCGAGCTCGGACATCCCGGTCCAGCCGTTGCTGTCGGTGATGGCGAGTTCCGCGCGGTACTCCTCGGCGAGCAGCCCGACCGAGGAGGCCTTGATGCGCAGCGGCAGGTCCTTGGAGACGACCGTGACGTCGTACCCCTCCGCCTGGAGGTTGCGCGCGACCGCGAGGATCCGTGAGTCGTTGTCCCCCAACCGGTAGCCGGCGGGAAGGACGCCGGGATCGGAATGGTTGAGTTCGACACGCAGGGTGCCGCCCAGGTCCCCCACGGGGAGCGGGGCGTCGAGGCGTCCGTAGCGGACCCGGAAGTCGTCGAGCAGCCGCAGGGCCTGCCGGGCGAAGTAGCCGAGTTCGGGGTGGTGCCTCTTGGCCTCCAGCTCGGTCACCACGACGATCGGGAGCACGACCTCGTGCTCGTCGAAGCGGGACATGGCGCTGGGGTCGGCCAGCAGGACGCTGGTGTCGAGAACATAGGTGCGCCGGTCTGAAAGGCGGCGCTTCGTGCTGGTCACCACGGAAGGACAGACCCCCTCTGACGACCCGTTTGAGGTCGGGGTGCGACGGAACCTGTGTCGCTGCGGAATGGGACCGGGAACGAACCGCCGTGAGCGGGCCGAGCACCGGCCCTCCGCTCCTCCCGTGCGTGTCCCGCACGGACGTCCTGGTTCAAGGGGCCTCCCGGGTGGCGGTCTCCGTGCCGCTCACTTCACCAGGCTTATTCCCTTGTACGGACGCCGCCATGCCACGGCATATGACGGCGCGTACATGAACGTGCGGTGACGCCCCCGGGACCTCCCGGCGGGCGGTGTCGTGTTCCCGGGATCCGGGCCCCGGCTCCGGACCTCAGGTGCCGTAGCGGCGGTGCCGGGCGGCGTAGTCGCGCAGCGCCCGCAGGAAGTCGACCTTGCGGAAGGCCGGCCAGTGGACCTCGCAGAAGTAGTACTCCGAGTGGGCGCTCTGCCACAGCATGAAACCGGAGAGGCGCTGCTCGCCGCTGGTGCGGATGACCAGGTCCGGGTCGGGCTGGCCGCGCGTGTACAGGTGCTCGGAGATGTGCTCGACGTCGACGATCTCCGCGAGCTCCTCGAAGCTCGTCCCCTTCTCCGCGTGCTCCAGGAGCAGCGAGCGGACCGCGTCCGCGATCTCCTGGCGACCGCCGTAGCCCACCGCGACGTTCACCAGTATTCCGGTGTTGCCGTCGGTGGCCTGCTCGGCCTCCTTCAGTACGGACTGGGTGCGGGCGGGCAGCAGGTCGAGCGTCCCCACGTGGTGCACCCGCCAGCGGCCGTCGGCGGCCAGGGCGCGCACGGCGTCCTCGATGATGGCGAGCAGCGGCACGAGCTGCTCCTCGGGCCGGTTCAGGTTGTCCGTGGAGAGCATCCAGAGCGTGACGACCTCGACGTCCGTCTCGGCGCACCAGCCGAGCAGCTCCTGGATCTTGTCCGCGCCGGCCTTGTGTCCCTGCTCCGGGGTCCCGCCGGACGCCTTCGCCCAGCGACGGTTCCCGTCGAGGATGACCCCGATGTGCTTGGGCACCTGGGCGTGGTCGAGACGGCCTTCCACCCGGCGTGCGTAGAGCCCGTACACCAGGTCGCGCAGGTTCACTGTTCTTTACCCCTCCATGGGCGGCGGTCCGCAAGCCGCCACACTACTGCGCACGGGCGACGGGCTCCCAGTCCGGGACCGTCACAACTCCGTCGGGCACTGTCACAAGTCCGTGATAAGCAGAGATACGTGACTGATTCCCCCCTCTACCGCGCCTCCGCGGACCGCTACGACGCCATGGAGTACCGCCGCACGGGCCGCAGCGGCCTCAAGCTGCCGGCGATCTCCCTCGGCCTCTGGCACAACTTCGGCGACGACCGGGCGCTCGACACGCAGCGCGCGATCCTGCGCCGCGCCTTCGACCTCGGCGTGACCCACTTCGACCTGGCGAACAACTACGGGCCGCCGCCCGGCTCCGCCGAGCTCAACTTCGGCAAGCTCTTCGCCCAGGACTTCGCGCCCTACCGGGACGAGCTGATCGTCTCCACCAAGGCCGGCTATCTGATGCACCCCGGCCCGTACGGCGAGTGGGGCTCCCGGAAGTACCTGATGTCCTCGCTCGACGCCTCCCTCGCGCGGATGGGCCTCGACTACGTCGACATCTTCTACTCGCACCGCTTCGACCCGCACACCCCGCTGGAGGAGACGATGGGGGCCCTGGCCTCCGCCGTGCAGCAGGGCAAGGCGCTGTACGTCGGCGTCTCCTCGTACACCAGCGAGCAGACCGCCGAGGCGGCCCGGATCCTGCGCGAGATGGGCGTCCCGGCCCTCATCCACCAGCCCTCGTACTCCATGATCAACCGCTGGACCGAGGAGGACGGCCTCCTCGACACGCTGGAGGCGGCCGGGATGGGCTGCATCTCCTTCGTGCCGCTGGCGCAGGGGCTGCTGACCAACAAGTACCTGAAGGGCATCCCGGAGGGCTCCCGGGCCACCCAGGGCAAGTCCCTCGACCCGAACCTGCTCTCCGAGGAGGTGCTGCGGCGCCTGCGCGGCCTCGCCGACATCGCCGAGCGGCGCGGGCAGTCGCTGGCGCAGCTGGCGCTCGCGTGGGTGCTGCGCGACGAGCGGATGACCTCGGCGCTGATCGGCGCGTCGAGCGTCGCCCAGCTGGAGGAGAACGTGGGGGCGCTCGCGGGCGCCCCGCTCACGGACGAGGAGCTCAGGGAGATCGACTCGTTCGCGGTCGACACCGAGGGCACGAACATCTGGGCCGGACGCGGCTGAGCCGACGGGGCTGAGCCGACGGGGCTGAGCCGACGCGGGGGGGCGGGAAGCGGCGGGGGGGCCGCGGGAAAGAAAACGGGCCGGTCCGTGGGGGGGGATACGGACCGGCCCGAGGGGGGGTTTCCACCATAACCCTTCGTTAGTCGTGCTGCGTGCCACCCGCGCCGCGCGAATCCCGGCGGAATCCCCGGATCCCAGTCGGGACAAGGGCTCCGGGCCCCCGTGGCGGGTTTGCGCCCCGGCGTGGCGGCGGGGTTCCGTCCCTCCCAAGGGGGACCGCCCCGGACGGTCGCGCCGTTGACGGGCGGAGCCTCGGGACGGGTGTCCGGGGTGGGTCAGGCGGCCCGGGCCTCCTTGCGGGCGATGATCTCGGCCATGAAGAGGTCGCCCCACTCCCCCAGGGGCAGCAGCGCCGTGTTCAGCGCCTCGCCGAGCTCCGTGAGCGAGTACTCCACGCGGGGCGGGACCTCCCGGTAGATCTCCCGGTGGACCACCCCGTCCGCCTCCAGCTCGCGCAGCTGCTGGACCAGCATCTTCTCGCTCACCCCGGCGACCATCCGGCGGAGCTCCCCGAAGCGGACCGGCGCGTGGGCGTGGAGCGCCCAGAGGATGAGCGGCTTCCACTTGCCCCCGACGACGTCGACGGCCGCGTCCAGTCCACAGCTGTACGCGGTCTTCCCCTTGGCCATCGCCAACTCCCCTGCTGATCGTTTCCCGTTGTCCCTCACCGTACGTGCGAGGGGGACGGGACCGGTGGGGCTTCGGCCACGGCGGAGCAACGTGCCGCCCGGCGTCAGGGCCGCGCGGTGAACGCGCCCAGGAGCAGGCCGAGCAGAGCGCCCACGAGCATGAAGGGCCCGAAGGGGATCGCGGAGGAGCGCCCGGCGCGGCGCAGCAGGACGAGCCCGAACCCGTACACCGCGCCGAGGAGGAAGCCCGCGAGGGCCCCGGCGAAGAGAACGCCCCATCCGTACCAGCCGAGGGCGGCGCCCAGCGGTACGGCCAGCTTGACGTCGCCGAAGCCGATCCCGCCCGGGTTGATCAGGAACAGCAGCAGATAGCCGCCGCCCAGGGCGGCCGCGCCGAGCAGCGCGTGCGGCCACGACCCGGCGGCGCCTGGCAGCGGCGCGACGCCCCCGAGGAGCAGCGGTACGGCGCCGGCGAGCGGCAGCGTCAGCCCGTCCGGCAGCCGGTGCACACGGGCGTCGACGCAGGCCAGGAGCGTGGCGAACGGCGCCAGGAGCAGCCAGACCGCGAGCTCCGGCCGGGGCCCGCCGGTGGCGGCGGCGAGCGTCGCGCAGGCGAGGGCGGTGACCAGCGGCGCGACGGCCGGAGCGGCCGCCGTCGCGCACGCCCCCCGCCCGGGCGGCCCGAGCCACCCGCGCGCCGGCCCGACGAGGAGGTGGCCGCCCGGGCAGCTGTCCCGCCACGGCTCCCCCGGCTCGACGGCGAGCCGGTGGGCGGCACGCGGCACGAGCAGCCCGGTGGCGGCTCCCCACAGGGCGGCGAGGGCGATGAGTGCGAGGTCCACGTGGCCGACCCTAGGGGGTCACCCCCAAGGGGGTGGGGGGGGTTGGTTAGGGTCGGGCGGATGGGGAGGACGTGGCGGGACGGGGCGGGGTCTCTGGAGACCCCGGGGGGTGTGGTGCCGGTGGAGGTCGCGGCCTCGTACCGGGCGCGGCGGCGGGGGCTGCTGGGGCGGGACGGCATCGAGGGCGCGCTGCTGATCACGCCGACGAACAGCGTGCACACCTTCGGCATGCGGTTCGCGATCGACGTGGCGCATCTGGACCGGTCGTTCAGGGTCCTGTCGGTGGTGACGATGCGGCCGGGACGGCTCGGCATGATCCGGCCGCGCGGCCGGCACGTCCTGGAGGCGGAGGCGGGCGCGATGGCCGGCTGGGGCGTGCGCCCGGGCGTACGGGTGACGGTGCGGCTCACGGCGGACCCGGGAGGAGGAGCGTGAGAGCCGCTCGGCTCACGGCGGCCCGGGGCCGAGGAGCGTGAGAGCCGCTCGGCTCACGGCGGCCCGGGGCCGAGGAGCGTGAAGGCCCCGTAGGCGGCGGAGGCCAGGGCCAGGACGGCGACGACCGGGACGACCGTCCTCGTACGGAGCCGGGCCAGGGCGACGGCGGGCGGGAGCAGCAGTCCGAACGCGGGCATCATCAGGCGCGGCCGCGAGCCGAAGTAGGCGGCGCCCACGAGGGAGACGGCGACCACGCCGACCGTGTACACGAGCAGGGGCAGCGGCTGCCCCTGCCGTACGCAGAGGAAGACCAGCGCGGCGAGGATCGCGAGCGCCGCGCAGAGCCCGAGGGCGGCGGGCCACGGCAGGCCCACGATGAAGCGGGCGAGGGCGACGCCGCCGTCGACGGAGTTGCCCCAAGCCGCCTGGACGTCGAAGTAGGCGGTGGCGCTGCCCTCCCGCAGGCCGACGTAGGCCACGTACCCGAGCCAGCCGAGGGGCGCGAGCAGCACGCCCGCGAGCGTGGCGGGCGGCAGCCGCCGCGTCCGTACGAGGGTGACCAGCGCGGTGACGCCGAGGGCGGCGACGAGGGCGACGGCCGTGGGGCGGGTGAGGCCCGCGGCGACGCAGAGGAGACCGGCGAGGACCCAGCGGTCGCGCAGGACGGCGAGGAGCGACCAGGCGGCGAAGGCCGTGAACAGGGTCTCGGTGTACGCCATGGACTGCACGAACGCGGTGGGGTACACGCCCCACAGGGCGGCCAGCAGCACGCCCGCCCGGGGCCCGGCGATCCGCGCGCCGCACCGGTGGATGCCCCAGGCGGCGGCGAGGGAAGCGGTCCAGGAGACGAGCAGCCCCGCGGTGGCGGCGTCGACCGGCAGCACGGCGGACAGGCCCCGCTCCAGGGCCGGGAGGAGCGGGAAGAAGGCGAGGTCGGAGTGGACGTCGCCGTGGGGGAGGGTGGTGGCGTACCCGTAGCCGTGCTCCGCGATCCGGGCGTACCAGACCGAGTCCCAGCGACCGCGCAGCCGGTGCAGCCAGTCCTCGCCGCCCGACGCGGCGGCGACGAGGGCGAGGACGAGAAGGCCGGTGAGGCGGGTCGCGGCGTACGCGCCGAGGGCGACGAGCGTCGCGCGGTCGGGCCCGCGGGACGGGGCGCGGGCCGGGGTGCGGGGCGGTGCGGGGGCCGCGACGGGGTGGAGCATGCGCTCGATTATCCGGGCGGGCGCCCCGGGCTCACCCCAGGGGCCTTATGCGGACGAACTTCGCGGAGAGGACGGGCCCGAGCTGCTGGACGATGCCGTGGCCCGGCTCGTGCGGGGACGGCAGGTCGCCCAGGAAGGAGGTGACGATCACCTCGTCGATCCCGAGGATGCCGCGCCTGCTCTGCTCCTCCAGGAAGTCGAGGGTGAGCCGCCAGTCGGCGGCGCCCCGGACGGCTCCGGGCCCGGCGGGCTCACCGGCCTCGCTGACGAAAGAACGGACGGTGTTCTGGACGACGTCCCAGAAGAACACGTGCGGCTGGACACCGCCCTGACGGAACACGTGCGACTCGTACGCCTCGCGGAACGCGGGCACCCGGGCGACGAGGTCACTGACCAGTTGCACACTCGGCGGCATCGACGGCATCGGCTGCATGGGTCTCATCGACGTCATGCTCCAGTTTTCCACAGGGGGTGCGAAGTGTCCCGCTTCCGTGGATCGTTGGGCACATGTACGACTTGGCGATCCTCGCCCGGGGCGGGGTCCTTCTGACGATCTGGGCGCTGGCGGCGGGCTGGCCCCGCGGCCGGCTCTCCGGTCGCCTGCGCCGGGACGGCTGGCAGCCCGTCTGCCGCGGCGCGTGGGCGGCGCCCGGCAAGGAGGTCGACTGGCGGGTGCGGGCGGCCGCGCTCCAGCTGCTCCGGCCCGACCTGGTGTGCAGCCACCGGACGGCGGCGCGCCTCCACCGCATCGAACTCCTGCACGGCGGTGACCCCGACGGCCTGCACTTCACGACGCCCCTGCGCCGCACCGCGCGGACCGCGGGCCTCCGGATCGACTCCACCACGCACCTCACCCCGCGCGACTGGTCGACCCGGCGGGGCCTGCGCACCACGACCCCGGCGAGAACGGTCGCCGACCTGATACGGAGCTGTGTCCGCCGCGAGGAGGCGGTCGTCGCGGCGGACTCTGCCCTCGCCCGGCGGGCCGTGGAGGGGGTGCGCCGCGGGCCGCTCGTCCGGTACGAGGACCTCGCCGCCGAACTCGCCGCCTCCCGCCCCGGCGCGCCCCGCGCCCGCCGCTGGCTCCCGCTGGCGGAACCGGCCTCCGGTTCCCCCGCCGAGACCGTCGCCCGGCTGCGGATGGCCGACGCGGGGCTCCACCCGGAACCGCAGCCGGCCCTGCGCGCGGGGGACGGCCGCGCCCTGCACCCCGACTTCCTCTTCCGCGGGGCGGGCCTGGCGGTCGAGATCGAGGGCTACGCGTACCACGGCACCCGCCGCGCCCACGAACGCGACGTCGCCCGCTACAACGCCCTCCAGTCCTGCCCGGAGGTCCGCCGCGTGCTGCGCTTCACCGCGCGGGAGGTCTTCACGCGCCCGGACCGCGTGACGGCCACGATCCGGGCGGCGCTCAGCCTGTGACGCGGGGGAAGGACACCTCGACGCGGCGGTTCTTCTTCCGCCCCTCCTCGGTGCCGTTGTCGGCGATCGGGTAGTCCTCGCTGTACCCGCGGATGTCGTACGTGGTCCCCGCGTCCAGCCGCCGGGCGAGCACGCGTTGCACGGCGACCGCCCGTTCCTTGGACAGCTTGAGCCCGTGCGCGTAGGTCCCCAGGTTGTCCGTGAACCCGAACACCCGGACCCGCCCGGACCCCATCCGCCCGATCTCCGCCGCGATGGCGTCGATCCGCGCGGTGGCGGCGGGGGTCAGCGTGGCGCTGTTCTTGGGGAACAGCACCTCGGCCTGGAGCGCGAACGTCACGTCGACGTTGGTGTCCTCCCGCCGCTGCTCCCCACCCTCCTCCTCGACGATCTGCTTGATGTCGAGCACCTTGGCGGGCGCGAGGGTGGCCCCGTCGGGCAGCATCAACCCCGGCGCGCCCGCATCCACCACAGGCGGCGGCGCCCCCTGCGACACGGACCCGGGCGGATCGTCCGCCTCCGCACTGGGCGCCTGCACGGGCCACCACACGACGGTGACGAGAGCGAGGACGGTGGCGAGGCGGCGCGTTGTCGTGGTCGTCGTCATGGCGTCGCCTCAGGAGAGCTTGAGGGTGGCGGGTTCGAAGGTGGGGAGCTGGAAGGAGACTTCGGTGGTGGTGGCGGGGGGTGCGGGGAACTGCATGAAGACGGGGATGGACTTGCCCTTGCCCAGAATGCTCAATCCCGTCGTCGTCAGCGGCCGCCCATCGGTGTCCCTGAGCACGTAGTAGCGCTTCTTTCCGACCGAGTCGAGCAACGTGGCGCCCCCAAGCGAGTTGCCGTGCTTCAGCAGTTCCGTCTCATCTCCTCGGACGCGGGGCGACACCGCCCTGCTGCGGTCCGACGAGTTCTTCAGCGAGCCCTTCACCGTCAGAAAGCCACCCGCGTCTCGTTCGACCGACGTCAGCGTGAGCTCGAATCCGTCCTCACCCATGAGCACGGCCAGCGCCTCCGTCGGCTCTTCGACCGGTTGTGACCCTTGCGTGGTCCCTCCCGTCTGAGGTGCGGGCGCCGTCGTCGCGGGCTTGTCCGCCTTCGGCTCTTCCTTGGCTCCGCAGCCGACCGCGAGGAGAGCCATCGACACGATGGCGAAGGAAGCCAGCCCCCTTCGTGCGTACCGAACGTTCATGAACAACGCTTCCTTTACTCGTCGTCGCCGGACAACCGGACAGTGAAGAGATCGACGGCACGGGGCAGCCTCGGGTCGTCGGGATCGACTTCCCAGGGCTCACCGTCACAGGTGAGCCCAAGAATCGCCTCGCCTTCTTCCTCCTGGCCCTCGTCAGGCGCTGTCGGAGTGGGCTCGGGTGTGGGCTCAGGCGTAGGCTCCTCCGGCGCGGCAAAGGTGCACTTCGGCTCGATCACAGCCGTCGCCGATGCGATCGCATGGCGCGACTCGGTGATAGGGACGATGGAGCGGCCGACTGTGTCCGTCGTACGCACGGTGACGCTGAAGCCCTCACGCCCCTCGGGAAGGCGGTCGCACCCGTCCCGTTCGAGTTGCGCCTCGTTCTTCTCGGCGAAGGCAGCCGCTTCCTCGCATGCAGGCGAGACCTTATAAGCCTCGCCTTGGACGAATCCCTCCCACTGCAGAGGATCGGTGATCACCTCGAGCCACCCTCTGCGCAACTGCTCGCGTGCGTTCTGCGCAGCGGCCAGCGCCGCTGCGTCCGCTGCCGTTTGCGCACCGTTGCGTGTGCTGGCGGCCTGTCCCACCGCGAAGTACACGAAGGCGAGGAACAAGAGTGCGGCGATCACCACGATGTAGACGGGGAACGCCTGGCCGACGTCCCGCCCTCTGCCACCGAACACTGCTAGTCGGTCAGCTCGGCGATCTTGTCCGTGATGGCACCCATGATCGTGGTCCCGATGTCCGTGCCGGTGATCGCCACCACGATCGCCACCACCACCACGATGATCCCCAGGTACTCCACCGCCGTCTGCCCCCGGTCCCTGTGGGCCGGGGTCGTGCAAGCTGCCGTCCATCGCATCTTGGCCTTCGTCACAGCCTTCAGCATCGCGTCGTGCATCGTGGTCCCCTCCGCGTTCAGACGCTTGCGCTCCGGCACCGTATGCCGGGGGCGCCGTTGGTGCACAGGGGCTCCGGGCCCATTCGTCAGGTCGGGTCATGGGTCGGGCCTCGTGTCCCGTTGGGAGGCTAGGGCCTCCGTGCGGGTGGTGGTGGGGAGTTCGGCGAAGACGTCGGCTCCGTTCATCGCCGGCCCCTCCCTCTCGCCCCTCCCCCACTGTGACAGATCCACCGTCATTCGCCCGTGATCGAGCCGAAGTCCGTACCCGTACCCAGGAACAGGCCCGCGCCCAGCAGGATCATCGTCGCCGGGACCATCAGCGTCGTGATCACCATCGTCGCCTTGGGGACCGCCTTCGCCGCCTTCCTGCGGGCGTTCTGCGCGTCCGTGCGGCGCATGTCGTTGGCGATCTGGATGAGCGTCTCGACGATCGGGGCGCCCAGCTCCTCGCCCTGCTGCAGGGCGGTGACGAACTGGGCGACCTGTTCGGAGTCGTTGCGGCGGCGCAGTTCGTCGAAGGCCTTGCGGCGGCTGACGCCCATGTCCATCTGGCGCAGGGTGATGCGCAGTTCGTCCGCCCACGGGCCCTCGTACTTCTCGGCGACGCGTTCGAGGGCCTGCCGGAAGCCGAGACCGGCCGAGACGACGACCGCCAGGACGTCGAGGAAGTCCGGCAGCGTGCGCTCGATCTGGTCCTTGCGGATGCGGACCGCCGACCAGATGCCGACCTCGGTCCAGAACGCGCCGAACGCCACCAGCAGCAGCGCCACGAGGTACGAGCCCCTGCCGAGCATCACCAGGGCGCCGAGGCCACCGAGGAAGCCGTAGACGGCCCGCCGTGCCCCGTACCGGTCGATGGTGAGGCCGCCGGGGTTGCCCGCGAGGTCGATCCGGCGGCGTACGGCGTTGACGCGCGCGGGGCCCATCAGGCGCAGGACGGCGGGCGACCAGCGCATGCCGAGCCGGTCGACGGCGGAGTCGACGGCGCCGGTGCGGGTGGCGCCGACCTCCAGGGCGAGCCGGAGGTCGTCGGGGAGGCGGGCGTCGGCGCGGTAGAGGCGCAGGCCGTGGGCGATGCCGGCGACGGAGAGGCCGGCCAGGAGGGCGAGGAGGAGGTCCATCACGGCCCCTAGACGTCGATCTTCGAGAAGCGGCGGATGGCGGCGAAGCCGACCACGTACAGGGCGCAGGCGGCGACGACCGCGAACTGGCCGATCGTGGAGCCGGTCATGCGGTCGAGGGCGCCGGGCTGCATGTTGTCGATGAGGAGGAGGGAACCGACGCCGATCACGGGGACGGAGTAGGCGGTCATGCTGACCTGGGAGAGCTGGGTGCGGACCTCGCGCCGGGTCTCCTTGCGTTCCTCCAGGGTCTCGGTGAGGTTGCGGAGGGAGGAGACGACGGTGCCGCCCGCACGGTTGGCGAGGACGAGCGTGGTGACGAGGACGACGAGTTCGCGGGACGGCAGGCGTTCGGCGAGTTCGCCGAGGGCGTCGTCGAGGGAGGTGCCGACGGCGAGTTGCTGAGCGACCTTCTCCAGTTCGTCGCCCGCGGGCGCCTCCATCTCGTCGGCGGCGAGGCTGAGCGCCATGCGCAGGGCCAGTCCGGCCTGGGTGGCGTTGGCGAGGATGCGGGAGAGTTCGGGGAGCTGGTTGATGAACTTCTCGATCCGCTTCTGCCGCTGCCAGCCGAGGTAGCCGAGGGCCACCCAGATGCCGAGGAGCCCGCAGATCGGGCCGAAGAACGGGGACAGCGCGGCCTGGCCGACCGTCCACAGCACGGCCACGGTGACGGCGAGGGCGACGGTGAACTCGCCGGGCGTGACGTCGAGGCCGGTGGCCGCGATCCGCCGTTCGAGGCGGCGGCCGAGCGCGGTGCGGCGCACCCGCCGGTCGAGGCCGGGGAAGCGGCGTCTGCGGCGCCCGGTCGTCTCCGGCGCGGTGGTCTCGTCGAGGCGGGCGACGAGGGCCGCGTGGCGGCGGGCCCCGCTCGCGTACAGCTGGAGGCCGACGACGCCGAGGACGCAGCAGAGCGCCGCCACGCCGAGCGTCAGCCACACGGGATCGGTCATCGGCCGTTGCTCTCCTCGTTCGCTTCGCGGATGGCGAGTCGGTCGTCGGTTGCGGCCACGCCGAAGGCCTGCGGCAGGGGCTGGCCGGCCAGGTAGAGGCGTTCGGCGACGCGCCGGGGCAGCGGGTGGTGGACGTACCGCCCGTAAACCCGGCCGTCGGCGGCAATCGGCTGGGCGTGGAAGCGGCACAGGGTGGCGAGCAGGAAGCGCTCGCGGCCGTGGGAGGCGAGGACGGCGATCTCGGTGATCCGGCGGGCGCCGTCGGGGTGGCGGGTGAGCTGGACGAGGACGTCGACCGCGCTGTTGATCTGGTCGCGGAGGGCCTCGAAGGGGACCTTGACCTCCGACATGGAGGCGAGGGTCTGGAGGCGCATGAGGGCGTCCTCGGCGGAGTTGGCGTGGACGGTGGCGAGCGAGCCGTCGTGACCGGTGGACATGGCCTGGAGCATGTCGAGGGTCTCGCCGCCGCGGACCTCTCCGACGATGATGCGGTCGGGGCGCATGCGCAGGGAGTTGCGGACGAGGTCGCGGATGGAGACGGCGCCGCGGCCCTCGATGTTCGGGGGCCTGGCCTCCAGCCGGATGACGTGGGACTGCTGGAGCTGGAGTTCGGCCGAGTCCTCGATGGTGATGATCCGTTCGCCCTCGGGGACGAGGCCGGAGAGGGCGTTGAGGAGCGTGGTCTTCCCGGTGCCGGTGGCGCCGGAGACGATCACGTTGAACCGCGCCTGGACGAGTCCGGAGAGCAGGAGCAGCATCTGCTCGTCGAGGGAGCCGAGGCCGATCATCTCGTGGAGCGTGTACGCGCGGGGGAAGCGGCGGATGGTGAGCGTCGCGCCCGTGAGGGAGAGCGGCGGGATGATGACGTTGACGCGTTCGCCGGAGGGGAGCCGGGCGTCGACCATCGGGTTGGACTCGTCGACGCGCCGGTTGACGGTGGAGACGATCCGCTCGATGGTCTGCATCAGCTGGTCGTGGGAGGCGAAGCGGAGCGGAAGCAGTTCGACCCGGCCGGAGCGCTCGACGAAGATCTGGTCCGGTCCGTTGACCATGATCTCGGTGATGGAGGCGTCTTCGAGGAGCGGTTCGAGGACGCCGAGGCCGAGGGCCTCGTCGACGACGCGGCGGATGAGCTGGGCGCGTTCGGCGGTGGAGAGGACGGGGCCCTCGCGGCTGATGATGTGGCCGAGGACGCGTTCGAGACGGGCCCGGCGCTCGGCGGCGGCGAGCGCGGACATCTCGGTGAGGTCGATCTCCTCCAGGAGCTTGGCGCGGAAGGCGGCGACGAGGTGTCCGTCCTCCCGGCCGGCCGCACCGGCCTTCTCCTCGGGGGCGTTGATGCGGGCGCGCAGGCTCACGGGGCCTCCCCTTCGTCGTCGGACCTCGGCATGGTCGCGGTCCTCTTCACCGGGTCGAAGTTCCAGAAGGGGACGACGGAGGGGACGCGCACGGTGACGGTGGCGACGACCCCGTCGCCCGTGTCGCTCACGTCGACGGCCGTGGCCCAGTCGGCGGCCGCGTGGCCGGCGGCGGTGGCGTCGGGGGCGTCCTCGGCGTCGCTGCTCGCCGCCCGCGCGGCGGCGCGGGCCGCGGTGCCGGCCTGCTGGGCGGCGTACGCGGCGACGCCGAGCTGCAGTCCCGCGAGCCCGACGAGCAGCAGGATCGGCAGGAACCCGAGGTACTCGACGGCGGCCTGCCCGCGGTCACGCTCACGGGACAGGGGCCGTGACCGCGCGTGGTCGCGGAGCCGGGGCCGGGCGCGGTCCAGGGCCCGCTCGCGGCCCAGGCTTCGGGCCCGGTCGCGGAGCCGGGCCCGCCGCCCCTCCCCGTACGACCGGTACGGCCGGGGCCCCTCCCCGTACGACCGCGGCTCCCGCCCCTCCCCGTACGGCCCGGCGCGCCGGGTCCTCGCCTTCTCCGTGGAGCGCGTGTTCATGGGGTCGTCTCCTCCCGTACCGCGGCCGCCTCGCCCACGACCTCGAAGAGGCCGCCCAGGCCCGGGACGAGGACGGGCACCCGGAGTGCGACGCGGACGTGGACCAGGCCGCCGTCCTCGCCGCAGTCGCCGCCGGAGACGCCCCAGGCGCCGTCGATGTGGCGCCGGGCGGCCGCCACCCCGTCGTCGCCGACGGCGCAGGCCCGCGCCGCCTCGTCCGCCGCGTTCCCCGCCAGGGTGTAGGTGTAACCGACGAGGACGAGCTGCCAGAGCGCGGCGAGGGTCAGCAGGATGAGCGGCACCATGCCGAGGAACTCGACCGCCACCTGTCCCCTGTCGTCGTCCCGGGTCGGTCGTCGGATCACGGGTCAGCGCCCTCGCTCGCCGCGGCGCCGCAGCCCGAGGGAGCCGCGGTCGCCGGAGGTCCGGGTGGTCCTGGCGAGTTCCTTGGTGCCGCCGGCTCCGGGGGCGGGGGCGGCCGTGAGGCCGAGTTCGCCGGCGAGGGCCCAGAGGGCCTGCTTGACGGTGGAGCGGGCGTCGAGTTCGTGGAGGCGGCCGGCGTCGACGACGGCCTGGAGTTCCTTGAACTGGGCGGGGACGGTGACGCCCGCCATCCGGGTGCCGGTGATCTTCTGGACGAGGGGCGGCTGGATCTCGGTGGAGCGGGTGTGCCGGTTGACGACGATGATGCTCTCCTCCGCCTTGCGGACCTGGAGCCGTTCCCACATGCGTACGGTCCGCTTGGCGGCGCGGACGGCGACGACGTCCGGGGTGGTGACGAGCAGGGCGCGGTCGGCGAGTTCGACGGCGGCCGCGCTCGCGCCGGTGAGCTGGGCGCCGCAGTCGACGACGACGACCTCGTGGCGGCCGCGGAGCGCGCTGACGATCTGGCGGGCGGCGCGGTCGGTGACCTCCTCGCCGCGTTCGCCCTCGGCGGGGGCGAGGAGCAGCGAGACGCCGGTCTCGTGGACGTACACGGCGTCCTGGAGGACGCGGGGCGAGAGGTCGGCGATGGCGGCGAGGTCGGCGACGGAGCGGCGGAACTGGACGTCCAGGTAGGAGGCGACGTCGCCGCTCTGGAGGTCGAGGTCGACGAGGGCGACGGTGCGCCCGGAGGCGCGGGCGGCGAGGGCGAGGTGGACGGCGGTGACGGTGGTGCCGACGCCGCCCTTGGCACCGCTGACGGTGACGACGGTGCCGCCGGGGCCGGTGACGACGTCGGCCCCGGCCCCGAGGTGGCGGCGGACCCCGGCGGACCACTGGGCGGCGGCCTGGACGCGGCTGGCGAGTTCCTCGTAGCCGAGCGGGAGGGTGACGAGGCCGCGGGCGCCGGAGTCCATGGCGGCGGAGAAGAGGACGGGGCTGGCGTCGGCGGTGATGAGGACGACGCCGACGGCGGGGAAGCGGAGGGCGACCTCGCGGACGAGTTCGAGGGCGGGGACGGGTCCGATCCGCTCGTGCACGAGGACGACCTCGGGGAGTTCGTCGAGGGATTCGGCGGCGAGCCGGGCGAGGGTGTCGACGAGCTGGGTGGAGTCGGTGACGGGCGGGGCGGGCTCGGCGTCGGGCAGCTGGCCGATGAGGGTGGTGACGGACCGGGCCGCGTCGGGGTCGCCGACGGCCGGCAGGATCCTGGTGGTCATACCGGCCTCACTTGTCCTTGTCGAGCGTGTAGGTGCGGTCGCCGGGCTTGGCGGGATCGGCCGGGGTGCCGGCCGCCGCGGGAGCGACGAGGGCGAGGCGTACGTGCTCGGCGAAGGACTCGGCGTACGCGACGCGCTGGGTGTCGAGTGCGGAGAGCGCGAAGGTGATGGGGACGGCGGAGGTGGCGCGTTCGGAGCGGTCGCTGCGGTCGCGGGCCGGGGTGAGGGTGCCGACGTCGAGGACGCGGGCGCCCTGGACGATCAGCCGGGACTGGGGGGACTCGTCCTTCTTCTCGCCCGCGAAGGTGGCGTAGATGTTGACGGTGGCGCCCGCGGTGATCTTTCCGGCCACGCCGGTGGCGGCGTCGATCATGATCGCCATCTCCTGTTCGCCCGGCCGGAGCTGGGGGCGGTCGACGATCATGTCGGACTGGAGGAGCGAGCCCTTCTTGAGGGTGGTGACGGCGATCCGGCCCTCGATGCGGCGCAGGTCGGTGACGGCGGTGGGCGAGAGCCAGCGCTTCGGCATGGTGATCTTCTCGAACTGGCTGGCCCTGAGGGTGGTGTAGGGCTTCACGTCCTGCCTGATGCGGTACGCGTCGACCTCGGGGCCCACCTTCGAGTTGACGTCGCTGATTACGGTGAGGACGCCGGCGAAGGCGCCGAGGGCGCACAGGACGGACAGCAGCAGCAGGATGACGCCGCGGCGCTGGCGGGAGTTCATGGCCGGACTACCTCGATCGGATCCGATGGGCGGGGCGGGCGGACGGGGCGGGGCCCGACGCGGGCGGCCGGGCGGCCGTCGGCGGCTGGGCGGCCGTCGGCAGGGGCGCGGCGCAGAAGCCGCAGCGGTCGCCGATGAGCTCCATCCCGCACCAGTGGCAGTTCTCGCGCCGTACGGAGGCGACGAGCTGGTAGAGGACGGGCAGGTCGGGGAGGTACGAGGCGAACTCGACGAGCTTGCCGGTGCCCCACCAGGCGGGCGAGCCGGCCGGCAGGGCGGTCTCCTGGACGGGGCCCTGGATCTGCCAGCGGGGTACGAGGGTGGTCGTCGGCCAGTCGGTCTGGAGCTGGCCGCGGGCGAGAAGCAGCCGGGTGGCGAACTCGGGGCCGGCGAGCGGGGTCTCGCCGGAGCCGATCCGGACGATCTGCGGGGTCGGTCCGGCGAGGACGGCGAAGTGGGCGCCGGGGAGCCAGCCCTTCAGGTGGGAGCCGAGGCTGACGGGGACGCGGTCGAGGCGGGAGACGGAGCCGAGGACGGCGCCGGCGTAGATGTAGTGGGTGAGGAGCCGGGCGGCGGAGGCGAGGACGCCGGGGCTGATGTCGCAGCCGGCGAGCTGGCGCAGCTGGCGGACGAGGACGGCGGCGCCGAGCGGCGGCAGGTCGGTCCTGACCAGGGCGATCCGGTCGCTCTCGAGGAGCGAGCGGACGGTGTGGAGGCGTCTGGCGACGGCGGGCGGGGCGGAGGTGGGGCAGACGACGACCACGTGGCCGTACCGGTCGACGAGGTGGCGGAGGTCGGCGAGGGTGGCGTCGATGGGCTGGGTCTCGGGGGCGGGGAGGACGGCGGCGTGCGGGGTCTGGGGGTCGGTGGGCGGCAGCACCAGCTCGGCGCTGGTGACCGCGATCGCTGTCGGCACGTCAGGCTCCCCGTCCCCCTGTGGCCTCCGGCTGCCCGGGGGCCGCAGGCCTCTCCCCGCAGACCACATACCTCACTTACCGCGTTCGCCGTGTCACTGCACAGCACGGCTGCTCTGCACCTTATCCAGGGGACCCGGGGTGGTGAACACACAATCCGCCAAGCTCCTTCTCCATCTTGGCGTCCGGAGCGGGTCGCTCCGGTGCCTTTCGGGGCCCCGGGCGGGCACTTCGCGCGGCGGGAGGCCTTGACAACGCAATTGGTCTGGACCAACTTGTTGCGCATCACGGTGGCCACCGTCGGTACCCCCCAACTCCCCCACCTCCCCCGGAGGATGCACGTGGACCGCACCACCACCTCACGCCCGCACGGCCGCAGATGGCTCGGCGGGGCCCTCGCGCTCGCCGTAGGATCCGGGCTCGTCCTCGTCGGCGGAGCCGGCACCGCCGTCGCCGCCGACGTCAACGTCGCCAAGAACGCCGGGTTCGAGAACGGACTCGCCAACTGGAGCTGCTCCGCGGGCAGCGGCGCCGCCGTCTCCTCGCCCGTCCGCACCGGGGCCGGCGCCCTGAAGGCCACCCCGGCCGGTCTCGACAACGCCAGGTGCGTGCAGACCGTGACCGTGAAGCCCAACTCCACGTACACGCTGAGCGCCTGGGTCCAGGGCGGTTACGCCTACCTCGGCGCGAGCGGCACCGGGACCACCGACGTGTCCACGTGGACGCCCGACTCGCCGTCCTGGAAGCAGCTGACCACGAGGTTCACCACCGGCTCCACCACCACCTCGGTGCAGGTGTACACGCACGGCTGGTACGGCACCGCCGCCTACCACGTCGACGACGTGAGCGTCTTCGGCCCCGACGGGGGCGGCGGCACCGACCCCGACCCGGTCGTCCCGGCCACCCCGGCCGGCCTCGCGGCGGGTACGCCGACTTCGTCCTCGGTCCCGCTGACCTGGAACGCCGTCTCCGGCGCGACGGGCTACAAGGTCTACAGGGACGGCGCCAACCCGCAGACCGTGACCGGCACCTCGGCCACCGTCACCGGGCTCACCGCCGACACCGCCTACTCGTTCCAGGTCTCCGCCACCAACGCCGCGGGCGAGTCCGCGAAGTCCGCGGCCGTCACCGTCCGCACCGCCAAGACCACCACGCCGGGCCCGGGCCCGTCCGTGCCGAAGCACGCGCTGACCGGCTACTGGCAGAACTTCAACAACGGCGCGACCGTCCAGAAGCTGCGGGACGTGCAGGCGCAGTACGACATCATCGCCGTCTCGTTCGCCGACTCCACGGCCACGCCGGGCCAGATCGTCTTCAACCTCGACCCGGCCGTCGGCTACGCCTCGGTCGCCGACTTCAAGGCGGACGTCGCGGCCAAGAAGGCGGCCGGCAAGTCGGTCGTCATCTCGGTCGGCGGCGAGAAGGGGAACGTCACGATCAACAGCGACGCCTCCGCGACCGCCTTCGCGAACAGCGCGTACGCCCTGATGCAGGAGTACGGCTTCAACGGGGTCGACATCGACCTGGAGCACGGGATCAACTCCACGTACCTGACCAAGGCGCTGCGGCAGCTCTCCGCCAAGGCCGGGCCGTCCATGGTCCTGACGATGGCCCCGCAGACCATCGACATGCAGAACACGGGCACCGAGTACTTCAAGACGGCGCTCGCGGTGAAGGACATCCTCACCGTGGTCAACATGCAGTACTACAACAGCGGTTCGATGCTCGGCTGCGACGGCAAGGTCTACAGCCAGGGCTCGGTGGACTTCCTCACCGCGCTCGCCTGCATCCAGATCCAGGGCGGCCTCGACCCGTCCCAGGTCGGCCTGGGCGTCCCCGCCTCCACCCGGGGCGCGGGCAGCGGCTACGTCGACCCGCAGATCGTGAAGAACGCGCTCGACTGCCTGACCCGGCTGACGGGGTGCGGCAGCTTCAAGCCGGCCCAGGCCTGGCCGTCCCTCCGGGGCGCCATGACCTGGTCCACCAACTGGGACGCGACGGCGGGCAACGCCTGGTCGAACGCGGTCGGCCCGCACGTGCACAACCTGCCGTAACCCCGCCTTCCCCCGCAGCGCCGCCGGCCGACCGGCGGCGCTGTGCCGTTCTCCGCCGCTCTCCCGGCGGCGGGGCGCGTGGGGCGGCCTCGGGCGGGTCGGGCGCGGGCGCGTCGGGCGGCGGCGCCCGGGGCGCCGTCACTTAGCGTGAGAGCGACGACTGCGCGACGACAGTGCGCCGCCCGCTCGCCGCCCTCGTGGCGCGGTGTGGCCGAATCGACACCCTTGACCGGGCCATGACACAGCCTCACGATGTGCCCGGACACCCGCACCAGTCTGTCGCACACCCCCACACTCCCCACCCAGGAGACAGCATGCGACCTCTCCCGCGCGGTAGAAGGTCCGCCACCCTCGCGGCCCTCGTGGCGCTCGCCCTCGCGGCGCCCCTCACCGCCCTGTCCTCATCCGCCGGTTCCGACCCGGCGCCGACCGCTGCCCCCTCCGCCCGCACGGCCCTCGCCGCGGGCACCGAGGAGGTCGTCCGGCAGTACGAGATCGCCGGACCCGCCACCTCCGCGGCCCGTACGGCACTCGCCGCCGCCACGGGCGTCTCGATCGACGAGGTCGACGCCCGCTCGGTCGTCGTCAGCGCCAACGCCGACCAGCTGAAGCGGCTCAAGGCCCTCGGCTACCGGCCGACCGCCCTTCCCGGGCCCCCGGACCGGGGCGTGCCGTCCCTGTCCGCGTCCGGCGCGCTCGACTTCCCGTCCGCGGACGCGAAGTACCACAACTTCGCGGAGATGACCGCGGAGATCGACCAGCGGCTCGCCGCGTACCCGTCCATCATGAGCAAGCGGGTCATCGGCAAGTCGTACCAGGGCCGGGACATCGTCGCGATCAAGATCAGCGACAACGTCGCCACCGACGAGAACGAGCCCGAGGTCCTCTTCACCCACCACCAGCACGCCCGCGAGCACCTCACCGTCGAGATGGCGCTCTACCTGCTGCGCGAGTTCGGCGCGGGCTACGGCTCGGACTCCCGGATCACCTCCATGGTGAACAACCGCGAGATCTGGATCGTCCCCGACCTCAACCCGGACGGCGGCGAGTACGACATCGCCTCCGGCTCGTACCGCAGCTGGCGCAAGAACCGGCAGCCCAACTCCGGCTCCTCGTACATCGGCACCGACATGAACCGGAACTGGAACTACAAGTGGGGCTGCTGCGGCGGCTCCTCCGGCTCCAAGAGCTCCGACACCTACCGGGGCGCGGCCCCCGAGTCGGCCCCCGAGGTGAAGGTCGTCGCCGACTTCGTCCGCTCCCGGGTGGTCGGCGGCAAGCAGCAGATCACCGCGGCCATCGACTTCCACACGTACAGCGAGCTGGTGCTCTGGCCCTTCGGCTACACCACGGCGAACACCGCCCCGGGCATGACGCAGGACGACCGGGACGCCTTCGCGACCGTCGGCGGGAAGATGGCGGCGAGCAACGGCTACACGCCCGAGCAGTCCAGCGACCTCTACATCACGGACGGCTCGATCGACGACTACCTCTGGGGCGTGCACCGGATCTTCGGCTACACGTTCGAGATGTACCCGGCCTCGTCCTCCGGCGGCGGCTTCTACCCGCCCGACGAGGTGATCGAGCGCGAGACGAGCCGCAACCGCGACGCGGTCCTGCAGCTCCTGGAGAACGCGGACTGCATGTACCGCTCGATCGGCAAGCAGGCGCAGTACTGCGCCTCCTGACGGTCCGGTCCGTACGACGAAGGGGCGCCCCGGCGGTCGACCGCCGGGGCGACCTGCCGCGCGGGGGTCAGCCGAGGACGGCGAGCGCGTCGATCTCGATGAGGAGGCCCTTCGGGAGGCCCACGTAGACGGTCGTGCGGGCGGCGGGCGGGGCCTTGAGGTCCTGCTCGTCGAAGTACTGGTCGTAGAGCGCGTTCATCTCGGCGAAGTGGTCGACGTCCGTCAGGTAGACGCGCATCATCATGACGTCGTCCCAGCCCGCCCCGCCCTCCTCCAGGATCGCCCTGACGTTGGCGAGGGTCTGGAGCGTCTGCTCGCGCAGCGTGGGGCCCGCGACCGTCGGCGGCTGTCCCGCCACGGCGGGCAGGAAGCCGACCTGGCCGGCGACCTGGAGGATGTTGCCCTTGCGCACGCCGTGCGAGAACCTCGCGGGCGGGGCGGTGTGGGTGGCGGGGGTGATCGCGGTCTTCTCGGTGGTCATGCGCTGGCTTCCTTCGTCGGGGCGTCTCCGGAGTGGTCCGCCGGGGCTTCGCCGGGGTGTTCCGCCGGGGCTTCGCCGGAGTACTCGCGGCTGACGGCGTCCGCGGTGCGGCGCACCAGCGGGAGCAGGGCGAGGAGTTCTTCGGCCGTGACGACCACGTTGGGCGCCGAGACCGACAGGGCGGCGACGACCCGCCCGTCCGGGCCGCGGACGGGGGCGCCGACGCAGTTGATGGACTCCTCGTGGCCACCGAGGTCGGTGGCCCAGCCCTGTTCGCGGACGAGCGCCAGCTCCTTGAGGAAGGCGGCGGCGTTCGGCGTCGAACGGGGCGTGTACGGGGGGTAGTCGAGCTTCGCGGCGACGGCCCGTCGCTCCTGCTCGGGCAGGTCGGCGAGGAGCAGCTTGGCGACGGCGGCGACGGTGATCGCGACGGGCTTGCCGATGCGCGAGTACATGCGGACCGGGTAGCGGCTCTCGACCTTGTCGATGTAGAGGACCTCGCCCTCCTCGTACACGGCGAGGTGGACCGTGTGCCCGGTGCGTTCGTTGAGGGCGAGGAGGTGGGGATGGGCGATCTCGCGGACGTCGAGGTTCTCGACGGCCTCCTGGGCGAGGGCGAAGAGGCGGGCGCCGAGGCGGTAGCGCTGGTCCTGCTGCCGGTGGACGAGCCCGTGCTCGTGGAGGGTGCGCAGGAGCCGCAGGGCGGTGGACTTGTGGACGCCGAGCCGGTCGGCGACCTGCCCGAGGTCGGCGGGGCCCCGGGCGAGCAGCGGCAGGATGCTGAGCGCGCGGTCGACGGTCTGGCTCATGGCGTACGTACCTCCTCGTCGGCCTCCGTGCCGGCGGACGTCCAGCCGGGGCCGAGGTGCAGTCTCCCCCAGGCGTCCGCGTCGAGCGCGGCGAGGCGGTCGGCGCGGGTGCGGGGCGGGGGCGCGGCCAGGTCGCCGGGGACGGTGAGGGCGGCGGCGGCCGCGAGGTGGCCGTGGCGCAGGCGGGCGGTGGCGTCCAGGCCCCGGAGCGTGGCGGAGAGGAACCCGGCGGCGAAGGCGTCGCCCGCGCCGACGGCGGAGACGACGTCCACATGCGGCGGGCGCTGGAGGTGGCCCGCGCCGTCGGCGTCCGGGGCGCCCGTACGGGAGCCGGGGCGGCGGTCGAAGAGGCGGGCGCCGCCCCGGCCGAGCTTGACGACGAGGGTCCCGGGCCGGTCGACGAGGGCGGCGACGGCCGCGGCGTCCGGGGCGCCCCAGAGGGCCTCGGCCTCGTCGGCGCCGACGAAGACGAGGTCGGCGCGGTTGGCGAGGTCGAGGAGGACCTCCGGTGCGGTGCCGTCGCGCCAGAGGGCCGGCCGGTGGTTGACGTCGAAGGAGACGAGGGGCCGGCCGGGGCGCGGGGCGGTGAGGTCGCGGACGAGGGCGAGGCAGTCGGCGGAGAGCGCGGCGGTGATGCCGGTGAGGTGGAGGACTCGGGCGTGGCGCACGGAGTCGTACGGGACGGTGGCGGACGACATCGCGGAGGCGGCGGAGCCCGCGCGGTGGTAGACGACCTCGTGGGCGTCGGTGGCGCGGTCGGCGTCGGTGCGGAAGTAGAGGCCGGTGGGGCGGTGCGGGTCGCGCCGGACGGCGGTGACGTCGACTCCGTACGCTGCGACGGTGGCGAGGAGGTGGTCGCCGAAGCCGTCGGTGCCGACGCGGCCGATCCACCGGGTGCGGTGTCCGGCGGCGGCGAGGGCGCAGGCGACGTTGGACTCGGCGCCGCCGACGGCGCGGGTGAAGGCGGGGACGTCGGCGAGGGGGCCTGGCCGGGACGGGAGGAAGGCGACCATGGACTCGCCGACGCAGACGACGTCGACCGGGTCGACTTCGGCACCGCCACCCTCACCGGTCGGGTCGACTTCGGCACCGCCACCCTCACCGGCATCTGTGTCAGCGGGCGGCTCCGGGAGCCGCTGGGCCGGGTCTCCGGTCACGCTCGCCTCCCTCGGTGCCGTGCGTCCTCGGGTCCATTGACCCGGCGCTCGCCCGGATGTTAGACAGCTCCAAGCGATATGCGCAACGGTTGTTGCACAGCGTGCAACAACCGCTCTCCACGAGGAGGACCCATGCCGGACCTGGCGGCCGAGCGCGTCGACCACCGCTTCAAGGGCCTGCCCCCGGACGCCGAGGGCCTGACCGTCGGGGAGCTCGCGGCCCAGCGGCGCAACCTGTTCACGGGCGGCTTCACCACTCCCGTCCTCGCGCTCTCCGCCGAGTCCGTCGAGCACAACCTCCGCCTCCTGGAGACGTACGCCGAGCGCCACGGCCTCGCCTTCGCCCCGCACGGCAAGACGTCCATGGCCCCGCAGCTGTTCGACCGCCAGGTCGCGCACGGCGCCTGGGGCATCACCGCCGCCGTCCCCCACCAGGTGCGCGTCTACCGCGCCCACGGCGTGGCCCGGATCTTCCTCGCCAACGAGGTCGTCGACCCGGTCGCCCTGCGCTGGATCGCCGCCGAGCTGGACGCCGACCCGGACTTCCGCCTGGTCTGCTACGTCGACTCCGTGCGCGGGGTCGAGCTGATGGACGAGGCCCTGCGCGCGGCGGGCGCCCGGCGCCCCCTGGACGTCGTCGTCGAACTGGGCGCGGGCGAGGGCGCCCGTACCGGCGCGCGGACCGAGGCCGACTGCACGGCCGTCGCCGACGCGGTCGCGGCCACCAGCACCCTTCGGCTCGTCGGCGTCTCCGGCTACGAGGCCGAGGTCCCGGGGGCCGACGCCGAGCGGGTGCGCGCCTGGCTGCGGCGGCTGACCGGCCTCGCCGTCGCCTTCGACAAGGAGGGCCGCTTCGACGCGGCCGCCGGCGAGATCGTCGTCAGCGCGGGCGGCAGCGCCTGGTTCGACGCGGTCGCCGACGTGTTCGCCGAGCTGCCCGCGCTCTCCCTGCCCGTCCTGAAGCTGCTGCGCTCCGGCGCGTACGTCTCGCACGACGACGGCCAGTACCGCGAGAAGACGCCGTTCAACCGGATCCCCGAGGAGGGCGCGCTCCACCCCGCCTTCCGTCTCTGGTCGCAGGTCGTCTCCCGCCCCTCCGCCGGGCAGGCCTTCACCAACGCGGGCAAGCGCGACGCCGCCCACGACCTGCACCTGCCGGAGGCGCAGGTGGTCCGTGACGGCCGCACCGGCGAGGTCCGCCCGGCCACCGGCGTCACGGTCACCGCGCTCTCCGACCAGCACGCCTGGCTGAGCACGGCGCCGGAGGCCGACGTGGAGGTCGGTGACTGGGTGGGCATGGGCCTGTCGCACCCCTGCACCTCCTTCGACAAGTGGCAGCTCATCCCGCTGGTCGAGGCGGACGGCACGGTCGTCGACTACGTCCGCACGTTCTTCTAGGGGGCGGGGGCGCGTGGATCTCGTCTTCCGAGACGCGGAGGTCGTCGACGGCAGCGGCGGCGACTCCTACCGGGCCGACGTGGCCGTCGAGGGCGGCCGGATCGCCGCGATCGTCAAGGAGGCCGCCGCGGCGGGCTGCCAGCGCCCCACCGCCCGCCGGGTCCTGGACGCCGAGGGCCTGGTCCTCTCCCCCGGCTTCGTCGACATGCACGCCCACAGCGACCTGGCGCTGCTCCGGGACCCGGACCACAGCGCGAAGGCCGCGCAGGGCGTGACCCTGGAGGTCCTCGGCCAGGACGGCCTGTCGTACGCGCCCGTCGACGACCGCACGCTGGCCGGGGTCCGGCGGGCGATCACCGGCTGGAACGGCCACGGCGACGACGTCGACTTCGACTGG
This sequence comes from Streptomyces sp. NPDC003327, assembly GCF_053589515.1. Taxonomy (NCBI): domain Bacteria; kingdom Bacillati; phylum Actinomycetota; class Actinomycetes; order Kitasatosporales; family Streptomycetaceae; genus Streptomyces; species Streptomyces sp. NPDC003327. The sequence goes on along the minus strand of NZ_JBSFSA010000017.1, from coordinate 60,876 downwards.
CGGACCGTGGGCGAGTACCTGGACCGGCTCGACCGCGGGATCGCCGTGAACGCCGCCTACCTGGTCCCGCAGGGCACCGTCCGGATGTACGCGATGGGCTGGGAGGACCGGCCGGCCACCCCCGCCGAGCTCGACCGGATGCGGCGGCTGGTCGCCGAGGGCCTGGAACAGGGCGCCGTCGGCATGTCCTCCGGGCTCACCTACACCCCCGGCATGTACGCCCCCGACACCGAGCTCACCGAGCTCTGCCGGGTGGTCGCGGAGTACGGCGGCTACTACTGCCCGCACCACCGCTCGTACGGGGCGGGCGCGCTGCGCGCGTACGAGGAGATGGTGGCGCTCACCCGGGAGGCGGGCTGCGCGCTCCACCTGGCCCACGCCACCATGAACTTCGGCGTCAACGAGGGCCGGGCCCCCGAGCTGCTCGGCCTCCTCGACCGGGCGCTCGCCGACGGCTGCGACATCAGCCTCGACACGTATCCGTACACCCCCGGCTGTACGACCCTGCTCGCGCTGCTGCCCTCCTGGGCGCAGGAGGGCGGTCCCGAGGCGGTCCTCGCGCGGCTGCGCGACGCGGCGACGGCGGAGCGCGTCCGGCACGACCTGGAGGTGACGGGCTCGGACGGCTGTCACGGGGTGCCGGTCGACTGGAGCACGGTCGAGGTCTCGGGCGTCTCGGACCCGGCGCTGGCCGCGCACGTGGGCCGCAGGATCGACGGCTGGGAGGCGGCCCGCCGGCTCCTGGTCGACGACGGCCTCGGGACGACGGTCCTCCAGCACGTGGGCCACGAGGAGAACGTGCGGGCGATCATGCGCCACCGGGTCCACACGGGCGGTTCGGACGGCATCCTCCAGGGCGCGAAGCCGCACCCCCGGGCGTACGGCACGTTCCCCCACTACCTCGGGCGGTACGTGCGGGAGCTCGGCGTGCTCTCCCTGGAGGAGTGCGTCGCCCACCTCACCTCCCGCCCGGCGGCCCGGCTCCGCCTCCCCGACCGGGGCCTGGTCCGCGAGGGGTACGTGGCGGACCTGGTCCTCTTCGATCCGGCGACGGTCGCGGCGGGCTCGACGTACGACGCCCCGCGCACCCTCCCGGTCGGCATCCCGCACGTCCTGGTCGACGGCCGCTTCGTCATCGAGGACGGCCGCAGGACGGACGTCCTGGCGGGCCGCGCGATCCGCCGGACGCCGGTGGGCCGACGGTGAGCCGGGCGGGGAGCCGGGGCGAGGTGACCTGCCCGCCGGGCGCCGGAGTCAGGGCATGAGCCGAACGGGGTGGCCGGGCCAGCTTCGACAGGCCGGTATTTTTGCCCGTTTCCGCAGGGATGTAACCAGCCCGCCGGGCGCCCGCGTCAGGGCGTGAGCCGGGCCCGGACCCAGGCGGGGGCGGGGTTGACGTGGGCCCGGCCCGCCACGACGACCGTCGGGACGGTCTCGTCCCCGCCGGTGGCCTCACGCACCGCGGCCGCCGCCTCCGGGTCGCGCCAGATGTCGACCCAGTGCGCGCGGCGGGCGCGGAGGCCCAGCCGCAACCGCAGGCGCAGGCAGTACGCGCAGCCCGGCCGCCAGTAGACGATCGGGCGCCCGTCGGCCTCCGCGAGGCGGCGGGCCTCCGCCGCGCCCGTCGACCGCGGGAAGGCCGACGGCGACACGGCGGCCGCGAGCAGCCCGAAGAACAGCAGGGAGACGACGGCGCCGCCGTGGCTGCCCTGTGCGGCCCGGACCGCCGTGAGGGCCCCACCGAGGGCGAGCACCAGGAGCGGCAGGGTCCAGGGTCGTCGCGTCATGGCCCGGAAGCTACCGCCCGGCGCCCACCGTGGCCGCGCCCTGTGCCGCGCCGTCCGTGAGGGCGGGCGGCCACGGGTCGCGCCGGACCCACAGGAGCCCGAGCGCGAGGACGAGGCCCGCGATCACGAAGCCGTACCAGGGCGTGTGGCCCGAGGGCGCCGTCTCGTAGACGAGCGCCGCCGACAGGACGGCGAGGAGCTGGCCCGCCCGGGTGCGCCAGGCGACCGCGGCCACGGCCACGGTGCCCCACAGCAGGTACCAGGGCTGCACCATGGGCGAGAGCACCACGAGGGCGACGAGCGAGAGGCCGAGGCCGAGGACCGGGTCGAGGCGGCCGCGCCAGGCCCGCCACGCGAGCACCGCGATGACGGCGAGGGCGGCGAGCAGGCCCAGTTTCTGCACGGCGCCCTTGACCGGGTCGGGGTCGTCGGCGAGGAGCGTGCCGAGGGCGAGCCCCAGGTCGCTGGTGAGGGAGAGCGGGGTGTGGATGGCCCCGGCGACGCTCTGGGTGCCGAGCCAGCCGAACCCGGTCCGCGCCGCGAGGGTGGCCACGGCGGCCACGGCGGCCGCGACCGCCCCCGGCAGCAGGAGCCCCTTCAGCACGCCCCGTACGCCACCTGCCCTGCGGGCGACGACCACGCCGACGAAGAGGAGCGCGACGGCGGCCGGGGACTTGGTCATCACGGCCAGCCCGACGAGGACGCTGCCGAGCACCCACCTTCCGCGCACGGCGAGCAGCACGCCGCCGAGCATGAGCCCGGCCGTCAGACCGTCGTTGTGCACGCCGCCGACGACGTGGACGAGCAGCAGCGGATTGAGCGCGGCCAGCCACAGTGCCCCGCCCGTCGCGTCCCCCTCGTCCCTGGCGTCGCCGGCGCCGCCGAGGCGGCCGAAGCCCCGGACGGCCCAGACGATCAGGGCCAGCGCGCCGAGGGCCAGGAGCCGCACGAGCAGCACCGCGGGGACGATCTCGCCGCCGGTGAGGGTGACGACCAGCCGGGCCAGGACGAGGAAGACCGGCCCGTACGGAGCAGGGGTGTCGGTCCAGTTCCCGCCGACGCTCGCGGCCGCGTCCGCGCCGAGGTCGCCGGGGCGCAGGACGGCGGGCCCGGCGCCGTACACGTCGTACCCCTCGATGACCATGGCGCCCTGCGCGAGGTAGCTGTAGACGTCCGCGCTGTACAGCGGCGGGGCGAGGAGCAGCGGCGCGGTCCAGCAGAGGAGGGTGAGGAGCACCCGGTCGCGCGCGCCGCGCGCGAGGAGGACGCCGTACCGCCACCAGGCGGCGACGAGCAGGGTCAGGCCGAGGTACGCGAGGACGGCGCCGGCGGTCGTGAGCGCGGAGCCGCGCGGTTCCCAGAGCGCCCCGCCGCCGCGTACGGGCAGGGCGCCCGCCGCGTAGCCGCCCGCCGTGACGGCGAGCGCTCCGGCCGTGCCCAGCCACCGGCATCCGGGGGCTCCGAGATTCCACACCATGACGGGCCAACCTATCCCGGCGCGTCGGCGGGTCCTACCGGGGGCGCTTGGTGGCGCCGCGCCCGCGGCCGGGGTGGCCGGAGCCGTCGGAGCCTTCGGGGTCGGCCGTGGCGTCCGGGGCGTCCGCCGCGTCGCCGCCGTCCGTGCCGCCGTCGGACGGCGCGGTGGTCTCCGTCGCGGACGGGGCGCCCGTGGGCGTCCCGGAGGCGGTGGTGCCCGGCGTGGCCGTTCCGGAGGAGGAGGCGGAGGGGGCGCCCGTCCCTCCGGCGGCGTCCGCCGGCCGCGGGGTGCCCGAGGTCTCGTCCGCGTCCGGCTCGGGCTGGATGAGCCGGGGCAGCCCGGCCGAACCGCCGTCGGCCGGCGGGTTCGGGTCGGCGCCGGGCCGGGAGCCTCCGGTGAGCAGGGTGGCGGTGATCCCGAGGACGGCGACACCGCCGAGGGCGACCAGCCACACGGGCCCGCGCCCCCGGCGCTGCGGGGCGTGCCGTCTTCGGCCGCGCCTCTGGTCGGCGGCTCCGTGCTCGTGGTGGCTCATGGGCCCGGATTGTAGGGAGCACGACACCGCCGGTGCGATCCGGGTCACATCGGGGCCCCGTGCGGGGCCGCCCCGGCGCCCGGCCGGCCGCGTCCCGAGGACCCCCTTTCGCCCGACGTGTCACAGAACACGAGGCGGCGCGCCGTCCCCCGCCGTAAGCTCTCGGCATGCAGGTGATCCAGTCCACGAAGCTCGCCAACGTCTGTTACGAAATCCGGGGTCCGGTGCTCGAAGAGGCGATGCGGCTTGAGGCCGCGGGTCATCGCATCCTCAAGCTCAACACCGGCAACCCGGCCGCCTTCGGTTTCGAGTGCCCGCCGGCCATCCTCGAGGACGTGCTGCGCAACCTCTCCGAGGCGCACGGCTACGGCGACGCGAAGGGCCTGCTGTCGGCCCGCCGGGCGGTGATGAGCCACTACGAGACCAAGGGCATCCCGCTCTCGGTCGAGGACATCTACCTCGGCAACGGCGTCTCGGAGCTGATCCAGATGTCGATGCAGGCGCTGCTCGACGACGGCGACGAGGTCCTCGTCCCGGCCCCGGACTACCCGCTGTGGACGGCCTCGGTGTCGCTCGCGGGCGGTACGGCCGTGCACTACCGCTGCGACGAGCAGGCGGACTGGATGCCGGACCTCGCCGACATCGAGCGGAAGATCACCGACCGCACCAAGGCGATCGTGATCATCAACCCGAACAACCCGACCGGCGCCGTCTACGACGACGAGATGCTCCGCTCGCTGACGGAGATCGCCCGCCGCCACAACCTGGTGGTCTGCTCGGACGAGATCTACGACAAGATCCTGTACGACGGCGCCACCCACACCCCGACCGCCGCGATCGCCCCGGACCTCCTCGCCCTCACGTTCAACGGGATGAGCAAGAACTACCGGGTGGCGGGCTTCCGCTCCGGCTGGCTGGCGGTCTGCGGGCCCAAGCACCACGCGTCCTCGTACATCGAGGGCCTGACGATCCTCGCCAACATGCGGCTGTGCGCCAACATGCCGGCGCAGCACGCGGTCGCCGCCGCGCTCCAGGGCCGGCAGTCGATCGAGGACCTGGTGCTGCCGGGCGGGCGGCTCCTGGAGCAGCGGAACACGGCGTACGAACTGCTCACCCAGATCCCGGGCGTGACGTGCGTGAAGCCGAAGGGGGCGCTGTACCTCTTCCCGCGCCTGGACCCGAACGTCTACAAGATCAAGGACGACCGGCAGATGGTCCTGGACCTGCTGCGGGCCGAGAAGATCATGGTCGTGCACGGTACGGGCTTCAACTGGCACGAGCCGGACCACTTCCGGATCGTGACGCTGCCGGCGGCCGCGGACCTCGCGGACGCGGTGACGCGGATCGGGCGCTTCCTGGACGGTTACGGCCAGCCCTGACGGCAGGACTCCGGCCCACTCCCGGATCGCGCACAACTTTAGACTGAATCTAAGCTAGGATGGCTCCAGAGCAACCGTTGGAGGCCATCCCCATGTACGAACCGATCCGCACCAAGTCGGTCCACCGGATGGCCGACGACGCCCAGGACACGTACCCGCACCGCTCCCGCGAGGAGGAGCTGGACATCCAGCTCGCCGGACACCTCGCCGCCCTGCTCGCCGTCACCGACGAGCTCGGCGACGCGGACGCGGGCGACCTCATCGCCCGCCAGGTGGCGCGGCTGCGCGGCGCCCCGCCCGCGCGGCACGCCGGCCTGAGCGGCGCCCCCGCCCGGGACCTGCACCGCAAGGCGCACGCCCTCGCGGGCCGGGCCCTGGTCGTCGCCGCCTCCCGCGCCGACACGGCCGCCGCGATCCTCGCCGCCGAGCGCATGGACGCGCACACCGCGGCGCTCACCGGGGACACCCTGGTCGGCGCCCCCTGACGGCCCCGGTCCGCGCGGCACGAACCGCGCGGACCGGGCGCCACCCAGCCCCCTTTTTTGGGGCTCGGTTCACCTCCGGGTCGCTTACGCCGGGCTCACGGGCCCGTACGTGCTCGACCCGTTCGTTCCTCACAGGCCTCCGCGCGCTCCGGCCCGTTCCCCCGGCCGCGACCCTTCGGTTCACTCGCCTCAGGCCCTGGTGCGGACCCAGGGGTCCCGCGGCGCCCCCGCACCAGGCATGCGGGAGGCGCCGCTCCGGTTCCCTACCGGGATCGGCACTTCACCACCCGTACACCCAACTCCCCCTGGAACGTGGGTTTCCGCGAGCACGCTTCCCGCGTGAGACGCATCTTGGGAATCGTCCTGGCCGTCCTGCTCCTCGGCGGCGTCGGCGCCGTCCTCCTCACGGGCGGCGACCAGGACCACGACACGGCACCGAAGACCGTGCGAGGAGTCATCGGGTCGGAGAAGGCCGCGTTCTTCGCCGACCCCCAGGTCGTCAGGGCCCTGGCCGCCCAGGGGTACACCGTGCGGACCGAGACCTCCGGGTCCTGGGACATGGAGGCGCTCCCCCTCGACGGCTACGACTTCGCCTTCCCCTCCTCCAAGGGGCCCGCCGACGTGCTGAAGGCGAAGGCGAAGGGCACGTCCAAGGCGGCCCCGCAGCGCCCCTTCTACTCGCCGCTCGTCGTCGTCGCGCGCAGCTCCGCCGCCCGCGTCCTCGCCGACAACGGCCTCGCGACGCTCCGCCCGCGCGGCACCAGCGGCACCCTGAAGATGGGCGCCTACCTGGACGCGGCCCGCGCCGACCGGACCTGGCAGCAGCTCAAGGGCGCCGACCGGCACACCGAGTTGAGCGGCACGCTCTTCATCACCTCGACCGACCCGGTCGCGTCCAACTCCGGCGCCCTCTACCTCGCCGCCGCGAGCTACGTCGCCGACGGCGGAAAGGTCGCGGGCGACAAGGCGGCCGTCTCCAGGACCGCCCCGCTGATGCGGAAGCTGATCCAGGTCCAGGGCACCCAACAGGGCGGCTCCGACGCGCCGTTCGGCGACTTCGTCAGCGGCGTCGGCAACCCGCTGGTCCTCGTGTACGAGTCGCAGGTCGCCTCCCTCCTGATCGCCGGCAAGACGATGAGCGACCTGGTCGTCCTCTACCCGGACACCACGGTCAACAGCGACCACACCCTCGTGCCGCTCAGCGAGGAGGGCCGGGCGCTCGGCGAACTCCTTGCCACGGACCCGGAGTTGCGCAAGCTCGCGGTGCGCCACGGCTTCCGGCCCCAGGGCGCGGCGAGCGAGTTCACCTCCGCGACCGCCGGCCACACCGACTACCTCAACCAGACACTGACCGGAGTCCGCCAGGCGCCCGTGCCCACCAGCGAGGTGCTGCACGAGATGGCGCGGCGGGCCCGTGACCAGGGGGACCCTGCATGAGCACGCCCACACCCGACCCCAGGACGACGGCCCTGACGCCGCCCGGGCACGACGCCCCGCTCGTCCTCACCCCGCCGGAGCCGGTCCGCCCCGTCCGTACGGAGCAGGCCTCCGGCCTCGTACCGCTGGACGAGTCGGTCCGTACGGAGATGGCCCGCCGGGCCGACGAGTACGTCGGCTCGCTCGCCGGCCTCGACCCGCGGTCCCCGGAGTTCGCGGGCCGCATCGGCGAGATCGACGCCCTCGGCGCGGGCGAGATGCGGGCCGCGGCCAAGCAGTCCAACCGGATGCTGGAGCGCACGGTCCGCTCGCTCGGCGACGGCGCGGCGGGCGGTGACGCCCAGGCCCGGGTCGGCTCCTCGCTCGTCGAACTCCGGCGCACCGTCGAGGACCTGGACCCGCGCGACGCCCCCGCCAAGGGGGCCAGGCGGCTGCTGTCCAGGCTCCCCGGCGGCAACAGGTTCCGCGACCACGTCGCCAGGTACGCCTCCTCCCAGGCGACGCTGAACCGGATCGTCGGCGCGCTGCGCGGCGGCCAGGACGAGCTGCGCCGCGACAACGCCGCCCTGCAGACCGAGCGGACCAGGCTCTGGGAGACCATGGGCAAGCTCCAGGAGTACGCGGTGCTCACCGAGGCGCTCGACGGGGCCGTGGAGGAGCGCATCGCGCTCACCGCCGACCCGGTGGTCGCGGACGCGCTCCGCGCCGACGTCCTCTTCCCGGTCCGGCAGAAGCACCAGGACCTGCTGACCCAGCTCGCCGTCTGCGCCCAGGGCTATCTGGCGATGGACGTGGTCCGCCGCAACAACGCCGAGCTGATCAAGGGCGTGGACCGGGCGGCGTCGACGACCGTGTCCGCGCTGCGGATCGCCGTCATGCTCGCCTCCGCCCTGGAGAACCAGCGGAAGGTCACCGAGCAGGTGAACGCCCTGCGCTCGACGACGGAGGAGCTGATCCGGGGCAACGCCGAGATGCTGTCGAGCCAGGCGGGCGAGATCCAGCGGATCGCGGCCGACCCGGCGGTCGGCGCCGAGACGCTCCGCACGGCGTTCCAGCAGATCTACCGGACGCTCGACGCCATCGACACGTACAAGGTGCGGGCGACGGAGTCGATGGCGGCGACCGTCGAGTCCCTCACGGCCGAACTCCAGCAGGCCGGTGCCCACCTGGACCGCAGCCGCCGCACCTCCGCGTCGGAGGGTGGCGACCCCGCATGACCCACGCACCCCGCACCACACCGGCCGTCTCCGCAACCCACGCAACCCACGCGCCCGGCGCTACCGCCCCCGCCGCCTCCTCGCCCCGCGTCCCGGGCTCCCCCGTGCCCCGCGCCACCGGAACCCGCACGCCTTCCCGGACCCCCCGCCTCCTCCGGCGGACGCTCGCGGGTCTCGCCCTCGCCCTGCTCGTCACGGCCACCGGCGGCTCCTGCGGGCACGTCGACCAGACCGGCGTCGGCGGTCCGAGCCGGGACCCGATCGACCGGCACGGCACGGCCTTCGCCCCCGGCACGCTCCGCGTCCTCGCCTCCTCCGAGCTCGCCGACATGGAGTCGGTCCTCGACACGGCGGCGCGGGCGACCGGCGTCACCGTCCGCCCCACCTACGCCGGCACCCTCGAAGCCGTCGAGCAGATCGCCTCCGGGAAGGCGGACGCGGCCTACGACGCGGTGTGGCTCTCCTCCAACGACTACCTGCGGCTCCGCACCGACACCGCGGGACGCATCACCACGGCGACGCCGATCATGACCTCCCCTGTCGCCATCGGCGTCCGTCCCGCGGCCGTCGCCCGCCTCGGCTGGGACCCGGCGAAGGTCACCTGGTCGCAGGTGCACCGCGCCGTCGCCGACGGCAGGCTGAGCTACGGCATGACCGACCCCAAGCGCTCCAACTCCGGCTTCTCCGCGCTCGTCTCGGTCGCCTCCGGCCTCTCCGGCGCGCAGTCGGCGCTCAGGGAGCAGGACGTGCGCCGGGCCACCCCGAAGCTGAAGGAGTTCTTCACCGGGCAGAAGCTGACCTCGGGCTCCTCCGGCTGGCTGGCCACCGCCTACGGCCGCCGCACGGACGTCGACGCGCTCGTGAACTACGAGTCGGTGCTGCTCTCCTCGTTCCAGTCCGGCGACCTGACGGTGATCCGCCCGGTCGACGGCGTCCTCACCGCCGACTACCCGCTCACCCTGCTCGCCTCCGCACGGCCCGAGGCGAAGGACTCGGCGCGGCGGCTCACCGAGTACCTCCGCGACCCGGCCGTCCAGGACCGGATCACCCGCGCGACGCTCCGCCGCCCGGTGGTCGCCGGCGTCGCCCCGGCGGAGGGCATCGCCAACGAGCCGCGCCGCGAACTGCCCTTCCCCGGCAGCCGGGCCGTCGCCGACGGGCTCCTCGACGCGTACGACAACACCCTGCGCAGGCCCTCGCGCACGGTCTACGTGCTCGACACCTCCGGCTCCATGGCGGGCGAGCGGCTCGCACGCCTCAAGACGGCGCTCGCCGAGCTGACCGAGGACTTCCGGGACCGGGAGCAGGTCACGCTGATGCCGTTCGGCACGGCCGTGAAGGAGTCCGAGGTCCGTACGCACACGGTCGACCCGGCCTCGCCGCGGACGGCGCTCGACGCGATCCGCGCCGACGCCCGCGGCCTCACGGCCTCCGGCGGCACCGCCGTCTACTCCAGCCTCATGGAGGCGTACCGCGCGCTCGGCGCGAAGAGCACCCCGAGCGGCCCGAGCACCCCGAGCGGCGCGAGCGGCGGCGCGGGGGACGACGCCTTCACCTCGATCGTCCTGATGACGGACGGCGAGAACACCCACGGCGACCCGGCGCACGCCTTCGACAGCTTCTACCGCTCGCTCCCGGCCGGGCAGCAGCGCACCCCGGTGTTCCCGATCCTCTTCGGCGACTCCGACCGCGCCGCGCTCGACCACATCGCGGAGCTCACCGGCGGCAGGCTGTTCGACGCCACGACCGGCTCGCTCGACGGCGCCTTCGAGGAGATCCGTGGCTACCAGTAACCCCCTGCTGCGGTACGCCGAGTCCCGCAAGAACCTGGCCGGCTCCGCCTGCGGCCTCGTGGGGCTCGCGGTCTCCCTCACGGGCGCCGCGGGCTCCCTGTGGCCGGTCGTGGTGGCCGGGCTCTACGCGGCGGGCGCGCTGATCGCCCCGCCCGAGCGGCCCCCGATCCCGGATCCGCCCACCACGGCGGAGCAGCGGGACGCGATCGGCTCCGACCTGCCGGCCCTGCGGTCCTACCTCGCGGAGGTCGAGATCCCGGACTCCGCGCAGCGGCTGCTCGACGGACTCGACGAACTGCTGGACGCGCTGCTCGGCCCGGACGGGACGACGGACCCCGAGCACCTGCACGTCCTGGCCCGTACGATCCGCGTCGACGTCCCGGAGGCCGTGGACTCCTTCGTACGGACCCGGTGGTGGTCGCGTGTGGCGCCGGGTGCCGAGTCGCCGGAGCGCCATCTGGAGCGCCAGCTCACGGCCCTGCACCGGGGGCTCGTCGACATCGCGTCGGAGCTGCGGGAGGAGGCGGAGGTCCGCCAGCGGAGCCACACCGCGTACACGGAGAACCAGCGGCCGAGCTGACGCGGACGTGACGTGCCCGGCCCCCGGCGCCTGAGGGGGCGCCGGGGGCCGGTCGGGTCGTGGTGGGCCGTCGTGACCCCAGCTGGTCAGGGCGGAAATCGGGGCAACCCACCACGAGTCTGCGGTGCTGCGGGATCAGCCCAGGCGCTCGACCAGCGCGCGGTACTCGTCCCACAGCTCCTTCGGCGTGTGCTCACCGAAGGTCTCCAGGTGCGCGGGGACCAGGGCGGCCTCCTCGCGCCAGACGTCCTTGTCGACGGTGAGCAGGAAGTCCAGGTCCGCCTCGGCCAGGTCCAGGCCGTCGGTGTCCAGGGCGTCCTTCGTCGGCAGGATGCCGATCGGGGTCTCGACGCCCTCGGCCTTGCCCTCCAGGCGCTCCACGATCCACTTCAGGACGCGGCTGTTCTCGCCGAAGCCGGGCCACACGAACTGGCCGGCGTCGTTCTTGCGGAACCAGTTCACGTAGTAGATCTTCGGCAGCTTCGCCTGGTCCGCGGCCGCGCCGACCTTGACCCAGTGGGCCATGTAGTCGCCCATGTTGTAGCCGCAGAAGGGCAGCATGGCGAACGGGTCGCGGCGCAGCTCGCCGACCTTGCCCTCGGCGGCGGCGGTCTTCTCGGAGGCGACGTTCGCGCCGAGGAAGACGCCGTGGTTCCAGTCGAAGGACTCGGTGACCAGCGGCACGGCGGAGGCGCGGCGGCCGCCGAAGAGGATCGCGGAGATCGGGACGCCCTTGGGGTCCTCCCACTCGGGGGCGATCGTCGGGCACTGGCCGGCCGGGACGGTGAAGCGGGCGTTCGGGTGGGCGGCCGGGGTCTCGGACTCCGGCGTCCAGTCGTTGCCCTTCCAGTCGGTCAGGTGGGCGGGCGCGTCCTCGGTCATGCCCTCCCACCAGACGTCGCCGTCGTCGGTGAGTGCGACGTTGGTGAAGACGGAGTTGCCCCACAGGGTCTTCATGGCGTTGGCGTTGGTGTGCTCGCCGGTGCCGGGCGCGACGCCGAAGAAGCCGGCCTCGGGGTTGATCGCGTAGAGGCGGCCGTCCTCGCCGAAGCGCATCCAGGCGATGTCGTCGCCGATGGTCTCGACGGTCCAGCCGGAGATCGTCGGCTCCAGCATGGCGAGGTTGGTCTTGCCGCAGGCGGACGGGAAGGCGGCGGCGACGTACTTCGCCTCGCCCTGCGGCGGGGTCAGCTTCAGGATGAGCATGTGCTCGGCGAGCCAGCCCTCGTCACGCGCCATGACGGACGCGATGCGCAGCGCGTAGCACTTCTTGCCGAGCAGGGCGTTGCCGCCGTAGCCGGAGCCGTACGACCAGATCTCGCGGCTCTCGGGGAAGTGCGAGATGTACTTGGTGGTGTTGCAGGGCCACGGCACGTCCTCCTGGCCCTCCTCCAGGGGGGCGCCGAGGGTGTGGACGGCCTTGACGAAGAAGCCGTCGGTGCCGAGCTCGTCGAGGACGGCCTGGCCCATGCGGGTCATGGTGCGCATGGAGACGGCGACGTACGCGGAGTCGGTGATCTCGACGCCGATGGCGGAGAGCGGGGAGCCGACCGGGCCCATGCAGAAGGGCACGACGTACATGGTGCGGCCCTTCATGGAGCCGCGGAAGATGCCCTTCTCGCCCGCGAAGATCTCCTTCATCTCCGCCGGGGCCTTCCAGTGGTTGGTCGGGCCCGCGTCCTCCTCCTTCTCGGAGCAGATGAAGGTCCGGTCCTCGACGCGCGCGACGTCGGTGGGGTCGGAGGCGGCGTAGTACGAGTTCGGGCGCTTCACCGGGTCGAGCTTCGTGAAGGTCCCCTTGGCGACGAGCTCCTCGCACAGGCGCTCGTACTCGGCCTCGGAGCCGTCGCACCAGACGATGGCGTCCGGCTGGGTGATCTCGGCGATCTCGTTCACCCAGGAGACGAGCTCCTGGTGCTGGGTGGGAAGGGGAGCCGCGTTGTCGCGCGCCACGATTGCTCCTTGTTGAGGGGTGTATTTCGCTGTCTGCCCCGTGGGGGCTGCGACCCGGACGCGTCGTAGCTGCTCATCCGGTGCCGACCGCACTCATTTGATCATCCGATGCAAACGCCCATATGTCCAGGGGGGTGCACACGTGAGCATCGCCACTCATATCCGGTACCTACGCGGCCGTAGGTACGATGAGGTCTCATGACTGCAGCAACGCCGGACGTGACCCCGGTCGAGCACCAACCGATCGAGCAATCCCCGACGCTCCCGCTGAAGCCGCTGCTCAGGGGCTGGCTGCACGCGGGCATGTTCCCCACCGTGGTCGTCGCGGGCCTGGTTCTCGTCGCACTCGCCGAATCGCCCCGCGCCCGCCTCGCCTGCGGGATCTACGTCCTCACCGCCTGCCTGCTCTTCGGCATCAGCGCGCTGTACCACCGCGGCACCTGGGGCCCGCGCGGCGAGGCCGTCCTGCGGCGCCTCGACCACGCCAATATCTTCCTGATCATCGCGGGCACCTACACCCCGCTCAGCCTGCTGCTGCTCCCGGACTCCACCGCGAAGCCGCTCATGTGGGCGGTCTGGGCCGCCGCGGCCGCAGGCATCGCCTTCCGCGTGTTCTGGGTCGGCGCCCCCCGCTGGCTCTACACGCCCTGCTACATCGCCATGGGCTGGGCCGCGGTCTTCTTCCTGCCGGACTTCATGCGCGCCGGCGGCATCGCCGTGCTCGTCCTCGTCGTCGTCGGCGGAGTGCTCTACAGCGTGGGCGGGGTCGTCTACGGCATCAAGCGGCCGAACCCCTCACCCCGCTGGTTCGGCTTCCACGAGGTGTTCCACTCCCTCACCCTCGCGGCGTTCATCGCCCACTACGTCGGCATCTCGCTCGTCGCCTACCAGGCCTGACCGGCCGGCCGCGGCACCGCCCCGGGCGCCGCGTTCCGTGAGGCCACCGTCCCTCACGGACCGGGCGCCCCCAGTGCCCCCCTGAGCACCCGCGCCGACTCGGGGTTGGCCGCGCACCCCCACACCCCGTGCGGGCAGTAGTCCGTCACCGTCTGGTACACCGGCCGGTGCGCCGCGAACCAGTCGAGCATCCCCCGTACGTACGCCGGGTTGTCGCCGTTCCTGAAGAGTCCCCACTCCGGGTACGAGACGGGCTTGCCGTGCGCCTCGGCGAAGGCCACGTGGTGCGCGAGCCCGTACTCCTCGGTCACCTGCTCCTCGAAGGAGACCCCCGCGGGCTGGTCGTAGGCGTCCATCCCGATGATGTCGACGACGTCGTCCCCCGGGTAGCACTCCGGCCACGCCACGGCGTCCCGCCCCCGGCTCGGCGTGAAGTCGAAGCGGAAACGCTGACCCGCCACCCCGCGCAGCTCCGCGACCACCCGCCGCCAGTACGTCTTCCAGGCCGCCGGGTCCGGCCCGCAGCGGTGGCTGTACGTCGTGCCGTTCATCTCCCAGCCGAGGACGAGGACCGCGTCGCCGAGCCCGTGCGCGACGAGCCGCTCGCCCAGCGTCGCGAAGTGCCCGTCGAAGGCCCCGGCCGCCCCGCGCCTCAGCTGGGCGCGGACCTCCGCGTCGGTCAGCCCCTCCTCGTTGCGGTCGAGCAGCGGCACGTTCAGGACGAAGAGCCGCCCCGGCCGCTCCGCCTTCCACCGCGCCCACGGCCCGAAGAGTGCCGGATGCCCCTCGATGTTCGACCAGCGGTCGCCCGGCAGATACGTGTGTCCGACGCTCAGGGAGTCGCCGCCGAGCCAGGCCTGCACCCGCGCGATCCGGCGCACGCCCTCCTCGTCGGAGCCGGTGAAGAACCCGGACGGCACCCCCGGCAGCGGCGCGGGCACCGGCTCGGCCTCGGGCGCCGAGCGCGTCCCCGCGTGCCGCCCGCCCGGTGCCAGCCGCTCGTACGGCAGGAGGAACACGAGAACGGCCGCGAGCAGCACGGTCAGTGCGGCCCGCGGCCAGGAGAGCCGGGAGAGCCGGGGGTGGCGTCGGCTCACGTCAGCTCGTCCAGAAGTCCCACCACCGGGTCAGGATCAGCATCCCGATGATCCCGATGTGCAGCACGGGCGGCGCGAAGGCGAAGTCGGCGAAGAAGCCGCGCACGGCGGCCGGGGCGGGCAGCACCCCGCTGCGCACGTTCTGCGCGGTCACGTACCAGAACATGACGATCGTCGCCGTCCAGGCCAGGCAGCACCACAGGCAGAGCGCGTGGATCTCGTACAGCGACTGGTGCATCAGCCAGGTGCAGAAGCCGACGCCGAACAGCATCCCGCCGTTCAGCCCCAGCCAGAACCAGCCCCGGTAGCGGGCCCCGGCGAGCAGCCCGGCACCGACCGCGACGACGACGGCGTACGTGACGAGGCCGAGCATCGGGTTCGGGAAGCCGAAGACCGAGGCCTGCTCGCTCTTCATGATGTTCCCGCAGGAGACGACCGGGTTCAGGCTGCAGCCCGGCTGGAACCCGGGGTCCTCCAGGAGCTTGAACTTGTCGAGCGTGATCACCCAGCCGGCGAGCACGCCCGCCGCGCCCGTGACCACGAGGAGCCAGCCGAGGGCCCGGCCCGCTCCGGTCCCGCCCGAGCCCCGGCCGCCGGGCTCCTCCGCCTGCCGCTGCCCGGGGACCCCGCCCCGCACGTCGGTCGTCGCCATCGCGCCGCCCTCCCGTTCTCCGGCCCCGGACCCTTCAGCCCTGGACGCGCCGGACCGGCATCAGGACGTGGGCGCAGTCCGCGAGCATCTCCTCGTCCGAGACGTAGGCGCGCAGCCGCGCCTCGTCGACCGGCTCGCCGGGCGCGCCCTCGGCCCAGGGCCGCACCGAGCAGAGGAAGTAGACGTGGCCGCGCTCGCGGGCCGCCGCCAGCCACTCGTCCGGCACCGGGCACTGCACCTTCAGGAAGGGCAGCGTCAGCACGGCCGTGCCGCCCTCGACGATGAGCGAGGCCTTGATCCCGGCGTCCTTCTCCAGGTCGAAGAGCCGGTCGCCGACCGAGAGCCCCATGGCTTCGAGGGCGGCGCGGAGCGCCTGCTGACCGGCCTCCGGGCCGTCCCGGCCGTCGCCGAGCGAATACGCCATCAGGAACGGCGTGCCCGCCGAATCGGCGGAGGGCTCGCTGGACCACGGAATCACCGTGAGGGTTCCCAGCGGAGAGACGCTGCGGGCCGAGGAAACGACGTCAGAAGTGGTCATGAATCCGGATGCTAGGGCCCCACCACCCTTTCTCCCCGCCGATTTCACCCGAACGGCCGACATTCACGCCGCTGGCATTTCCGGCGCAACGAACAGGGGTTTTCATCGTTGTGCCCTGAGGGCTTCCCCTGTCCGCAGCGGAGGCCCCCAGCCGACCACCAGGAGATCGATCATGATCGTCCCGCGCCGCGTCGCCCTGCGCTCGCTCTTCGCCGTGGCCGTCACCGCCCTCACGGGCGGCGCGCTCGGCCGCATCGCGAGCCGCTCCCCCGCCGCCCCCGCCGCCGGGGACCCGTACGCCTTCGACGAGATGTACGGAGGCCGCCACGTCCGGGGCTTCTCCGGGCCCGACGGCCGGCCCGTGGCCCTCGTCGACGGCCGCCCGCTCCATCTGATGCGCTGCGCCGACGGCGGATACGTCACCCCGGTCGACCACTACGCGTCCAGCCCGACCCCGCTGGCCGCCGTCCGCGCGGCCGTGGACGAACTGGGCTCCGCCCCGCTGTCCCGCTACGCCGCCGGCCACGGCGCCACCCCCACCGACCCGACGGGAGGGACCCCGCGTGGTGTACACGCGTAAGAACCAGCGCGACCTGACGAGCGCCGAACGCCGGAAGTTCGTCGCCGCCGTCCTGGAGCTGAAGCGCACCGGCGCCTACGACCGGTTCGTACGCCTCCACATCGACCACTACGTCGCCGACGGCGAGGGCCGGCTGCGGACCGCGCACATGGCGCCGAGCTTCCTGCCCTGGCACCGCAAGTTCCTGCTGGAGTTCGAGCGCGAGCTGCGCCGCCTGGACGCGACGGTGAGCGTTCCGTACTGGGACTGGACGCGGGACAACACGCCGGCCGCGTCGCTGTGGGCCGACGACTTCCTCGGCGGCAACGGCCGGCGCTCCGACCTCCAGGTGATGACCGGCCCCTTCGCCCACTCCGGCGGCCGGTGGACGATCACGCATGCGATGACCGAGGGGCGCTTCCTGACCAGGGACCTCGGGCGTCCCCGCGACCCGATCCAGCTGCCCACGGCGGCCCAGCTGGAGGACGTCATGCGGGAGCGGACGTACGACACGGCGCCCTGGAACTCGACGAGCACCCACGGCTTCCGCAACCGGCTGGAGGGCTGGGCACCGGGCCGGGGCAACGAGCGGTACCTCGTCCACAACCGGGTGCACCGCTGGGTCGGCGGCCTGATGCTCGGCGGGGCGTCCGTGAACGACCCGGTGTTCTGGCTGCATCACTCCTTCGTGGACCTGGTCTGGTCGCGCTGGCAGCAGCGGAACCCGTCCGCCGCGTACCTGCCGGCGGAGCCGCCGCCGCTCGGCGACGCCCAGTACCGGAAGGTCGTGGCGCGGCACCAGCCGATGGCGCCCTGGGGCGTGACCCCGGCGGAGATGTTCGACCACAGCCGGATCTACCGCTACGCCTGAGCGTCCGCGCGCCCCCGCACGCACGAAGGTCCCCCGGCCCGAAGGACCGGGGGACCTGTGCGGAGCGAGGGGGATCAGCCGCCGTAGCCGCCGTTGCCGTGAGCGCCGCCGTTGCCGTGCCCACCGTCGACGTTCGCGCAGGTGTTGCCGAAGGCCGGGTTCAGCAGGCCGATGACGTCGACGGTGTTGCCGCAGAGGTTCACCGGAACGTGCACCGGGACCTGGACGATGTTGCCGGAGACGACACCGGGCGAGTGGGCGGCGACGGCCTCGGCGCCCGAGTCGGCGACGGCCAGGCCGGCTCCGCTGAGGGCCACGGCACCCGTGCCGGCGAGAACAGCGGCAGCCTTCGCGATGCGAGACATCAAGAACTCCTTGGACGTGGAAAGCGACCGCAGGGATCACGGCCGTCTTCCCCATCAACGGCGTGCGCCGGAGCGGGTCACGGGCGTTGGGCCGAACGAGAAGAAGAAAATCCGAAAGAAACGGCCCGCGCTCCGGAGAACGCCCGCCGCCGGATACGACGGAACGGGCCCCGGGTGCGCGGGCCTCGGCCATGCGACAAGCCTTCCGGTGCAACGACCCGAGGCCCAGGGGGTGGCGGGGAGGAAACGTGCCTTCACCCGCCCGGACAATGGTCGTACAAACGAACGGCGGTGCGTCGTCGGGTTCAGTGGCCCGGGGCCAGCCCGAGCTGGGGGTCGAGGGCCCCGCTGAGGACCGGGGTGAGCAGACCGACCTGAGGCTTCGCCAGGTCGGGGAGGTCGGCGAGCCCGTCGCCGCGCGGCGCCTTCACCGGGTTGCCGACGACGGCGCCGGGGGTGGCCGTCTTCATCTCGGAGTGCGGGCTGCTCAGCAGGGCCCGGCCCGGGTCGCTGCCCTCCAGGAGCTCGGGCAGCGGCGCGTCCACCACCGTCGCGGGCAGGGTGCCGGTCAGCGGGACGGCCGGCAGGGCGATGTCGGGCAGGACCCCGTTCCCCTTCTGGAATCCGGTGGGCGCGCCGGGCATGGGCACGGGGACGCCGGTGGCGACCGTCGGGGCGTCCATGGGGAGGACCGGCTCGAGACCCTGGAGGGGAACGATCACCGGCGCCTCGACGGCGGAGGCGGGAGTGGCCAGAGCGGCGGAGGCGAGCGCGGTCATGAGGAGTCCCATGCCGGCGTGAGAGCGCAGAGTCATGCGTGGAGAACGAACGCCTTGGCCGAAACGTGACGGGCGTCCCCCATGTGCAGCAACGCACAAGGCCCTCACCGGTGAGGGCGAGGGCCTTGATTGACGTCAGGTCAGCACGGCTCAGTGCTGCCTGCGGGACACCTTGGCGATCCGTCCACCGCGGAGGTGGACGACGACGCCACCGACGATGAGCGCGGCGCTGATCGCGGCGGCGCCCATGAGGGCGGGGCCGCTACCGGTGTCGGGGAGCTCGGGCTTGGTGGGCCCGGTCGACGTGGGCGAGGGGTGCGTGGGCTCCGTCGGCTTCGTCGGCGTCGGAGTCGGCTCCGTCGGCTTCGTCGGCGTCGGCGTGGGATGCGTCGGCTTCGTCGGCGTCGGAGTCGGCTCCGTGGGCTTCGTCGGCGTCGGCGTGGGATGCGTCGGCTTCGTCGGCGTCGGAGTCGGCTCGGTCGGCTTCGTCGGCGTCGGAGTCGGCTCGGTCGGCTTCGTCGGCGTCGGAGTCGGCTCCGTGGGCTTCGTCGGCGTCGGAGTCGGCTCCGTGGGCTTCGTCGGCGTCGGAGTCGGCTCGGTCGGCTTCGTCGGCGTCGGCGTGGGATGCGTCGGCTTCGGCGGATGCGTCGGGGGAGGCGTCGGCTTCGGCGGGTACGTCGGGGGGTGCGTGGGCGGGTGCGTGGGCTCGCCCGGCTCGTCGCCGTAACCGCCGTCGTCGTCGTACGCCTGGGCGCAGAGGTCGCCGACGGCCTCCCCGGCGAGGCCGTCGAGATCGAGCCCGTCGCAGATGTCCCGCGGCAGGGGAGCCTGGGCGTGTCCCGCCGTCGAGGGACCCGGCGAATCGCCCGAACCGGGATGGGAGTTCGCGGCCAGGGCGAATCCGCCGGTCAGCGACAGGATGCCGGTCGCTGCCGCCGCCGTGAGTACTTTCCTGCTGATGATGGACCGCATACCGCTCTTCCTCTGGAGAAAGGGAGAGACCGGCAAGGATCCCCCCCTCGCTCCGAACCGGCCTGTCCACGCAGACGCTCGCGTGAATCTGCGCAGAGCGTAGGGAGCGGTGCGCCACTCGCAGCGGTACCCACACGGCGAGCGGTCAGAAAATCATTCGATCAGCCGCCAAGCGGAGCAGCGGGCAGACCACCGAGCAGCGGGACGCCGCCCTTGCCGGCCTCGTTGAGCTGGCCGACGGTGTCCGTGACGGACTTGACCGGCGAACCTTCCGTGGTGCTGCTCAGCACATCGGTCTTCAGCCCATTGGCGGCGATCGCTTCGAGGCCACCGTTCAGGCTGGTGGGGGTCAGCGCCTCCGTGGCCATGGCGGGCGCGGCGGCACCCAGCGCCATGAGCGAACCGGCGACGACCGCGGCGACCTTGGTGGGCTTCATGGGGTGAATCCTTCCTGTGGCTTTCAAGTCGCTTTCCGCGCGGGCTTCTTGACCGAATCCCGCGCGTTCTTCTGCCTTCTGTAACGACAGGTGACCGTCCCGGAAACTCCGGGAGGGAGGATTTCTCGACACTGCACCCGATCGATGTCGACCGGGCCTATGTGTCGATCACACATGCGCGCACCGGACCCCGAGGCCCCGGGGGGCGCACACGCGTTCCCTTTCCTTGCCGCGCCGAGCGACCGCCCTCTGCTCGCACCTGCGGCCATAGCCGTGCGCGACCGGGGAACTACGGAGCGCCACGTACCCGTTTCGAGTGAATCCGTGGCACCGGCTGCCCACCCGGAGGGGCGTACGCCGTTGCACCGGACGGCGCACTCGGCTGCTCCACCCGTGAACCGACCCCGTAGCCGCAAGGAAAAAGCCGGTGCGCCCACCCCGTCGGGGTGGGCGCACCGGCTTCGGAAGGACCGATCAGGCGTGCCCGATCAGGCGTTGACGCAGGTGTTGCCGAAGGCCGGGTTCAGCGCGCCGATGACGTTGACCGTGTTGCCGCAGACGTTCACCGGGATGTGGACCGGGACCTGCACGACGTTGCCGGAACCGACACCGGGGGACTTCACGGCAGCGCCCTCGGCGATGGAGTCGGCGGCGGCGGCACCGGCGGCACCGGCGACCGCGGCGGCGGCACCGACGGTCAGGACAACGGCCTTCGCGATACGGGACATGGAGAAGCTCTCCTCGATCGATTTTCAACTCGGACTGCGCGGACTGTTCGGCCCGGCTCCTTCAACAACGCCCCGGCTATTCATCGGTTGCTCTCCCGAACGGGTGACGTTCAACCGATCTTTGGGCCATAGGAGGGCCATTCGAGCGACTGGGCGTGGAATGGCGCAACACACCCAACGAGGAACCGGCCGTACGGATACGGGAGTTCGCGTTTCCGGGCATCTAATGCTTACTATCGCCCCGCATCGGGGTTATAACGTTCCCGAACGTTGCTTCCGGGCCCGCCGCGCGTTCACTCATTTCGTGCGGACGACACCTTCCCCTCCCCCGGCCATCACGGGTGTTCCCTTCCTTCTCTCAGCAAAGCGGAGAACCTGTATGCGGAATTCAGCGGTATTCGGCACCGGGTGGACGGATGGACGTCCCGAGGGCGCGGACACCCTGGACGTCCGGCGCTGACGTGGTGTCATCGAGCGAGGCGGGCCGCGGGCCCGTCACCGTCCTGCACGCGGTCCAGCCGGGCGACGGCGGGGTGGCCCGGGTCGTCGTCGACCTGGTCCGCGCCCAACGCGCCGACGGGCTGCGCGTGTGCGTCGCCTGCCCGCCCGGCACCGAGCTGTCCGCGGCCGTCCGGGCCGAGGGCGCCGACGTCCACGACTGGCGGGCCGGGCGCGACCCCGGCCCCGCGCTCCTGCGGGAGACCCGCGACCTGGCCCGGCTGGTCCGGGCGCTGCGGCCGGGGATCGTCCACGCGCACAGCGCCAAGGCCGGGCTGTGCGCACGGCTCGCCGTGCGGGGCCGTGTCCCGACCGTCTACCAGCCGCACGCCTGGTCGTTCGAGGCGGTCGAGGGGACGACCGCCGCGCTCGCCCGCGCCTGGGAGCGCTTCGGCGCCCGCTGGGCGGACCGGGTGCTGTGCGTGAGCGAGGCCGAGCGGCGTACGGGCGAGGCGGCCGGAGTCAGGGCCCACTGGACCGTCGTCCACAACGGTGTGGACGTGGCCCGGTTCGCGAGCGACGGGCCGCCCGGCAACCCGGCGCCGACCGTCGTCTGCGTGGGCCGGCTCTGCCGCCAGAAGGGCCAGGACGTGCTGCTCGCCGCCTGGCCCGGCGTCCTCGCCGACATCCCGACGGCCCGGCTCGTCCTGGTCGGCGACGGCCCGGACGGCGAGCGGCTGCGCGCCGCCGCCGGCCCCTCGGTGCGGTTCACCGGCGCCGTCGCGGACACCGCCCCCTGGTACCGGGCGGCGGACGTGGTGGTCCTGCCGTCCCGCTGGGAGGGCATGGCGCTCGCGCCCCTGGAAGCCATGGCCGCCGGGCGGCCGGTCGTCGTCGGTGACGTCGACGGGGCCCGCGAGAGCCTCCCGCCCGGCCACGAGGCGCACTGCCTGGTCCCGTCCGAGGACCCGGCCGCGCTCGCCGCCGCCCTCCGCCGCCTCCTGGGCCGGCCGGAGCTGCGCGAGCGCCTGGGCCGCGAGGCCCACGAACACGTACTCAGCAGATTCGACGTGCGGCGCACCGGCGCGGCCGTCGCGGGGGTCTACCGCGAGCTGGCCGGAGTGCGGGGCACCGAGCACAGAGAGCCGATTGCGCAGTGACCACGGAAAGCACCAGCGTTCCCTCCTCGCCGGGCCCCTGGCCCGCCGCCGGCCAGACCTTCGGCCTCGCCTCCCTCGCGCCGCTGCGGGGCGCGCCCGACCGGGTGTCGGTGCCCCGGCACCGGGCGGTGCGGACCAGGTCGGGGGTGCCGGCCCTGATCGCCGCGGACTGCCTGGCCGTCCTGACCGCGGCCGTACCGCTGACCGCGGTGCACCGGGACGCCCGGCTGCTGCTGCCGGTCCTGCTGCTCGTCCTGCTCCTCGACGGGCACGGCGGGCTGTACCGGCCGGCGGCGCACGTGCGGATGCTCGACGAGCTGCCCGCGCTCGCCTCCCGCGCCGGGTTCACCTGGTGCCTGGCGGCGGCCGCGGTCGCCGCGTACTCCCCGTCACTGGCCTTCGGGCCGCTGCGGCTCTGTGCCGCGTACGCCGCCCACGTCGGCGCGGTGTGCGCGGTGCGGGGCCTGCTGCTCGCCCGCAGGCGGCGGGTGGCGCGGGC
Organism: Streptomyces sp. NPDC003327; assembly: GCF_053589515.1. Taxonomy (NCBI): domain Bacteria; kingdom Bacillati; phylum Actinomycetota; class Actinomycetes; order Kitasatosporales; family Streptomycetaceae; genus Streptomyces; species Streptomyces sp. NPDC003327. The sequence goes on along the minus strand of NZ_JBSFSA010000017.1, from coordinate 38,241 downwards.
GCATCCGCGGTCGGCGCTGGTCGTCGGCGGTCACGCGGCGGCCCGCCGGTTCGCCTCCGCGGCCGTGCAGCACCCCGAGTACGGGGTGCGGCCGGTGGGGATCGTCGGCGTGCCCGAGCAGGGCGGCGCGCCCCGGACGCCCGGGGAGCCGGGGCTTCCGGTGCTCACGACGACCGAGGAGATCCACCGGGCCGTCATCCAGAACGCCGTGCGCGACGCGGTCTTCCTCGACGACGACCCCGGTCTCGTGACGCTGTTCCAGCAGTACGGCTGTGCCACCTGGCGGGTCGGCGGGCGCCACCAGGACGGGCCGATGGGCGAACACATGTGGGGCTACGCCTGGCGCCGGATCGCTCCGGCGGAGGGCGAGCGGCACGGGCGGACCGCCAAGCGGGCCCTGGACATCGCGCTCGCGGTGCCCGCGCTCGTCCTCGCGCTGCCGGTGCTCGCGCTGTGCGCGCTGGCGGTGCGGCTCTCCGACGGGCCGGGGATCCTGTTCCGGCAGGAGCGGATCGGGCAGCACGGCCGCCCCTTCACGCTGCTCAAGTTCCGTACGCTGCGGCCCTCGGACGACTCCGAGTCGGCGACCCGCTGGTCGGTCGCGGGCGACCGGCGGATGAGCGCGGCCGGCAGCTTCCTGCGGAAGTCGTCCCTGGACGAGCTGCCGCAGCTGTGGAACGTGCTGCGCGGGGACATGAGCCTCGTCGGGCCGCGGCCCGAACGGCCGTACTTCGTCGCCCAGTTCAGCAAGGTGCACCCCGGCTACGCGGACCGGCACCGGATGCCCGTCGGCCTCACCGGTCTCGCCCAGGTCCACGGGCTGCGCGGCGACACGTCGATCGAGGACCGCTGCCGCTTCGACAACCACTACATCGACCACTGGTCGCTCTGGCAGGACGTGTGCATCCTGATCCGCACGGCCGTCGGGCTCGTCCGGCCGACGGGGAGCTGAGGTGGCGACGGCCGTGACGGCGCCGCCCCTCGCGGGGGCGGCGGACGTACGGGACTGGGCGCGCAGGGCCGGGGCCCTGTCCCCCGTCCTCGCGGTGATCGCCCTGCTGCTCCTCCCCGGCGACGGCGGGGCGCAGGGCGGGACGGGCGGCACCGGGACCGTCGCGGACGCGGCCTCCGGGCTCCTCGTGCTGATCTGCCTCGTGCGGGTGCTGCGCGGCCGGTCCAGGCCGCTGACCCGGACGGCGGCCGTCGTCCTCGGGCTGCCCGTCCTCGGCGTCTGCCTGGCCGCGATCACCTCGAACGACCCGGCGGCGAGCCTGCCGGGCGTCGCCCGTTACGTCCAGGTCTTCGTCCTCGTCCCGTGCGCCGTGCTCCTGATGATCCGTGACCGGCGGGACTTCGCCGTCGTCGCCTGGGGCCTGGTCGGACTCGCGCTGCTCCAGGGGGCGGTGGGGGTGGCGCAGTTCCTGACGGGCACCGGCGCCTCGTACCAGGGCGAGGACATCCGGGCCGTCGGCACCTTCGGGCCGACCGACGTGATGGGCATGGCGACGGTCGTCTCGTACGGTCTCGTGATCGTCGTCGGCATCGCGCTCGGCGGCCGGGCGGGCCGGGCACGGACGGCGGCCCTCGTCTGCACGGGCCTGCTGTGCGTGCCGCTGGTGCTGTCGTTCAGCCGGGGCGCGTGGATCGCGACCGTCCTCGCCTGCTCGCTCCAGCTGGTCCTCTCCGGGCTGCGCAGGGCCGGGCGGGTCGCGCTGGCCGTGGGGGCGCTCGGGGTGGTCCTCGTCGGCGGGTTCGGGATCGGCTCGGAGGTGGTCGAGGAGCGGGTCGCGAGCATCACGCGGGTCGCGGCGGCGCCGGACCAGTCCGTGACCGACCGGTACACGATGTGGGCGGCGGCCGGGGAGATGTGGCGCGGAGAGCCGCTCACGGGGGTCGGGCTCAAGGGCTTCCCGCAGTACCGGGACTCGCACGCCTCGGTGGCGTTGTCCTCGGGCAGCGACACGGCGGGCGCGGGCGCCGCGTTCCAGCGCCAGCCGCTGCTGTCGCCGCACAACATGTACCTGCTCGTGCTGAGCGAGCAGGGGCTGCTCGGTCTGCTGGCCCTTGCGGGCAGCTGGCTCGCGCTGCTGGTGGGGGCGTTGCGGCGGCGCCGGCTGGGGACGGACTGCGCCCTGGTGGCGGCGGGCCTGCTGTCCTGGCAGCTCATCGACTTCTTCTACGCCGACATCGGCGGCCCTTCGACGGTGCTGATGTCCGTCGTGTTCGGGCTGGCGGCGTGGTGGTCGCTCGCGGAGGTGCGGCGTGCGTGACCCGTGGACCGGGGAACCGGAACCAACGGCCCCGCCCCCGCCGCCCCCGCCCCGCGGCGACGCCCCGCTCTCCGACCCCTGGCCGACCTCGCCTCCGGGCGCCACGGACTCGCCGTGGCCCCCGGAGGCCGTGGTGCTGCCCGGGCCGGACGCGGGGCCGGGGGCCGTCGGCCGGGCGGTGCCGTACGACGGCTTCACGGCGGGCCTCGCCGTGACGCGCCGCCGCCCGCCGGTCGCTCCGGCGCTGAACGGCGAGGGTCCGACGGACTCCGCCGGGGCCGCGGTCACGGGCCCGGCGAACCACTGGTGGCCGCCGGCGGACGTGGCGGGCCCGGGAGCGGCCACGGGCCCCGCCGCCGACGGGGGGCGGGCGGCTCCGCCCGCGCGGTACAGCACCGTTCCCGCCCACCCGTCCGCCGGGCCGGCCGGCGCCCGGCGGGTGACTCTCCGGCGTGCCGCCGCGCCCGCCGTCCCGCTCGTGCGGGCTGACGACACCCACGACGGCGGGCGGCGGGCGGGCGCCCCGCCCGTGCGGAGCGGCGGAACCGGCCCGCGTCCGGCTGCCGACCCGGTCGTATCCGCCGCGGACGGCAGCGGACCCGCGGGGGAACCCCCCGTGCGGGCGGGGCGGGGGTTCCTGGCCAAGGCGGCGGCCGTCACCGCGGGGCTCACCGCAGTCGGGGCCGTGCTCGGGCTCGTCCGGGACCAGATCCTGGCGGGGTACTTCGGGGCGGGGGCCGAGACCGACGCGTTCCTGGTGGCGTGGACCGTGCCGGAGTTCGCGTCGACGCTCCTCATCGAGGACGCGCTGGCGCTGATCCTGGTGCCGGCGTTCTCCCGCGCCCTGGCCCGCCGCTGCGAGGGCCTCCTCGGCGACGACCCCGTGCGGGCGCTCGTCCGGGGCACGCTGCCCCGGCTCACGCTCACCGTCGGGATCGTCGCCGCCGTCCTCGTCGTGGCCGCGCCGCTGGTCGTCTCGGCCCTCGCGCCCGGACTGCCCGATCCGACGCTCGCCGTCGACTGCACCCGGCTCACCGCGACCTGCGTGCTCTCCTTCGCCCTCGTCGGCTACTGCTCCGCCGCGCTGCGCGCCCACGGCCGCTTCCTGCCGCCCGCCGCGATCTACGTGGCGTACAACGTCGGCATCATCGGCACCGTCCTGGTCCTGCGCGAGCCGTGGGGGGTGCGCTCCGCCGCCGTCGGGGTGGCCGTCGGCGGGGTCCTGATGGTGCTGGTCCAGGCCCCCTCGCTCGTACGGGAGCTGCGGGCGCGGCCGGTGGGGCCGGTGGGGCCGCGGGAGCCCGCGGCGCCCGGATCGGGGGGCGCGGAGGCCCGCGTCCTGGTGCTCGGGCTCATCGCGCCGGTGGTGGCGTTCTCGCTGGTCCGCCAGTCGCAGACGCTGATCGAACGGTTCCTCGCCGCCCCGCTGCCCGCGGGCGCCATCTCGCATCTGAACTACGCGCAGAAGGTCGCGCAGATGCCGATGATCCTCTCCCTGATGCTGTGCACGGTCAGCTTCCCCGTGGTCGCCCGCGCCCTCGCCGCCGGTGACCGGGAGGAGGCCAGGCGCCGGGTGGAGCGGGACCTGCTGCTCGCCGCCGTCGTCGTCCTTGTCGGCGCCTCGACGGTCATCGCCGCCGCGCCCGGCATCGTGGAACTGCTGTTCCAGCGCGGTGAGTTCGACCGTACGGACACGGTGGCCACGGCCTCCGTGATGCGGGTGTACGCGCTGGGCCTGCTCGGCCAGACGATGGTCGGCGCCCTGGTCCGCTGCTACTTCTCCGCCGCGCGCCCGCTCTGGTACCCGGCCGTCTGCATGGCCGCCGGGCTCGCCGTGACCGCCGCCGCCGGGGTGCCGGGGGCGCGGGCGTGGGGCGCGGTCGGCATCGCCGCCGCCAACGCGCTCGGCATCACCGTCACCGCCGTGCTGCTGCTGCGCGGCGCGCACCGCCAGACCGTGCCGGTGCGGGTCGACCGGCTGGGGGAGGGGTTGCTGCGGCTCGCCACGGCGGGCGCCTGGGCCACCGGCGCCGCCTGGCTGTGTGCGGCGGCCGTCGGTCCGGCCGTCCTGTCCGTCGCCGTCGCGTGCCTGGTCGTCGGCGGCGTGTTCCTGCTGTTCCTCGCCTGCGCCCCCAAGGTGCCCGAGATTCCGCCCCTGCCCCGCTCCGCCTCCCGGAGGACCGCCCATGCCCGCCGCCACCGCGCTGCGCCGTCTGCTCCCGAAGCCTCCTCTGTGGGTGAAGCCGCCCCTGTGGGTGGCGATGTACCACTCGATCACGGATCCCGGTGACGACCCGTACCGGGTGACCGTCTCGCCCGTGCGCTTCGCCCGACAGCTGCACTGGCTCGGCGACCGGGGGCTGCGCGGGGTGTCGATGCGGGAGCTGCTCGCGGCGACCGCCGAGGGTCGGGCGCGGGGACTCGTCGGCCTCACCTTCGACGACGGGTACGCCGACTTCGTCGACTCGGCGCTGCCGCTGCTGCGCCGGCACGGCTTCACCGCGACGGTCTTCGCGCTGCCGGGACGCCTCGGCGGCGAGAACGCCTGGGACACGGACGGCCCGCGCAAGGCGCTGCTCACCGAGGACGGCATCCGGCGGATCGCGGAGGCCGGGATGGAGATCGGCTCGCACGGCCTGCGCCACGTCCGGCTCCCCGAGACCGACGACGACCAGCTGGCGACGGAGACCCGACGGAGCCGTGAGCTCCTGGAGGAGATCACCGGGCAGCCGGTGACCGGGTTCTGCTACCCGTACGGGCGGACCGACGCGCGCGTGATGCGCGCCGTCCGCACGGCCGGTTACGGCTACGCCTGCGCGATCGACCCAGGCCCGCTCACCGGCACGTACGCGCTGCCCCGCGTCCACATCGGCGAGGCCGACACATCCTGGCGGCTGGCCGCCAAGCGGGCCCTGCACCCGCTGCGCCGCCGCCACCCGGCCGACCTGTTCCCGGCCCCGGTGGCCGCGGACCGCACGGCGGTGGGCGCGCGATGAGGGTCCTGCACGTCATCACGGGTCTCGGGATCGGCGGCGCCGAGCAGCAGCTGCGGCTGCTGCTGCGTCACCTGCCGGTCCGCGGCGGGGTGGTGACGCTCACCAACCCGGGCCCGGTGGCCGCCGGGATCGAGGCGGACGGCACGCCCGTCACCCACCTCGGCATGGCGGGCAACCGGGACGTCGGCGCGCTGCCCCGGCTCGCCCGGATCGTCCGCCAGGGCGGCTACGACCTGGTGCACACCCATCTCTACCGGGCGTGCGTGTACGGCAGGCTGGCGGCCCGGCTCGGCGGGGTCCGCAGGATCGTGGCGACCGAGCACTCGCTGGGCGAGGCGCAGATCGAGGGCCGGCCCCTGTCGGCGGGCACCCGGGCCCTCTACCTCGCCTCGGAGCGGCTCGGCACGTCCACGGTGGCGGTGTCGCCGAGCGTGGCGCGCCGGCTCGCCGCGTGGGGCGTGCCTCCGGACCGGATCCGGGTCGTCCCCAACGGCATCGAGAGCGCCCGCTTCGCCTTCGTCCCCCGGGCCCGCCGGCTGACCCGGGGCGTCCTCGGCCTGCCGGAGGACGCGTTCGTCGTCGGCGGGGTGGGGCGGCTCGCGCCGGGGAAACGGTTCGACCGGCTGGTGCGGGCGGTGGCGGCGGTGCCGGAGGCGCGGCTGCTGCTCGTCGGCGAGGGCGAGGAGCGCGAGGAGCTGCTGCGGGTGGCGCGTGAGTGCGGGGCCGCCGGGCGGGTGCTGCTCGCCGGTGCCTGCGAGGACCCGCCGTCGGCGGCCTCCTCGGGGCCTTCGCTGCCGGAGCTGCTCGCCGCGATGGACGTCTTCGTGTCGACCTCGCCCGACGAGGCCTTCGGGCTCGCGGTGGTCGAGGCGCTGGCCGCGGGCCTGCCCGTGCTGTACGTGGCCTGCCCGGCGATCGACGACCTGCCGCCGGAGGCGGCGCCGGGCGCGCGCCGGATCGGCGAGTCCGTACCCGAGCTGATCTCCGCGCTGCACGGCGTCCGGGAGGCCCGGACGGTCCGGCTGCCGCTGCCGGCGGCGGCCCGCCACTACGACATCGCGCACAGCGCCGGGCAGTTGATGTCCCTCTACGAACAGGCCGTCCACGGCCGTCCCTCCCCCGCGAAGTGAGAGAGCCCGCACGATGAACACCACCCCACCCCGTACCCTCCTGCCCGCCGGACTGAGGCGTCCGCCCGGCCGCTGGGCGGTGCTTCCCGCCGCCGTCCTGGCCGGGGCCGTCCTCGGTGGCGGCTACGGTGCGCTCGCGACCCCGGAGTACGCGGCGACCAGCTACGTCATCGTCGTACCGGGCGAGAAGTCCGACCCGTCGGCGGCGCTCGGCTTCGCCCAGGCGTACGGGCGGGTCGCCACCGACATCGCGGTGACCGGGGACGCCCAGGTGTGGGCGGGCGTCAGCGCCGCCACGCTCCGGAAGAACGTGCAGGCCGAGACCTCACCCGACGCGCCGATGATCTCGATCACCGCGCGGGCGGAGAAGCCCGCGCAGGCGGTGTCCATGGCCGACGGCGTGGCCCGCGCGCTCGTCCTCAACAGCTCGCACGTCGCGGGCAGCACGGGCGTGAAGGTCGTGCAGTTCTCCCGCGCCACCAAGCCGGTCGACCCGGTCTCGCCGTCGGCACCGCTGTCCGCCCTGGTCGGCGCCTGCGCGGGCGGCCTGCTCGGCGGGCTGGCCCTGCTGGTCCGGCCGAAGCGGGCGGGCGCGCGCGGGGAGGCCCGCCACTCCCGGCAGGCGTCCGGCGCCTCGGCCGCGTCCGTGCCCGCCCCGGCGGCCTCCGCCCACCAGCCGGAACCGGAGGCGGTGTGACCGCGAGCGCGCTGCGGACCGAGATCTGCCGTGACGAGGAGGGTTTCGGGCGGCTGGCGGCCGAGTGGACGGCGCTGTACGGGCGCTGCTCCTCCGCCACCCCGTTCCAGTCCCACTCCTGGCTGCACTCCTGGTGGCTCTCGTACGGCCGTCCCGGTGCGCTGCGGGTGGTGCTCGTACGGGCCGGGGACGGCACACTCGTCGCCGCCGCGCCCCTGATGCGGGCGCGGGGGCCGCTGCCCGTGCTCACCCCACTCGGCGGGGCCATCACCGACTTCACGGACGTGCTCGTCGACGACGCCCGCCCGGAGGCGGCCGCGGCGCTCGCCGGGGCGCTGGCGCGGGCCGCGCGGGGCGCCGTGATCGACCTGCGGGAGGTGCGGCCGGGCGCGGCCGCGGAGCGGGTCCTCGCCCACTGGCGGGGCCCGCGGCGGCGGTTGCCCGACTCGCTCTGCCTCGAACTGCCCGCCGTCCCCATGGAGGGGCTCCTCGCCCGCATCCCCTCGGGGAAGGCGCAGCGGGTCCGCGCCAAGCTGCGGAAGGTCGACGCCCTCGGCATCGACTCGCACGTCGTCCCCGCCCCGGACGTGCCGGCGGCCCTCGACCGGCTGCTGAGGCTGCACCGGCTCCAGTGGCAGGGCCGCGGGGTGACCGCCGAGCACACGAGCGAGCGGTTCGCCCAGCACCTGGCGCGGGCGGTGCGGCCCATGGTGGAGCGCGGCGACGCGATGGTGACCGAGTTCCGGCTCGGCGGGGACGTGGTGGCCGCCGACCTGACCCTGATGTCCCCGCGCCTCGCGGGCGGGTACCTGTACGGCGCGGATCCGGAGCTGCGCGCCCGCAAGGTGGACGTGGCCGCGATGCTGCTGCGGCACGGGGCGCGGGAGACCAGCGGGGGCGGGCGGGCGACGCTCAGCATGCTGCGGGGAAGCGAGCCGTACAAGCACCACTGGCGGCCCGAGCCCGTCCGCAACCACCGGCTCCTCCTCGCCGGGCGGGGTGCGGCCCCGCTGCTCTGGCTGCGCGCCGGGGCAGCCGACGCGCGCCGCTGGGCGGCCCGTCAGGCGCGGGAGCGGGCCTGGGTGGGCCGCGCCCTGGACCGGCTGCCGGTCCGCCCCCGGGGGTGAACGGCGGCGGACCCGGGGTCCGCCGCCGCACGTCCCGTCAGAAGGGCCAGACCCCCTGGAGGGCGCCCTTCCAGTCGAGGTCGACCTCGTCCTTCCAGCTCTCCTTGGGTACGCAGACGGACCCGCCGAGCCAGCTCTCCACCCAGGACCCGAGGTTGACGGTCCAACAGTCGGCCTCGGGCTTGGGCTCGGGCTTCGGTTCCGGCTTGGGCTCCGGCTTGGGCTCGGGCTTCGGTTCCGGCTTCGGCTCGGGCTTGGGCTCGGGCTTCGGTTCCGGCTTGGGCTCCGGCTTCGGCTCGGGCTTCGGTTCCGGCTTCGGCTCGGGCTTCGGCTCGGGCTTCGGTTCCGGCTTCGGCTCGGGCTTCGGTTCCGGCTTGGGCTCGGGCTTCGGTTCCGGCTTGGGCTCAGGCTTCGGCTCCGGCTTCGGTTCCGGCTTCGGTTCCGGCTTCGGCTCCGGCTTGGGCTCAGGCTTCGGCTCGGGCAGCGTCGGATCGGTCGGGTCCGTCGGGTCCACCGGATCCGTCGGGACCGTCGGCTCCTGGCCGTAGAGCATCTCGCGGAAGACCGCCGACGACCGCGGATTGTCGTCGCACTGCCAGACGCCGTGCGGACAGTAATCAGTGATCGTGTGGTACAGCGGTTTGTGCTCCTTGATCCATTCGAGCATGCGCCGCATGTAGACGGCGTTGTCCCCGTTCCGGAAGAGCCCCCATTCCGGATAGGAGATCTGCTTTCCGTGCGCCGCCGCGAATTCGACCTGATGGCGGAGCCCGTACGGCTCGTTGACGTGCTGCTCGAAACTCGCGCCCGGCGGCTGGTCGTACGAGTCCATGCCGATGATGTCGACGACGTCGTCGCCCGGATAGCACTCCGTCCACGGAATGGCGTCCCGGCCCCGGCTGGGGTTGAAGTCGAAGCGGAACTCCTGGCCGGGCACGGACCGCATCGCGGTGACGATCCGGTTCCAGTACTTCTTCCAGGCGGCCGGGTCGGGCGCGCACCTGTGGGTGTAGGTGGTGCCGTTCATCTCCCAGCCGAGCACGAGCACGGTGTCGGTGGCGCCCAGCTCGACCAGGCGTTCGGCGAGGGTGCGGAAGTGGTGGTCGAAGTAGCCGGCCGCGCCGAGCTGGAGCTGGCGGCGGACCTCGTAGTCGGAGACGCCGGCCTCGTTCCGCTCCAGCATGGGGACGTTGAGGACGAAGATCCGGTCGGCCTGCTCGTTGCGCCAGTCCGCCCAGGCGTCGAGGAAGCCGGGCGGGCCCTCGATGTTCGACCAGAGGTCGCCGGGAAGGTACGTGTGGCCGACGCGGAGCTCGCGGCCGCCGAGCCAGCGTTCGAGCTGGCCGATCCGGGTGACCCCGAGGGCACCCGATTCGAGGAAGGCGCCCATGGCGCTCGGGCGGGTGGGGGCGGGGTCCTTGGTCGTGACCGGTTCGGCGGCGTGCGCGGGGGACGCGAGCACGACCGAGCCGGAGGCGAGGAGCCCGGCGGTGAACACCCCCAGCCACTTTCTCGGTCTTCTCCGTCGTGCAGCTTCCATGGCTTTCCTCCGCGCCGTCGCCTTTTGATGCTCCGTCAATCCGATCTTCCGAAAGTATTCCTAATAAGCCGACCGTGAACGCGGCATCCCTCTGATCCGTAGTCCATTAGAGGATTTGATCGCCCGGTTGGGGCACCGAGACGAAGGACAGGCCCCTTTCATCACGGCACCCTCGGCGCGGCACGCTCGCTGGGAGCAGCTGGTGCGGGTGGCGGACGAGGCGGCGCTCGCATGGACCTGCGCGGCCCTCGGCGTGGTGCGGCGCGCACGGCAAAGGTCCGGCCCCGGGAAGCGTGCGCTTCCCGGGGCCGGACCGTGTGCCGGCGTACCGCCGGAGGGCGTCAGGCGTTGATGCAGAGGTTCCCGGCGGCCGGGTTGAGGGCGCCGATGACGTTCACGCTGTTGCCGCAGATGTTGATCGGCACGTGGATCGGGATCTGGACCACGTTGCCGGACAGGACGCCCGGCGAACCGATGGCCGCGCCGTGCGCGTCCGCGTCCGCGAAGGCGGGCGTCGCGACACCCATGGCCATGATGATTCCGGCGACGACGGCCGCGGCCTTCTTGCACTTCATTTCGTCTGAATCCTTTCCGCGGCGGAAGATCGGCCTCCGCTGCATACAGACACAACGAACATGCACCGGGAAGGAAACCGGGGATCCGACCGCCGCGCGACTTTCACCCCATTGCCCGCACGACACAGGGCCGGAGGGGTCAATTCCCTCCGGCCCTGCGGCAGAACGTGCGGATCAGCTGTTGCCGATGCCGTTGCCCGAGAGGACCGGGATGTCCTCGACGAGGTGCGACAGCGGCTCGTCGCCCTTGGCCTGGGTGGAGTTCTCGGCGCACTGCTGGTTCTGCGGGGAGGACAGGACGTTGATGTCCTGGACCGCGACCGGAACGAGGACACCGACGACCGAACCGACGTTGCCCTTCACCGGGACGCCCAGGCACAGCTTGTTCAGCGAGCCCTGGACGGCCGAGAACTGCGGGCTCATGTGGCCCGCGGTCGTGGAGTTGCCGAAGGACTGGTGGGCGTGGTTGCCGCTGAGCGAGGTGGTGCCGCCGTCGTCGGCGATGGCGAGGGCGGGGGCAGCCGCCGCGGCGGAGACGCCGACGGCCGTGGCGGTGACAGCCGCAGCCGCCATAATCTTCTTGATCACGGTGAATCCGTTCCTGTTCCCACCAATCGACCTGATTGATGCGACCGGCTCAACTCCCGCCGTGGGGTTAGGTTCCGGGCCTTCACTCGATCGACTGGGGGCCGCGACGTGCGCCGTCCCGTGCGCTCCCCCGAGCGGGTGACACGCCGGAACCCCGCGCTCCGGGACCAGTTGATCAGGGGGCTCCCTGCACGGAGCCGGTTCTAGAAGGGAACTACCGTGATCAAGAAGGTCATGGCCACCGCGGCCGCAGCCGTCTCCATCGTCGGCGCCTCCGCCGCGGCTGCCACCCCGGCACTCGCCATCGCCAACGACGGCGGCACCACCTCGTTCAGCGGCAACCACGCTCACCAGAAGTACGGCAACTCCGCCACGTACGGTCACATGAGCCCGCAGTTCGCGCTCGTCCAGGGCTCCCTGAACAAGCCGTGCGTCGGTCTTCCGGCCAAGGTCAACGCCGGTTCGATCGTGGGCCTCATCCCGATCGCCGTCCAGGACATCAACGTCCTGTCGTCGCCGCAGAACCAGCAGTGCGTCGAGAACTCCACCCAGGCCAAGGGCGACGAGCCGCTGTCGCACATCCTGGAGGACATCCCGGTCCTGTCGGGGAACGGCATCGGCAACAACTGACGTTCCCGCCGCACGGCGACGTCCACACGTCAGGGGCCGCCCTCCGGGGCGGCCCCTTTCGCGTTCTCCGTCGCTTATGTCAGCGCGGCCACACCGGAGCGGCCATCAGGCGCTCCCACTCACGGTCCGGCATCCCCGGCACCGCCCGGCCCGCCTGCACCCACTGCGTCACCAGCGAGGAATAGACCGGAAAAGGCGTCCGGTCGGCGGGTTGCGGGTCCACCACATATCGGCTCTTCGGAATGAAGGCCATCCGTTCCCATTTCCCGGGATCCGGCGCCATCCTCGCTCCTTCCGCTGCGATTCCCGCATCATTACACAGGCCCCGCAGGAGAGTGATTCGGCCTGTCCATGTCGCGTCGCGTACCTGTGTGCGAGAGCGTGCGAATTAGCGTGCGGGGATGAATTCCGCGCGCTCGGAGCGTCCGAGCACACCGAGACGTCCGCGGCGCCTGCTGCTCGCCCCCGCCGCGCTGGCCGCCCTCGCCGCACTCGCTCCCGGAGCCCTCGCGCTCACCGCCTCCTCCGAACTTCCGGCGCCCGAGCGGGGGCTGAACCTCCTCGTGGTCGGCATCGACAGCCGCAAGGGGGTGACCGAGGCGGAGAAGGAGACGTATCTGCTCGGCGGGAAGGAGTGCGACTGCACCGACGTGATGATGCTCGTCCACGTGTCGGAGCGGAACGACCGGGTCAGCGTCGTGGCCCTGCCCCGCGACTCGCTGACCCACTTCCCCGACCGGCACCGGGACCGGCGGACCGGAGCCGAGCACACCGCCCACGCCGCCAAGATCAACGCCGCCTGGGCGGAAGGCGGCTCGGCCTTCACCGTGTCGACGGTCGAGGCGATCACCGGCGTCGACGTCCACCGCTATCTGGAGGTCGACTTCCGGCGCTTCATGGACACCGTGGACGAGGTCGACGGCGGCGTCGACGTCTGTACGACGGAACCGCTGAAGGACCCCGTCACCGGCATCGACCTCCCGCCCGGGACCACACGGGTCGGGGGCGGTGAGGCCCTCCAGTACGTGCGCTCCCGGCGCGCGGACGGGCAGATGGACTTCGGCAGGATCCGCAAGCAGCAGAAGTTCATCGCCAACACCTTCCAGCGGCTGCGGTCCGAGGGCGTCCTGAACGATCCGGGCCGGCTCGGGGCCCTCGCCTCGACCCTGCGCGGAACGGCCCCGGCCGAGCGCGGCATCTCGACGGCCGAACTCCTCGAACTCGCCGGCCGGCTCCGGCGGCTGCCCCCGTCCCGTACCGAGTTCGCCACCGTCCCCGTCCGCGGGTTCAACCCGAACATCACCGGCGTCGGGGCCACGGTCGGCTGGGACGAGAAGGGCGCCGCCGAGGTCTTCCGGCGGCTGCGCGAGGACCGGCCGCTGCCGCCCGCTGACGCCGTGGCCCCCGGCGAGGTCCCGGCGGCCGCCTACCGGCCCGCCCCCGGATCTTCGCTCATCTGCCCGTAGTCCGTCCGGTGGACTTCCCGGAACCTCCGGACCTCCGACCAGTTGATCAGTGCGGCTCGCACACAGCGGGCCAGTACCCGAAAGGCCAGAACCATGAAGAAGCTCCTCGCGACCGCTGCGGTGGCCGTTTCGGTCGTCGGTGCGACGGCCGGGCAGGCGCTCGCGATCGCCGACGACGGTGGCACCACCTCGTTCTCCGGCAACGGCGCGCACCAGGAGTTCGGCAACTCCGCGACCTACGGCCACATGAGCCCGCAGTTCGCGCTCGTCCAGGGCTCGCTGAACAAGCCGTGCATCGGTCTTCCGGCCAAGGTCAACGCCGGTTCGATCGTCGGCCTCATCCCGATCGCGGTCCAGGACATCAACGTCCTGTCCTCCCCGCAGAACCAGCAGTGCGTCGAGAACTCCACCCAGGCCAAGGGCGACGAGCCGCTCTCGCACATCCTCAGCGACATCCCGATCCTGTCCGGCAACGGCGCCGGCAACAGCTGAGCGACGTCGCACGGCGACGGCGCGGCCCCGTCGCCCCTCTCCGGAGGGGTGGCGGGGCCGCGCCCGTTCCTCAGAGCCGCTGCCGCAGCGCCGCCGGGTCCGTGACGGGTGCGTCGCAGGTGAAGTGACGGCAGACGTACGCGGCGGGTGACCCGGCCACCAGGGGCCGGTCGCGCAGGAGCGGGAACTCCTCGCTGTCGGGGGCTCCGGCGGCGATCACCGCTCCGGGGGTGGTGGCCAGGAGCGCGGTGCGGCGCAGCTCCCGGAAGGCCGGGTCGGCGGCGTCGCCGACCACGGCGATCTCGCGGGGCCCGTCGAGGAGGGCCTCCGCGACGGCCAGGCCCCAGCCGATGAAGCGGGGCGCGCGCGGGCCGAGGGCCCTGACCACGCCGAGGGCGCCCTCGGCGGCGGTGCGGTGGGCCTCGGAGCCGGTGTGGGCGGCGTACGAGAGCAGGGCTCCTGCGGCGGCCGTCCAGCCGGAGGGGGTGGCGTTGTCGGTGGGGTCCTGCGGGCGCCGGATGAGGGCCTCGGCGTCGTGGGCCGTGTCGTACAGCGCGCCGCCCTCGGCGGTGAAGCGGTCGAGGACGATGTCCAGGAGGAGGCCGGCGAACTCCAGCCAGGCGCCCTCGCCGGTGACGGCGGCGAGGGCGAGGAAGCCCTCGGCGACGTCGGCGTAGTCCTCCAGGACGCCCGCGTTGGCGCCGGCCCGGCCGTCCTTGGACGTCCGGGTCAGGCGGGCGCCCTCCTCCAGGTGGAGCCGTACGAGCAGGTCGGCGGCCTCGGTGGCGCGCTCGACCAGGTCGGGGCGGTCGAAGAGGGCGCCGGTCTCGGCGAGGGCGGCGATCGCGAGGCCGTTCCACGCGGCGACGATCTTGTCGTCGCGGCCGGGGCGCTCGCGCCGCTCGCGGGCGGCGTGCAGCCGGGTCCGGATGGAGGCGATCCGGCCGGCGTCGGCCGGGCCCGCCTCCCGGGGCAGCTGGAGCACGGAGCTGCCGTGCTCGAAGGTGCCGTCCTCGGTGACGCCGTAGTGGGCGGCGGCGAGGGCGGCGTCCTCGGGGCCGAGGACCTCGGCCAGCTGCGCGGGGGTCCACACGTAGTAGGCGCCCTCGACGTGCTTGCCCGTGCCGTCGTCGCTGTCGGCGTCGAGCGCGGAGGCGAAGCCGCCCTCGGGGGTGCGCAGTTCCCGGACCATGAAGTCGGCGGTCTCCAGGGCGACCCGGCGGGCCAGGTCGCTGCCGGTGGCCCGCCACAGGTGCGCGTACACCCGGCAGAGCAGGGCGTTGTCGTACAGCATCTTCTCGAAGTGGGGGACGACCCAGGCGCGGTCGACGGCGTAGCGGGCGAAGCCGCCGCCGAGCTGGTCGTAGATGCCGCCGCGGGCCATCGCCTCGCAGGTGTCGGCGGCCATCTGGAGGGCGCCCTCGGAGCCCGTGCGGGCGTGGTGGCGCAGCAGGAACTCCAGCGCCATGGACGGCGGGAACTTGGGGGCGCCGCCGAAGCCGCCGTGCGCCGCGTCGTACTCGCGGGTCAGGCCGAGCAGGGCGGCGGCGAGCTCCTCCTCGCCGGGGACGCCGTCGCCGGCGTGGGCGAGGGAGCGGCCCGCGAGGTCCTTCACGATCCGGTCGGCGACCTCGGCGACCTCGCCGCGGCGGTCGGCCCAGGCGGCCCGGACGCCTTCGAGGATCTCGGGGAAGGACGGCATGCCGTGGCGGGGTTCCGGCGGGAAGTAGGTGCCGAAGTAGAAGGGGGCCGCGTCGGGGGTGAGGAAGACGGTCATCGGCCAGCCGCCGTGCCCGGTGGCGGCCTGGACGGCCTCCATGTAGACGGCGTCGACGTCGGGGCGCTCCTCGCGGTCGACCTTGACGGCGACGAAGTTCTCGTTGACCAGGGCCGCGGTCGCCTCGTCCTCGAAGGACTCGTGGGCCATCACGTGGCACCAGTGGCAGGAGCTGTAGCCGACGCTGAGGAGCACGGGCACGTCGCGGCGGCGGGCCTCCTCGAACGCCTCGGCCGACCAGGGCCACCAGTCGACCGGGTTGTCGGCGTGTTGCAGGAGGTAGGGAGAGGTCTCATGGGCCAGTCGGTTCGACATGGGCCCATCCTGCCGCAGGGGCGACGCCACCGCTCCGCTCCCGGGCGCCGACGCGCGAGGCCGCTCGCCCGTGCCGGCCGCGGGCGGGGGGCTCGCGGCCGGGACGGGCGGGTGGGGCGCTCGGCTACTGGGTGGGCGGGGTCGCCGGGGTCTTGGGGGTGGTGGGGGCCGACGGGTCCGGGGCCTCCTCGAAGGAGACCTTGCCCATGTGGCGGTTCATCGACTTCATCAGCTGCCAGACCGCGAGGGCCAGCACGGCGAAGACGACGAAGCCGAGGACGCCGGGGGTCACCTTGTTCTTGTCCAGCTCTTCGGCGGCGAAGGGGACAAGCTGGGTCAGTGCCAGGTGTGCGCTCATGTCAGGCATTGTCGCGGATGCCCGCGAAGAGATCTTCCTCGGGGAGGGACGTCGGCACGAGGGCCTTGCTCAGCTCGTACTCCTCCGTCGGCCAGACCTCCTTCTGGATCTCCATCGGGACCCGGAACCAGCCGCCGTCGGGGTCGATCTGCGTGGCGTGCGCGATCAGCGCCTTGTCGCGGATCTCGAAGAAGTCCGCGCACGGCACGAACGTGGTGAGCGTCCGCTCGGTGCGCTCGAACTCCTTCCAGCGCTCCAGCCACTCCCCGTACGGCGACTCCAGGCCGCGGGCGAGCAGCGCCTCGTGCAGGGCCACGGTGCGGGGGCGGTTGAAGCCCTGGTTGTAGTAGAGCTTCAGGGGCTGCCAGAGCGGGCCGTACTCGTCCTCGGGGAACTTCTCTGCGTCGGCCGCGCCGTCGAACGCCACCATCGTGATCTTGTGGGTCATGATGTGGTCGGGGTGCGGGTAGCCGCCGTTCTCGTCGTACGTCGTGACGACCTGCGGACGGAACGCGCGGATCTTGCGGACCAGCTCGCCGGCGGCGTGGTCCACGTCCTCCAGGGCGAAGCAGCCCTCGGGCAGCGGCGGCAGCGGGTCGCCCTCGGGCAGGCCCGAGTCGACGAAGCCCAGCCACTCCTGCTTGACGCCGAGGATCTCGCGGGCCTCGTCCATCTCCTTGCGGCGCACCTCGTGGATGTTCGCCTCGATGTACGGGTCGCCCTGGAGCTTGGGGTTGAGGACCGAGCCGCGCTCGCCGCCCGTGCACGTCACCACCAGGACGTCCACCCCCTCGGACACGTACTTCGCCATGGTCGCCGCGCCCTTGCTCGACTCGTCGTCGGGGTGGGCGTGGACGGCCATCAGTCGCAGCTGCTCAGACAAGACTCGATCCTCAGTGATTCGACGTGAAGGCAGGTCTCTATAGTGACGGAATCGGGGGGCCGAAAAATTCCGGGACCCCGGCTTCGAGAGGATCGATCATGAGTGCGGTGCGTGAGCAGCTGCCCGAGGGGCGCTACGGCCGCTCCGCGGACGAGCGGGCCGACCGCACGCTGAAGGTCACCGGTGCCGTGCTCGGCGTCCTCTTCCTCGCCCTGATGGGCTGGTTCGGCTGGCACTACGTGGTGGCCAGCAAGATCAGCGGCGAGATGATCAAGTTCGACGTGGTGAGCGACTCACAGGTGCAGGTGCACCTGGAGATCCGTAAGGACGAGGGCGTCCTGGGCGTCTGCACGCTCCGCTCGCGCGCCGAGGACGGGACCGAGGTGGCCCGCAAGGACGTCCGGATCGACGACCCCGCCGGCCGGGTCGACAGCCTCTTCACGCTGCGTACGACGGCGCGGGCGACGAGCGCCGAACTCGTGGGGTGTACGGCCCGGTAGCGGTGGGTAGGGACCGTGGGACGAGTCCCGGCGGGTCATCCGTGTGACCTGGGGTGACGCCATTTCGGTGGTTGATGTCCTCCCGCTTTCCGCCACTCATTGTTAGGCTCGTGGTTTCGCCCACCGGGAAGGCGCATGCTGTCCCGTGTAGGGCGATGCTTTGTATTCCCAGTACCTACGAGGAGCACCTGTGACCCAGACCAGCGAGAACGTCACCTGGCTCACCCAGGAGGCGTACAACAAGCTCAAGGACGAGCTTGAGTACCTGTCTGGTCCCGCGCGTACCGAGATCGCCGCGAAGATCGCCGCTGCGCGCGAGGAGGGCGACCTGCGCGAGAACGGCGGGTACCACGCGGCCAAGGAGGAGCAGGGCAAGCAGGAGCTCCGCGTCCGCCAGCTCACCCAGCTGCTCCAGAACGCCAAGGTCGGCGAGGCCCCGGCGGACGACGGCGTCGTCGAGCCCGGCATGGTCGTGACGATCGCCTTCGACGGCGACGAGGACGACACGCTGACGTTCCTGCTCGCCTCGCGCGAGTACGCGAGCGGTGACATCGAGACGTACTCGCCGCAGTCGCCGCTCGGCGTCGGCGTCAACGGCAAGAAGGCCGGTGAGGACGCCGAGTACGAGCTGCCGAACGGCAAGAAGGCCACGGTGAAGATCCTGAGCGCCAAGCCGTACACCGGCTGACGTCCTGCCGCAAGGCTGACTTCGGTCTTACGCCCGAAGGGCCGGTCCCCTGGTAGGGGGCCGGCCCTTCGTCGTGCGTGGTGAGCGGGATGGCCGCCTCAGAGCGCGGCCGAGCGGTACTTCCGTACGGAGAGGGTGCGGAAGACCGCGATGATCAGCAGCGACCAGAAGACGGACGCCCACACCGGATGCTGCATCGGCCAGGCGTCGGACTGGACGACGCCCGGGTTGCCGAAGAGTTCGCGGGCCGCCTGGACGGTCGCGCTGAAGGGGTTCCACTCGGCGATCGGGCGGATCCAGGAGGCCATCATGCTCGGGTCGACGAACGCGTTGGACACGAAGGTGACCGGGAAGAGCCAGATCAGGCCGCCCGAGGTCGCCGCCTCCGGGGTGCGGACCGACAGGCCGATGAGGGCGCCGATCCAGGAGAAGGCGTAGCCGAGGAGCAGCAGCAGGGCGAAGGCGGCCAGCGCCTTCGGGACGCCCTCGTGGATGCGCCAGCCGACGAGGAGACCGACGATCGCGAGGACGACGACGGTCAGCGCGGTCTGGACGAGGTCGGCGAGGGTGCGGCCGGTGAGGACCGCGCCCCGCGCCATGGGGAGGGAGCGGAAGCGGTCGACGAGGCCCTTGTGCATGTCGTCGGCGATGCCGGCGCCCGCGCCCGCGGTGGCGAAGGTGACGGTCTGGGCGAAGATGCCGGCCATCAGGAACTCGCGGTAGACCTGGGGGTCGGTGGTGCCGCCGACGCTCATCGAGCCGCCGAAGACGTAGCTGAACAGGACCACGAACATGACGGGCTGGATCAGCCCGAAGATGACCATCTCCGGGATGCGGCTCATCCGGATCAGGTTGCGCCGGGTGACCACCAGCGAGTCGGCGATCGACTGGGCGATGCCGCCGCGCGGCTTCGGGGCTCGGCGGGTGTCGGTGAGGGTGGTCACGGGGCCGTCTCCTTCCGGGGGTCCGCGCGGTGCTCGTCACGGCCCTCGGCGCGGCGCTCGCCGCGGCGGGCGCCGCGGGCGCCCGGCTCGCCGCCGCTCTGCTCGTCCGCCCGCTCGGCGGCGTGGCCGGTGAGGGAGATGAACACGTCGTCGAGGGTGGGGCGGCGCAGGCCGATGTCGTCGATCTCGACGCCGACGGCGTCCAGGTCGCGGATGACCTCGGCGAGCAGCTTGGCGCCGCCGGTGACGGGCACGGTCAGCTTGCGGGTGTGGTCCTCGACGGAGACCTCGCCGCGGCCCACGCCCGCCGCACCGTAGCGGGCGAGGACCTCCCGGGCTCCCGCGATCATCTCCGGCTCGTGGACGACGACCTCGACGCGCTCGCCGCCGGTCTGGGCCTTGAGCTGGTCGGAGGTGCCGCGGGCGATGACCCGGCCGTGGTCGACGACGCAGATGTCGTGGGCGAGGTGGTCGGCCTCCTCCAGGTACTGGGTGGTGAGGAGCAGGGTCGTACCGCCGGCGACGAGTTCCTTGATGACGTCCCACAGGGCCTGTCGGTTGCGGGGGTCGAGGCCGGTGGTGGGCTCGTCCATGAACATGACGGGCGGCGAGACGACGAGGGCGGCCGCCAGGTCGAGGCGGCGGCGCATGCCGCCGGAGTACGTCTTGGCGGGGCGGTCGGCGGCGTCGGCGAGGTCGAACCGGTCGAGCAGCTCGCCGGCCCGCTCCTTCGCCGCCTTCGCCTTCATCTGGTAGAGCTGCCCGACCATCTGGAGGTTCTCGCGGCCGGTGAGGTACTCGTCCACGGCGGCGAACTGGCCGGAGAGGCCGATCGACCGGCGGACCTCGTTGGGGTGCTTGAGGACGTCGATTCCGGCGACGACGGCCGTGCCGCTGTCCGGCTTGAGGAGGGTCGTGAGGACGCGCACGGCGGTCGTCTTACCCGCGCCGTTCGGACCGAGCAGGCCGAGGACGGTGCCCTCGGGCACGTCGAGGTCCACGCCGTCCAGTGCTCGTACGTCGCCGAAGGTCTTCACCAGACCCTCGGCATGGATCGCGCCTGGCATGTGGGGTCTCCCGGGGAGATTCGGGCGTTTCCGTCCGATAGTAGGTTCGCCGGGCACGCCCCGCCCAGCGAATACGTGACTGCCGTCACATCGCCCCGCCCCGGGGTCGTGGCAGCCGTGCGCCGCGTCAGCCGAGCACCGCGTAGCCCGCCTCCCCCAGCGCCTCCGCCACCTCGCGGCAGTGCTCGGGTCCCTTCGTCTCCAGGTGCAGCTCGACCTCCACCTCCGTGAGCCCGAGCCGCGGGTCGGTCCGTACGTGACTGACGTCGAGGACGTTCGCGTCGACCACCGTCAGGACCGCGAGCAGCGTCGCGAGCGCCCCCGGCCGGTCCGACACGCGCAGCCGCAGGCTCAGGTAGCGGCCGGCCGCCGCCATGCCGTGGCGCAGGATCCGCTGGAGGAGCAGCGGGTCGACGTTGCCGCCGGAGAGCACCGCCACCACCGGGCCCCGGAAGGCCTTCGGGTCGCTCAGCAGGGCGGCGACCGGGCTCGCGCCCGCGGGCTCGACCACCAGCTTCGCCCGCTCCAGGCAGAGCAGCAGCGCCGATGACAGGGCGTCCTCGGAGACCGTGCGGACCTCGTCGACGTACTCCTGGACGAGCCCGAAGGGGATGTCGCCCGGGCGCCCCACCTTGATCCCGTCCGCCATCGTGGCCGGTGACTCCACGGCCACGGGATGCCCGGCGGCCAGCGAGGGCGGGTAGGCGGCGGCGCCCTCCGCCTGCACGCCGATCACCCGCACGTCCGGGCGGAGCGACTTCACCGCGAGGCCGATCCCGGCCGCCAGCCCGCCGCCGCCGACGCCCACCAGGATCGTCCGGACCTCCGGGCACTGCTCCAGGATCTCCAGGCCGACCGTGCCCTGTCCGACCACGATGTCCGGGTGGTCGAAGGGGTGGATGAAGACGGCGCCGGTCTCCCGCGCGTACTCCTCCGCCGCCGCGAGCGTCTCGTCGACGACGTGGCCGTGGAGCCGCACCTCCGCCCCGTACTCCCGGGTCGCCGCGACCTTCGGCAGCGGCGCCCCGATCGGCATGAAGACCGTCGCGTGCACCCCGAGCAGCTGAGAGGCGAGCGCGACGCCCTGCGCGTGGTTGCCCGCGGAGGCGGCGACGACCCCGGCGGCCCGCTGCTCGGGCCGCAGCCCCGCGATCCGCACGTACGCCCCGCGCAGTTTGAAGGAGCCGGTCCGCTGGAGGTTCTCGCACTTGAGGTGGACCGGCGCCCCGACCAGCGACGACAGGTGGCGGCTGCCCTCCATCGCCGTCACCCGGGCCACCCCCGACAGCATCTTCTGCGCGCCCCTCACGTCGTCGAGCATCAGCCGGTGCAAGGGGTCTGGCGTACGGAAGCTCATGACACAGAGTCTCGCAGCTCACCGCCCCCGTGGCCGCCCGGCGGGCGGCCGCCGGACGGCCTTCGCACCGGGTTTGGCCGGCGCAGGTACGGACCCCCATTCGGCCGCGTACTCTGTCCCCCACCACGTGACCGTCCCCCCCACGAGAGAGCCCCCAGCCATGCCCACATCTCAGGACATGACGACTGAGCTTGACCCCGGTCTCCTCGATGCCCTCCAGCACCAGGTGGCCGTCTTCGCCCGCCGGGCCGAGCAGACCCGGCTCGGCGGCACGGGCCAGCTCCGCAACTCGATGGACCGCGCGGCCTACCTCCTCCTCAACCGGCTCGACCAGGAGGGGCCGATGGGCGTGAAGGCACTCGCCGCCGGGATGGGCATCGACTCGTCGACCGTCACCCGGCAGGTCGCGCCGCTCGTCGACACCGGGCTCGTCACGCGCGCCTCGCACCCGGAGGACGGGCGCGCGGTCGTGCTCCAGCTGTCCCCGCGCGGACGGGCCCGCCTGGAGGAGGTCCGGTCCTCGCGGCGACGGCTGATGGCCGAGGTGACGGACGGATGGACGCAGGACGAGCGGGAGTCCTTCTGCACCCTGCTCACCCGCTTCAACACGGCGCTCTCGGCGCGCCAGTCGGCGCACACGGCGCAGCACGGGGGGCCGGCGGGCCCCGACGCGGGGACGGGTACGGGTACGGGCGCGGGTACGGCTTCCGCGAGCGAGTAGGCGCCGACCCCTTGACCCCGGTCCCGCACCGACCCCTAGATGAGGAGGTGCGAGAGCGGCAGCGCGGCAAAGCGAGCGAACAGGCCCTCCGCGCCCGGGAGTTCGAGGCGTTCACGGCCGGGGCGGCGGGCCGGCTGCTGCACGTCGCCTCCCTCCTCACCGCCGAGACCCGGGCCCGGAACCCGTACGCGCAGGGGCTCCTGACCGCGTCCCTCGCGCACGTGTACGCGCAGTGGGACCGGCTGCGCGGCGAGGATCCGTACGAGCTGGTGCGACGCGACCTCGTCGCCCGCTTCGCGCGCGGCGCGTGGCGGCACCACGGCGGCCGGGGCGGGGTGCTCGCCGCGCTCGGCCCACAGGAACGTCTCGTCGTCACCCTGCGGCTGTACGAGGGCGTGGCCGAGGAGCAGACGGCGGCCCTGCTCGGCGTCTCGGAGGAACGGGTCCGCGCGCTCTGCGCCCGCTCGGTCGCCGCCCTCCGCGCGGAGGGCCACCGGCGAAGCCGGAACCGGGACCGTGGCCGGGACCATGGCCAGGACCGGAACCAGGGCCGGGACCGGGACCGTGGCCGGGACCGGGGCGCCGGGGCTGCCGGGGCCGACGGGGCCACCGGGGCCGCCGCGTGAGTCGGCACGAGGACAAGGAGGCCGCGGTCCGGCGGCTTCTGGACACCCCGCACCCGACCGTGCCGCGCGACCTCGCCGACCGGGCCGCGGCCCTCGGCGCCCGCCGTGCCCGGCGCGTGCGCGCCGTGCGGCGCCTGGGGTGGACGCTGTGCGCGCTGGCCGCGCTGGCCTTCCTGCTGTGGGCGTCGACGACCCGCCCCTGGGAGGTCCCCCCGGAGATGTCCCCACCGCTCGAAGGCGTGTGAAGGGCGACCTAGCCTGAGAGGAGCGGCGCAGTCCGCGCCCCCGAGGAGGCTGCCATGACCAGGAAAGTCGCCGACTGCCGCAGGACGCCGAGCGTCATGAACTGCACCCTCACCATCAGCGGTGAGGAGGAGGAAGTCGTACGGGCCGCCACCGAGCACGCCGTCTCCGTCCACGGGCACACCGACTCCCCGGAGCTGCGCGAGGAGGTCCGGTCGCAGCTGGAGGACGAGAAGGTGTCCGCCTGACCGTACCGGTCGGCGTGACCGGCGGACCGGCGTGACCGGCCTGCCCTCATTCGTCCCCGCGCATAACGCGCGGGGACGAATTCGACGGAATTCGACAGACCTGCAATTCGGGCCACTACTGGCCGAATAATGCCCCTCCATAATTGGTTGAGCGGTAGATCGACGCGGTGTAGCGTCCTCCCGTCCGGTGCCTCCCCGAGGCACCCCGAGCACGGCGAATGAGGGAGTTACGCATGTCGAGAGTGCGCACCGTTTCCGCAATAGCCGCAATTGCCTTCGCCACCTCCACGGCCTTTGTCGGGAACGCCACCGCCGGAAGTTACAACGGCGTGTGCGAGAGCTCCAACGGCGGAGAGGTCTGTCTCTACAACACCAACAACAACACGGGCATGGTGTACGACACCCTGTACAGCAAGCCCGACTACGGCACGAGCACCTACTACGGCACCAGCACGCGGATCAACGACACCGTGTCCTCCACGTGGAACCGCGATCCCGACACCAACGTGTCGTTCTTCGCCAACGCGGGCTACACGGGCACGTCCATGGGCAACGTCGCCGGCTACAAGGTCAACTGGGAGGGCGGCTGGGCGGACAAGTGGAGCTCCCACTGCTTCGAGAACAACTCCGCCTGCCCGTACTAGGAGCCCACGTCGATGGTCAGCGCCGGCCGGCCGCTCGCCGCTCCCGCCCTCCTCGCGCTCCTCGGCCTCGCGGCCGCGGGGTGCGCGAACCAGGAGGCGCCGCCCCGGAAGGCCGGGGCGGTCCTGGAGGTCACCCGCGACTCCTCGTACTACGAGGGACGTGGGATCAGGCTTCCGTTCGACGCCTACGAACTCACCAGGGAGCAGCGCGCCAGTCTCTCGGAGACCGTGTACGCACGGTCCCGCGCGTGCATGCGGGAATTCGGGCTCGACTGGCCCAAACCCCTCGCGTACGAATCACCCGTCACGGCCAATTCCCGCCGTTACGGTGTGATCGACCTCCCCCGTGCAAAGGAATTCGGTTACGGAGTTCCGCTGCCCGAGGGAGTGACCCGGGAAGAGGCGGAGAAGACCGGCCGGGAGAACATCGACAGAACGCGCAGGCTCTCCCAGGAGACGCGCGACGTGTACACGGGAGAAGGCGCGAAGGAGTACGCCGGAAAGCCGGTTCCCGAGGGTGGTTGCCGCGGCCGCGCGTACACGTCCCTCGGCCTCCCTCCGCTGGGGATGACCTCCATGACGCTCGACACCCTGCGGTACGAGTCGTGGGACCGGGCCCGCAAGAGCCGGATCGTCGCGGACGCGGTCGCCCGCTGGAGCACCTGCATGAGCGGCGCGGGGTACACGTACAAGACCCCGGAGGAGGCCGTCGCCGACCCGGCGTGGCGTCGCGGGGGCGGAACGCCGCCGTCGGCCGCGGAGATCGCGGCGGCCACCGCCGACATCACCTGCAAGCGCGAGGTGATGCTGGTGGAGAAGTGGTACGCCGTCGAGGTCGAGACCCAGAAGTCGATGGTGCGGGAGCGGGCCGACGCGCTCGCGAAACTGGACCGCGAGCGGACGTCACTCGTCCGGCGCCTCGCGCAGGGACGCTGAACGGCGACCCCGGTCCCGTACGGGACCGGGGTCGCCCCGGGGCGTTCTAGCCGAGCGCCTCGCGGAGGTCGGCCAGCAGGTCGTCGACGTTCTCGATGCCCACGGAGAGGCGGACCAGGTCCGCCGGGACCTCGAGGGCGGAGCCCGCGACGCTCGCGTGCGTCATGCGGCCCGGGTGCTCGATCAGCGACTCGACGCCGCCGAGGGACTCGCCGAGCGTGAACAGCTCGGCGCGGTTGCAGACCTCGACCGCCGCCTCCTCGCCGCCCTGGACGCGG
Organism: Streptomyces sp. NPDC003327; assembly: GCF_053589515.1. NCBI lineage: Bacteria > Bacillati > Actinomycetota > Actinomycetes > Kitasatosporales > Streptomycetaceae > Streptomyces > Streptomyces sp. NPDC003327. The sequence continues at coordinate 13,145 of NZ_JBSFSA010000017.1, read as the reverse complement.
AAGGAGATCATGCCGCCGAAGGACCGCATCTGCTTGGCCGCGACCTCGTGCCCCGGGTGCTCCGGGAGGCCCGGGTAGAGGACCTGCGTGACCTTCGGGTGCTGGGTCAGCATGTCCGCGATCCGGGTCGCGTTCTCGCTGTGCCGGTCCATGCGCACGGCGAGGGTCTTGATGCCGCGCAGCACGATCCACGAGTCGAAGGGCCCGGCGACCGCGCCCATCGCGTTCTGGTGGTACGCCAGCTCCTCGCCGAGCGCCTCGTCGGCCGCCACGAGGGCGCCGCCGACGACGTCCGAGTGGCCGCCCATGTACTTGGTGAGCGAGTGCACGACGACGTCGGCGCCGAGCGCCAGCGGCTGCTGCAGGTAGGGCGAGGCGAAGGTGTTGTCGACGACGAGCTTCACGCCGGCCTGGCGGGCCACGCCCGCGACGGCCTCGATGTCGGTGATGCCGAGCAGCGGGTTCGAGGGGGTCTCGACCCAGATCAGCTTGGTGCGGTCGTTGAGGGCGCCGCGCACGGACTCGACGTCCGAGGTGTTCGCCACGGAGAAGTCGACGCCCCAGCGCTCCACGACCTTCGCGAACAGGCGGAAGGTGCCGCCGTAGGCGTCGTTGGGGATGACGACGTGGTCACCGGGCGCGAGGAGCGCGCGGAGCAGGCAATCCTCGGCGGCGAGCCCGGACGCGAAGGCGAGCCCCCGACGGCCGCCCTCCAGGGCCGCCAGGTTCTCCTCCAGGGCGGTACGGGTCGGGTTCGCGCTGCGGCTGTACTCGTAACCGCCGCGCAGCCCGCCCACGCCGTCCTGCTTGTAGGTGGACACCTGGTAGATGGGCGGGACGACCGCGCCGGTCAGCGGGTCGGCGGTGTTGCCCGCGTGGATCGCGCGGGTCTCGAAGCTCTGGTGGGTGTGCTGGTCGCTCATGGTCAGGAGCGTAGTCCCGGTGACACCCCGCCGCCTCGTTCGTCTCAGGAGGTGTCCTGGACAATGGACGCATGGAGATTCTCTGGTTCCTGATCGCGCTGGGGCTGTTGTTCGGTGTCCTCGGTCCCTACGTGCTCCGCCGACGCGGGGGCGGGATCCGGCTGGCCGTGCCGGGGACGCCCGACGCCGCGGATCCGGAGGCGTACGGGTTCGTGCGGCAGGAGGAGCAGGACGTACGGCTGCCCGGGCCGGACGAGGACCTCCTCGACGTGCTGGACGTCGTGCAGGCCACGCAGGACTGGCGGGCCGCCGCGCAGCTCCTCGCCGGGACCGGCAAGGAGGGCGAGGTGCGCTGGCAGCGCGTGCAGGCGTTCGCGGGCGCCGCCTCGCTGGAGCTGGGCGAGCGGCCCGGGGTCGGCGGGGCCTGGCTGCGGGCGTGGCGGGCGGAGGCTCCGAAGGACCCGGGGGCGGCGGCGGTGCACGCCGAGTTCCTGGTGCAGCAGGCGTGGCGGTCGTCGGCGGCCGGGTCGGACGACTTCCGCATCATCCTGGAGGAGGCGCGGAAGGTCGCCGAGGAGGCCGCGCTGCTGGCGCCGGGCGACCCCGTCCCGTACATCACGCAGCTGGCGGTGGCCCGCGGACTCGGCTACAGCCACGAGGAGTTCGACCAGGTCTGGGCGAAGGTCATCGACCGGGCGCCGCAGCACATGGGGGCCCATCTGGCGGCGCTGCACTACTGGTGCGAGAAGTGGCACGGCTCGCGCGAGGAGGCCGACCACTTCGCGACGACGGCGGCGGCGCGGGCCCCGCGCGGCTCGCTGCTGGCGGCGCTGCCGCTGTTCGCGGTGTACGAGCACGTGCCGGACGTCGTGCTCGTGCAGGACTTCTTCCGTACGGCGGTCGTCGGCAAGGCGATCGACGGCGCCCTGTACGCGGTGCACTCGGCGCGCGCCGACGACCCGATGCTCGCGCACGTGCGGCACCTGCTCGTCTGGTTCCTGGTGCGGGGCGAGCGGTGGGCCGAGGCCATGCACCAGCTGGTGCGGGTCGACGGGCACGTCGGCGCGGTGCCGTGGACGCTGAGCGCGGACCCGGCGGCGCAGTACACGGTCTTCCGCAACCTGGCGGTGGCGGGGTACGAGGCGAACGGCGGCAGCCCGGCGACGCTGAGCCGCTGATCCGGTGCGCCGGTGAGCCGGTGAGCCACCGGGTGTCGGCGACGGAGAGGGCGCGGGGAGAGGGCGCGGGGCGGGGAATCCCGTTCCGCGTTTCCTTGTTGTGCCGACTGCCGACCGTCGAGGAGAGATGCCGCATGTTCCTGTCCCGCACCCCCGTCCTCCCCACCCCCGAGCAGGCCCTGCGCGGCCGCCCGGAGCCGGAGTTCTCCGTCCCGGAGCGCCACACGGTCCTCGGCAACCCGCTGCTCGGCCCCTATCCCGAGGGCCTGGAGGTCGCCGACTTCGGCCTCGGCTGTTTCTGGGGCGCCGAGCGGAAGTTCTGGCAGACCGAGGGCGTGTGGACGACCCTGGCCGGCTACCAGGGCGGCCACACGCCGAACCCGACGTACGAGGAGGTCTGCTCGGGCCTCACCGGGCACACCGAGGTCGTCCGGGTCGTCTTCGACCCGGCGAAGGTCAGCTACGCCGCGCTCCTGAAGCTCTTCTGGGAGTCCCACGACCCGACCCAGGGCTTCCGCCAGGGCAACGACGTGGGCACCCAGTACCGCTCCGCGGTCTACACCCACTCCCCCGCCCAGGCGGCCACGGCGGAGGCTTCCCGGGCCGCCTACCAGAAGGTCCTGACGGGCTCCGGCTACGGCGAGATCACCACCCAGGTCCTGCCGGCCGCCGACCGGCCCTTCTACCCGGCCGAGGCCTACCACCAGCAGTACCTGGACAAGAACCCGGCGGGTTACTGCGGCATCGGCGGCACGGGCGTCTCCTGCCCGATCGGCGTGGCGGCGGCCGAGGGCTGATCCGCACCGGGCCGAGCCGGGGGTCGGCCCCGGGCCCGGCCCGAAGGCGGAGCCGATCCGTCAGCGGACCGTTCCCCCGGCGGCGGCCTCGCGCATGCGGGCCGCCGTCGTCGCGGGGTCGTAGCCGTCGGGGACGCCGTCGATGATCAGGACGTCTCCGGGGATGTGGCGGGCCCGCAGGGGGATCAGGGCCTGGTAGGGCTCGGAGTCGTACCAGGCGCGCGCGAGGTCGTACGTCGGGAAGGCGACGATCACCAGGTCGCCGGGCCAGGTGCCCTCACGGACTTCGCGGGCGGGGGAGCCGTGGACGAGGAAGCGGCCGCCGAAGGGGTCGAGGGTCGCCTGGATGCGCTCGATGTAGGTGAGGACCTCCTCGTCGAGGTCGGCCGTCGGGTGCAGGTTCGCGAGGGCGTATGCGGTCATGGGACCAGCGTGCCGGGGCGCGGCGACCGGGTCGATTACCTCCGGCGTCATGGACGAGGACGCGGCCCGGGCCGACCCCGCGGTCGGCCCCGGGCCGGGGACCCGACCCGGGCCCCGCCGCCGCGCCGCCGTCAGATCGTCTTCGCGTCGATCACGAAGCGGTAGCGCACGTCGCTGGCGATCACGCGCTCGTAGGCGTCGTTGATCCGGTCCGCGCCGATGACCTCGATCTCGGCGCCGAGGCCGTGCTCCGCGCAGAAGTCGAGCATCTCCTGCGTTTCGGCGATGCCGCCGATCATCGAGCCGGCGAGGGTCTTGCGGCCGCCGATGAGGGAGAAGAGGTTGAGGGCGACGGGCTCCTCGGGGGCGCCGACGTTGACCAGGGCGCCGTCCGTCTTGACCAGGCTCAGGTAGGCGCCGAAGTCCAGCGGGGCGGAGACGGTGGAGATGACCAGGTCGAAGGTGCCGGCGAGGGCGGTGAAGGTCTCCGGGTCGCTGGTCGCGTAGTAGTGGTCGGCGCCCAGGGAGAGGGCGTCCTCCCGCTTCTTCAGGGACTGGCTCAGGACGGTGACGTCCGCGCCGAGGGCGTGGGCGATCTTGACGCCCATGTGGCCGAGGCCGCCCAGGCCGACGATGGCGACCTTCTTGCCGGGGCCCGCCTGCCAGTGGGCGAGCGGCGAGTAGAGGGTGATGCCGGCGCAGAGGAGCGGGGCGGCCTCGTCGAGGGCGATGCCCTCGGGTATGCGCAGGGTGTAGTTCTCGTCGACGACGATGTGGGTGGAGTAACCGCCGTAGGTCGGCTCGCCGTTCTTGTCGAGGGAGTTGTACGTGCCGGTCATGCCCCGGACGCAGAACTGCTCCAGGCCCTTGGCGCAGGCGTCGCACTCGCGGCAGGAGTCGACGAAGCAGCCGACGCCGACGCGGTCGCCGACCGCGTGCCGGGTGACCTCGGAGCCGATCTCGGTGACGACGCCGGCGATCTCGTGGCCGGGGACCATGGGGAAGATGCCCTCGCCCCAGCCGTCGCGGGCCTGGTGGATGTCGGAGTGGCAGATGCCCGCGTAGGCGATCTCGATGAGGACGTCGTGGGGGCCGACGGCCCGGCGCGGGACGGTGGTGCGCTCCAGGGGGGCGTGGGCGGCGGGGGCGGCGTATGCGGAAACGTGGGTGGTCATGGTGGAGAGCCTGCCCGGGTCCCGGGGGGTCACCCAGGCCCCTGTTCTGCCTACGACCGGTGTGCCTACTACTGGCAGGGTCAGGAACGTACGTCCGCCGCCGCGGCCGCCCGGTGATACTTGGACCCCATGGACCTCAGTACGGAACTCGGCGAATTCCTCCGCTCCCGGCGGGCGCGGCTGAAGCCGCAGGACGTGGGGCTGCCGGAGTTCGGCCGGCACCGCCGGGTGCCGGGGCTGCGGCGCGAGGAGCTGGCGCAGCTGGCCGGGGTGTCGGTCGCGTACTACACGCGCCTGGAGCAGGGCAACGGGCGGACGAACGTGTCCATGGAGGTCCTGGACGCGATCGCGCGGGCGCTGCGCCTCTCGGAGACGGAGCGGGCGCATCTGACGCACCTGGCGAAGCCGACGGTGAAGAAGCGGCAGCGGGCGGCGATCGCCCGGCCGCAGCGGCTGCGGCCGGGGCTGACGCATCTGCTGGACCTGATGGACGGGGTGCCGGCGTTCGTGCTCGGCCGGCGGCTGGACATCCTGGCGTGGAACCGGATGGCGCGGGCGCTGTTCGGGGACTTCGAGGCGTGGGAGCCGCGCGACCGGAACATGGCGCGGATGATCTTCCTGGATCCGAACGCGCGTGATCTGTACGTGGACTGGGAGTGCAAGGCGGTCGAGGTCGTCAGCTCGCTGCGGCTGTACGCGGGCTGTTATCCGGACGACGCGGAGCTGCTCGCGCTGGTGGGCGAGCTGTCGGTGCGGAGCGAGGAGTTCCGTTCGCTCTGGGCGGCGCACACGGTGACCGACAAGGGGCACGGGGAGAAGCGGCTGCGGCATCCGCTGGTGGGCGACATGACCTTGTCGTACGAGTCGCTGAAGGTGGCAGGGAACGATCCGGACCTGATGGTGGTGACGTACCAGGCGGAGCCCGGTTCGGCGTCGGCGGACGCGCTGCGGCTGCTGGCGCAGTGGGGGGTGGACGAGCCGGCCGAGGTGCGCGAGTGACGTGCGGGCGTACGGAGAAGGGCCCCCTCCCGCGGCGGGAGGGGGCCCTTCTGCGTACCGGGGGGCGGCTCAGACCTCCGAGCCGGCCTTCCACTCGGCCCAGCTCATGTTCCAGCCGTTGAGGCCGTTGTCGGGGGCGATCGTCTTGTCCTTGGAGTTCTTGACGATCACGACGTCGCCGACGATCGAGTGGTCGTAGAACCACGCGGCCATCTGGTTGGGGTCGCCGGCGCCCTTGACGTCGTTGAGGCCCACGCAGCCGTGGCTGGTGTTGGACGAGCCGAAGATCGAGTCCGGGCCCCAGTAGTTGCCGTGGATGAAGGTGCCGGAGGTGGACAGGCGCATGGCGTGCGGCACGTCCTTGATGTCGTACTCGCCCTTGCCGTCGTCGTCGGTGAAGCCGACGGTGGCGCCGTCCATCCGGGTCTCCTTGAACTTCTCGGAGATCACCATCTGACCGTTGTAGGTCGGGTTCTCCGGGGAGCCCGCGGAGATCGGGATGGTCTTGATCGTCTTGCCGTCCTGGGTGACCGTCATGGTCTTGGTGGCGACGTCGACGGTGGAGACCTGGTTGCGGCCGATCTTGAAGGTGACCGTCTTCTGCTGGACGCCGAAGACGCCCTCCGCGCCCTCGACGCCGTCGAGGTCGAGCTTGAGGGTGACGGTGGAGCCCTCGGTCCAGTAGTCGTCCGGACGGAAGTCCAGACGGGTGGAGTTGAACCAGTGGCCGACGACCTCCTGGCCGGAGCTGGAGGTGACGCTGATGCCCTCCTGGACGGCCTTCTTGTCGGTGATCTCCTTGTTGAAGTTGATCGAGACCGGCATGCCGACGCCGACCGTGGAGCCGTCCTCGGGAGTGAAGTTCCCGATGAAGCTGTTGGCCTTGGAGACGGTGGTGAAGGAGGAGTTCTCGTGCGCCTCCAGGCCCTCGGCGTCCACGGCGGTCGCGGCGATCTTGTAGACCGTGGCGCGTTCGAGCTGCTCGCTGGGCTTCCAGCTGAGGCCGTCGGCCGCTATCTCGCCCTTGACCGCGGTGCCCTCCGCGGAGGTCATGGTGACCTCGGTGAGCTTGCCCTCGGTGACGGTGACCTTGGCGTCGTTGTTGATGGACGCGTTCTGGGCGCCGTTCTTGGGCGAGATGGTGATCTGCGCCTTCGACGTCTTCGCCGCCGCGGCCTCGTCGACCTGGGCCTGTGACTGTGGAGTGGGGGAGGAGGCGCTGCCGTCCTTGTCGCCGTCGTCGCACGCCGAGAGCACCAACACGCCGCTGAGCACGACCGCCGCTGCGGCCAGGCTCCGGCGGCGCTTGCCGTCCGTCATCACACGCTTCTCCATCGTCGCCGATTCCCTGTCAACGTTAAGGAACACCCAGGACACCCCGTCCGGTTCCGCTACCCGACGGTTTGTGGGGAACACCACTGATCGACACGCTCGTGCGGAGCGTCCGGTTCCCGGCCCCGCGTGGACCGTACGGGACGGGGCGCGGCCGCGGCGAACCGGGGCCGCGGGCGGGGCGGGCAGGGCGGGCAGGAAGGAGCCCCGGGACGGGGTGCTGGTGTCCCGGGGCTCCGGTCGGCGGGGGCGTCGGTCCTGCGGCCGCCGTTCCTCAACGGCCGGTGGTCCTCAGGCCGGTTGTCCTACGGCCGGTGTCCCTGAACGGCCGGTCGTCCTACGGTCGCTCGTCGGGCTCCTCGTCGTCCTCCTCGTCCGCGGCCTCCTCGTCGAGGTCCCACTCCAGCGCGTCCGGGTCGTAGTCGATCTCCTCGCTGCTCCAGGAGGCCTGGACCATCTCGATCCCGGGGACCTCGCGGATCAGGTCGAAGGGCTCGACGAGGTACGCGAGGGCCTCGGCGCTGTCCTCGCGGACGGCTTCGCGGGCGTGGGCCCGCTCCTCGTCCGGCATGAACTCGTCGGAGTCGATCCGCCCCTCGGCCGCCTCGGTCAGCTCGGCGGGGCCGTCGATCTCCAGGACGACGTCGACCCGAAGCCGTACATAGCGTGCTGTCTCGGAAGTGCTCATGGGTCGGAGCGTAGGGTCCGGGGGCCTCGGCTTTCCCGCGACCCGCTGTGTTCACTAGCATCGGCGCACCGCGCTTTTGCTCGGCTTCCACGAGGCTCCGCAAGGGAGATCGACCTTCTGTGACCGCCGCACGACGCCCACTGCTGACCGCCACCGCCGCCGGGACGCTGCTCTGTGCCCTGTGGTTCGTGCCGTCCGCGAACGCCACCGACGAGCACGGGGGCGGGATGCGGGTCGGGACGACCGAGGACGCCGGACCGGGGGCGGGCGGTGACCGCCTCGCCGAGACGGGGAACCCCGACACCGTGCCGTATCTGATCGGCGGCACCGGATTCCTGGGCGTGGGCGCGGGGTTCGTGGCGCTCGCGATGCACCGCAGGGGCCGCGCGTTCTGAGGCTCCCGTCTCGTCCGTACGACAGGGCCGGGGGCCGCACCCCGGATCGGATGCGGCCCTCGGTTCTCCGTCGGTGGTGTCGTGTCAGGCGAGCGGGCCGGTGACCGGCTCCACGGCGGCGACCAGGCGGCCTTCCCGTACGAACGCGTCGGCGGCGGCCAGGTCCGGGGCGAGGAACCGGTCGGGTCCGGGGCCCTCGACGCCGGCCGCGCGCAGGGCGTCGATGGCGGCCTGCGAGGCGGGGGCCGGGGTGAGGCCCTCGCGCAGCTCGATGCCGCGCGTGGCGGCGTACAGCTCGACGGCGATGATCCGGTTGAGGTTGCCGATCGCCGTGCGCAGCTTGCGGGCGGCCGACCAGCCCATGGAGACGTGGTCCTCCTGCATCGCGGAGGACGGGATGGAGTCGGCGGAGGCCGGGACGGCGAGCCGCTTCATCTCGCTGACCAGGGCGGCCTGCGTGTACTGGGCGATCATCAGGCCGGAGTCGACGCCGGCGTCGTCGGCGAGGAACGGCGGCAGGCCGTGCGAGCGGTTCTTGTCGAGAAGCCGGTCGGTGCGGCGCTCGGCGATGGAGCCGAGGTCGGCGGCGGCGATGGCCAGGAAGTCGAGGACGTACGCGACGGGGGCGCCGTGGAAGTTGCCGTTGGAGCGGACCTGGCCGTCGGCGAGGACGACGGGGTTGTCGACGGCGGCGGCGAGTTCGCGCTCGGCCACGAGCCGGGCGTGGGCCATGGTGTCGCGGCCGGCGCCGGCGACCTGCGGGGCGCAGCGCACCGAGTAGGCGTCCTGGACGCGCGGGGCCTCGCCGGCCTGGAAGTGGCCGGTGAGGCCGGAGCCCTTGAGCACGGCCAGCATGTTGGCGGCGGAGGCGGCCTGGCCGGGGTGCGGACGGATGGAGTGGAGCTCGGGTTCGAGGACCTTCTCGGTGCCGAGGAGGGCTTCGAGGGAGAGCGCGGCGGTGACGTCGGCCGACTTGTAGAGGGTGTCGAGGTCGGCGAGGGCCATGATCAGCATGCCGAGCATGCCGTCGGTGCCGTTGAGGAGGGCGAGGCCCTCCTTCTCCTTGAGCTCGACGGGCGCGATGCCGGCGGCGGCGAGCAGCTCGCCGGCGGGCTTCACGACGCCGTCCGGGCCCTCGGCGTCGCCCTCGCCCATGAGCGCGAGCGCGCAGTGGGAGAGCGGGGCGAGGTCGCCGGAGCAGCCGAGGGAGCCGTACTCGTGCACGACCGGGGTGATGCCGGCGTTGAGGACGTCGGCCATGGTCTGCGCGACCTCGGGGCGGACCCCGGTGTGGCCGGAGGCGACGGTCTTGAGCCGCAGGAACATCAGCGCGCGCACGACCTCGCGCTCGACGCGCGGGCCCATGCCGGCGGCGTGCGAGCGGACGATGTTGCGCTGGAGCTGGGCGCGGAGCTCGTGGGTGATGTGCCGGGTGGCGAGCGCGCCGAAGCCGGTGGAGACGCCGTACACGGGCTCGGGCTTGGCGGCGAGCGCGTCGACGACGGCGCGGGAGGCGGCGAGCGCCTGCACGGCCTCGGGCGACAGCTCGACGCGGGCGCCGTGGCGGGCGACGGCGATGACGTCCTGCGGGGTCGTGCCGGACGTGCCGAGGACGACGACTGTCTGCATATCCATATTCAGCACCCTACGGACTGAAGACCGACCTGTCACTAGGGGACTTCGTCACGGGTCCGACGAGAGCCGGACCCTTACCGCCGGACGACGAGCCGGGCCGGTCACCGCCGGACGACGAGCCGGACCCTTGCCGCTGAACCCTTCCGGGCGGGGACTACGCGTCCGGCGGCGGGCTCACCGGCGGCGCGTCGCGGAACCGGCGGCGGTCGCGGGCGCCCGGCGGGGCGTCGGCGAGGCGGATGACCCCGCCGTCCCGGCCCGCGACGACCGGCTTCGCCGAGCGGGCGGCCTTGGCCTGGTACTGGGCGGCGTCCGCCAGGCGGAAGAGGCGGCGCGCCGACCTGAGGGGACCGATCGGGTCCCCGGTGGAGGCCACGCCGCAGGCCACGCCCTCGCCGAGTTCCAGCTCCGCCGCCCGTCCGCACAGCTCCTCGGCGACCGCGATCACCTCGTCCGCCGTCGGGCCGACCGTCAGGAGGCAGAACTCGTCGCCGCCGAGGCGGGCCGCGAGGGCGCCGGGGAGCCGGGCGCCGCACCGGGAGAGGACCGAGCCGAAGCGCTCGAGGAGGCGGTCGCCGACGGCGTGGCCGTGGGTGTCGTTGACCCGCTTGAGGCCGTTGAGGTCGCAGACGACCAGGCTGACGACCGAGCCGTCGGCACGGTAGCGCTCGATGGCCTCGTCGAGGCGGGTGTCGACGGCCCGCCGGTTGGCGAGCCCGGTCAGCGGGTCGGTGAAGGCGAGCTTGCGGACCTCCTCCAGGCGCTCGGCCTGGGCGATGCCGGCGGCGACGACCGCCGCCAGGACGGTCGCGAAGTCCGCGTCCCCCCGGACGAAAGGTTTCTTCCCCTCCGGCCTGGCCACGTACAGCTCCCCCCAGGCCCGCCCGTGCAGCACGATCGGGGCGACGACGCAGCAGCCCCGTCCCCGGCGGCGCAGCCCCAGGACCCGCCCCGTCGGGAGGGGGTCGTCGGCGGTCTCCACCCAGGAGTCGGGCTCGCCGCCGCCCGCCCACTGCTCGTGCAGGAACTCGGTGATCTCCGGGAACTGGTGGACCGGGTACGTCTCCGCGTCCGGGAACTCCTCCTCCCCCGGAGCCCGCTCCCCCGCGTTCACGAGGACCTTGAGGCGCCCGTGGTCCCGCTGCCAGACGGACAGGGCGGCGAAGCTCCCGTCGAGCCCGTCGCAGGCCCCGAGCGCCGCCGCCCGCCAGAACTCGCGCGGGGTGTGCGCGGCGGCCATCCCCTGCGCCAGCGCCACTACGGCCCGCAGCCGCCTGTCCTCACCCATTCCTCCAGCTTAGGGAGGTTTGATCCGTTTTCCCCACCGAGACGTCACGGAACGTGATATTCGGTACAAAAATGAATCATGCGGATCATTCGCCCGGCCACTGCGGCGTGCGCTTCTCGTTGAACGCCGCCACCCCCTCGGCGCGGTCGCCCGAGAACGCCACCGACCGCCAGGCCGCGTCCTCGACCTCCAGGCCGGCCCGCAGGTCGAGGCCGTGCCCGAGCCGCATCGCCCGCTTCGCGGCGCGCAGCCCCACCGGCGAGTTCGCCGCGATCCGGGCGGCGAGCTCCAGGGCCGCCGTCCGCGCGTCCTCCTCCAGGAGGTCGACGAGGCCCAGCTCGCGGGCCTCCGCCGCCTCGACCCGGCGGGCCGTGAAGACCAGCTCGGCGGCGCGCGCCGCGCCCACCCGGCGCGGCAGCAGCTGCGTACCGCCGCCGCCCGGGATGACGCCCACGGAGACCTCGGGGAGTCCGACGACGGCGGTCGCGTCGGCGACGATGACGTCACAGGCGAGGGCCAGCTCGTAGCCCCCGCCGAGCGCGAAGCCGTGCACGGCGGCGACGGTCGGCATCGGCAGGTCGAGCACGCCGGTGTACGCGGCGCGGGCCGTCGGGCGCTGGCGCACCAGCTCGGCGTCGGTGAAGGAGTTCCGCTCCTTGAGGTCGGCGCCGACACAGAAGGCACGGTCGTTCGAGGAGGTCAGAACCGTGACCCGGGCGGCCGGGTCGGCGGCGAGCGCGTCGCAGGCGGCGCCGATGGAGCGGGCCATCTCGGAGGAGACGGCGTTCATGGCCTTGGGGCGGTCGAGGACGAGCTCGGCGACGAACCCGTCCCTCCGCACCACCACGAACTCACCAAAACGCTGCTCGGACTGCTGCTCGCCCTGCTGCTCGGACATCGCGGAGACCCTCCCGGTTAACGCCTGTTAACGGCTGTTCACCGGAATCCTAGGACGGGCGGCGGGTCAGGAGCCAGGGCTCCACGACTCCGAGGCCACGCACCGGGCGCTGCCACATCGGCTGGAGCGCGAAGCGGTACGTGTCGGCCTTGCGGCCCTCCTTCTCCGCGCGCGCCGCCTCCTCCGCCGCCTGCGCCTCCGAGACCGGCGCCTCGCCCGTCCGGGTCAGTTCCTCCGCGAAGGCGCTGTCGACGAGGACGGCGTCCTTCGGCGCTATCGAGGTGAGGCGGCTGGCCAGGTTCACGGTGGTGCCGAAGACGTCGCCCATGCGGGTCGTGACCGTGCCGAACGCGATGCCGACGCGCAGGGCGGGCATCGTCTCGTCGTGGCTGAGCGTCTCGATCAGGCGCAGCGCGATCTCGGCCGCTATTCCGGCGTCGTCGGCCGCGTAGAGGACCTCGTCGCCGAGGGTCTTGATGAGCCGGCCGCCGTGCGCGGCGACGAGGTCGGCGCAGGTCGTCTCGAAGGCCTCCACCAGCTCGCCGAGCTCGGCCTCCTCCAGGCGGCGGGTGAGCCGGGTGAAGCCGACGAGGTCGGCGAAGCCGACGGCGAGGCGCCGGTCGACCATCTCCTCGTCGTCCTGGGCCTGGACGACGCGGCCGGTGGCGGCGGCGAGCTGGCGCCGCCACACGTAGATGAGGAACTCCTCCAGCTCGGGCAGGAGCAGCTCGACCAGGGGGTACGTGACCTCGGTCCTGGTCATGCCGGGCTCGGGCGGCTCGGTGAGGTCCTCCAGGAAGGAGTCGATCTGCCATTCGGCGAGCCGGGCCGTCGTCTGGCCGGTGGAGCGGGCCACCTGGACGGCCATGGGCTCGCTGAGCAGCCCCGCCTCGACGAGACCGGCGAGGCGGCGCAGGGCCAGGACGTCGGCTTCCGTGAGCGCCTTGGCCTGGCCGATGTCCGCGAAGCCCATCGCCCGCCAGAAGCGGGACGCCAGCTCCATGGAGACGCCGGCGGTGCGGGCCGCCTGGAAGGGTGTGTAGCGGCGGTCGGCGCCGAGGATGAGCTGTTCGAGGCGGATGGCGAGCGGGTCGTCGGTCGGCTCGGCCGTGTGGTCGACGGCATGGTGGGGGGTCGGATACGTCGGCGGTTCGGCCGGCTCGGCCCCGCCGCCCGTATTCGAGTCGTCGACGGTCACCGGCCGCCTCCTGCCGTTTCCCTGCCCACTGTCCTGCCGATCTGTCGCATGGATCGCGGTCCACGATACGACAGGTGTGGGCTGGCTCACGCCGGAACGTCCCTCGCCACCGGCCGTACGGGGCGTCGCCCGGGCCGCGCGCAGTCCGTCGGCGCCGAGGTCGAGGTCCTCGCCGAGCACGACGGCCACATCGTCGCCGTCCGGCAGGGCACCGCC
>NZ_JBSFSA010000016.1:0-105513 GCF_053589515.1 Streptomyces sp. NPDC003327 | reverse complement strand
TCCAGGAACGGGACCACGTCGTCCGGGCCCTCGGGGCCGCCGAAGGAGAGCAGCAGCAGGGCGTCGTACGGGGCGGGATCGTGCTGATCGGACATGGCTCCGATCCTGCCACCCGCCGCTGACGGCGCGGGTCGCGGCCCGTCCGAAAAAAGGGGGATGCCTCATCGACTTCAACGCCGTAGGCTTTAGACGTTAATTACACGTGTTGAGTACGCGCGGGGTCGCCGCGCCGACGCACGGAGATCCGGAGTTCCCCTTGGCCAGTCCCTACCGCGCGATCTTCTCGGCGCCCGGCACCACCTCGTTCTCCGTGGCCGGGTTCTTCGGCCGCATGCCGCTGTCCATGATGGGCATCGGCATCGTCACGATGATCTCCCAGGTCACGGGTCGGTACGGCCTCGCGGGCGCCCTCTCGGCGACCCTGGCGATGTCCGCCGCCGTCCTCGGCCCCCAGGTCTCCCGCCTGGTCGACCGGTACGGCCAGCGCCGGGTGCTCCGCCCGGTCACCCTGATCTCGCTCGTCGCCGCGGGCGGGCTGCTCCTCTGCGTGCAGCAGCAGGCGCCCGACTGGACGCTCTTCGCCTTCACCGCCGTGATCGGCGTCGTGCCGAGCGTCGGGGCCATGACACGGGCCCGCTGGGCGGAGATCTACCGCGGCGAGGCGCGCTCGCTGCACACGGCGTACTCCTGGGAGTCGATCGTCGACGAGGTGTGCTTCATCTTCGGCCCGATCATCTCCATCGGCCTGTCGACGACCTGGTTCCCGGAGGCCGGTCCGCTGCTCGCGGCCGTCTTCCTCGCCGTCGGCGTCTTCTGGCTGACCGCCCAGCGCGGGACCGAGCCGCAGCCGCACCCGCACCGGGAGGCGAGCGGCGGCTCCGCCCTGCGCTCCCCCGGCCTGCAGGTCCTGGCCCTCGCGTTCGTCGCCACCGGCGCCATCTTCGGCTCGGTGGACGTGGTGACCGTCGCCTTCGCCGAGGAGCAGGGGCAGAAGGCCGCCGCGAGCCTCGTCCTCGCCGTGTACGCGCTCGGGTCCTGTCTGGCGGGCGCGGTCTTCGGACTGCTCCACCTCAAGGGCGAGCCCTCCCGCAGGTGGCTCCTGGGCATCGCCGCGATGGCCGTGAGTATGATCCCCCTCCTACTGGCCGGGAACCTGCCGTTGCTGGCCGTGGCGCTCTTTGTCGCGGGCCTCTCCATCGCACCGACGATGGTGACCACGATGGCCCTCGTCGAAGCGCACGTACCGCGCACCAAGCTGACCGAGGGCATGACCTGGACGGGTACCGGGCTCGCGATCGGCGTGGCGCTCGGCTCCTCGGCCGCCGGCTGGGTGGTCGACGCGTCGGGAGCGGAGGCGGGGTACGTGGTGCCCGTGGTCTCGGGCGCGCTCGCGGCCGCGGTGGGTGTGCTCGGACACCGCCGGCTGAGCAGGCCGGTGCCGAACCGGGAGGGGCAGCGTGAACGGGACGACAACGGCGGGGGCGACGGGTCCGACGGCCTCGGGGAGCGCAGGGGCGGCGAGCAGACCGTGGCGTAACTGGGCGGGGAACGTCACCTCCCGCCCCGTACGGGAGGTGAGGCCGGCCTCGGCCGAGGAGCTCGCCGAGGCCGTGCGCCGCGCCGCGGAGGACGGGCTGCGGGTGAAGACGGTCGGCACCGGCCACTCCTTCACCTCGATCGCCGCCACCGACGGCGTCCTGGTCCGGCCCGACCTCATGGCCGGCATCCGCCGCGTCGACCGCGAGACGATGACCGTGACGGTCGAGGCGGGCACCCCGCTCAAGCGGCTCAACGTGGCGCTGGCCCGGGAGGGCCTGTCGCTCACGAACATGGGCGACATCATGGAGCAGACCGTCGCCGGGGCCGTCTCCACCGGCACCCACGGCACCGGCCGCGACTCGGCCTCGATCGCCGCGCAGATCCGCGGCCTGGAGCTGGTGACGGCCGACGGCACGCTGCTGAGGTGCTCCGGGCAGGGGACCGAGGAGGAGCGCGCGGTCTTCGAGGCCGCCCGGATCGGCCTCGGGGCGCTGGGCGTGATCACGGCGATCACCTTCGCCGTCGAGCCCGTCTTCCTGCTGACCGCCCGCGAGGAGCCGATGAGCTTCGAACGGGTCACCGCGGAGTTCGACGAGCTGCACGCCGAGAACGAGCACTTCGAGTTCTACTGGTTCCCCCACACGGACAACTGCAACACCAAGCGCAACAACCGCAGCCAGGGCCCCGCCGCGCCGCCCGGCCGGGTCAGCGGCTGGATCGAGGACGAGTTCCTCTCGAACGGCGTGTTCCAGCTCGCCTGCTCGCTCGGCCGCGCGGTGCCGCCGGTCGTCCCGACGCTCGCCAGGATCTCCAGCCGGGCGCTGTCGGCCCGTACCTACACCGACATCCCGTACAAGGTCTTCACCTCGCCGCGCCGGGTCCGCTTCCTGGAGATGGAGTACGCGCTGCCGCGCGAGGCGGCCGTCGCGGCCCTGCGCGAGCTGAAGGCGATGGTCGAGGGCTCGCCGCTCAAGGTGAGCTTCCCGGTGGAGGTGCGGACCGCCCCGGCGGACGACATCCCGCTCTCCACGGCCTTCGGGCGCGAGACGGTCTACATCGCGGTCCACCTGTACAAGGGCACGCCCCACCACGGCTACTTCACCGCGGTGGAGCGCATCATGACGGCGCACGGGGGACGGCCCCACTGGGGCAAGATCCACACCCGGGACGCCGAGTACCTCGCCGGCGTCTATCCGCGCTTCGCCGAGTTCACGGCCCTGCGCGACCGGCTCGACCCGGACCGGCGCTTCGGCAACGACCACCTGCGCAGGGTGCTGGGCGACTGACGGCGGGGCGGGCGGGGGCAGGGCCCGGATCACTCCGACGGGGCCGACGGGGCCGGCGGGGCGGCCGGGTCGGCGGGGTCCGTCGGGGGCGTCCGCGTCGGGGCGGTCGGAGCGGTGGGCGTCGCCGGGTCCGTCGGCCGCGCGGGGGGCGTGGGCGTCGCCGGAGCCGTCGGTTCCGTCGTGGGCCCGGTCGGTGTCGGCACGGCCGGGGTCGAGCCCCCGTCGGCCGAGCCGGACGGCGTGGGCGCGGGGGCGCCCGTCTCCGCCCCGCCGCCCGGGGTCGTGTCCCCGTCGTCCGCATCCGAGGGCGCGGGCGTCGGGGTCGGTGTCCCGCCGCGGCCCGGCGCGTCCGCGCCGCCGGGGCCGTCGTCCGCGCCGCCGCCCCGGACGACGGAACCGAAGGTCGTCCTGCCCTGCGTGCCGCTGAAGTCCTCGCCCGAGACGAGCTCGTAGGCGGTGATGCCGCCCATCGTGACGCCGAAGACCAGGGCGGCCGCGATCGCCGGACGCCGCCATCCCCGTACGCGGGTGCCGTGGGTCGTGGCCTCGCCGAACTCTTCGGCGTACGGGACGGGGGCGGGGGCCGGGAAGGGGGTACGGGCCGGGGTCTGACGGGCCTTCGGCCGGGCCGCCGCCTTCGCGTCCCGCATCTGCTCGCCGGTCCGCTTGAAGAGGTGCTGGAAGAGCGGACCGCCACAGGTGGCGATGACACTGATCACACCCGCGCCGACGATCGTGCCGTACACACCGAGGGTGGCGGCGAGTTTGGCGGCGACGACGGCGGCGACGGCGCTGCCCGAGACCTGAGCGACGCTCAGATCGATCCTCCGCCTGCCGTCCCGCGCCGGCGCTGTCGCCGTCTCCCCCGTATCTCCCGCCCCCACCGCCTCGTTGGTGCCGGTCTCCGGCCTCTGACGCATCGCCAACCCCTGCTTGCTCATCTGTTCCACCGTGCACCCAGAAGGGACAAATGGGCGAAGCGAATAGTTCCGTTTCCGGTGGTTCTGTGAAGAGCGACACGTGGGAGGGGGCGTCACGGAGACTCAACTCCCGTACCGCCCGAGAAGTTGAGCGGCGCGCCGGTCCACCCAAGTGGCCCGAATGGAGTACATTGACGAACCCTGGGGTCCGGACGCCTTCACGGGTGCCCGGAACACGGGGAGGGGGCCGAACCCGGCACTCGAACCGGCGGCGCCGCGGCACCGCACGGAAACCCGCTGCGCAGCGTGACCGCCAGTCACTCCGCGTAGCGATCAGGTAACCGTGCCATAACGGCGTTCCAGGGTCCATGCCCGACACGCCGGGCAACTCGGCAAGGTAGTGGCAGGCTGCACCCGGGCAGGCCACACTCGACTAGCGGAAGCAGCGACGCACGTGACGTCGGCAGGCACCACCCGGGAGGTCCCCATGCCCGAACTGCGTGTCGTGGCCGTCTCCAACGACGGCACACGACTGGTGCTGAAGGCTGCTGACAGCACGGAGTACACGCTTCCGATCGACGAGCGGCTCCGTGCCGCCGTGCGCAACGACCGCGCGCGCCTCGGCCAGATCGAGATCGAGGTGGAGAGCCACCTCCGCCCCCGTGACATCCAGGCGCGGATACGAGCCGGTGCCTCCGCCGAGGAGGTCGCCCAGCTCGCCGGCATTCCCGTCGACCGCGTGCGCCGCTTCGAGGGCCCCGTGCTCGCCGAGCGCGCCTTCATGGCCGAGCGGGCCCGCAAGACCCCGGTCCGCAGGCCCGGCGAGAACAGCGGCCCCCAGCTCGGCGAGGCCGTGCAGGAGCGGCTGCTGCTGCGCGGCGCCGAGAAGGACACCGTGCAGTGGGACTCCTGGCGGCGCGACGACGGCACCTGGGAGGTGCTGCTCGTCTACCGCGTCGCGGGCGAGGTCCACACCGCCAGCTGGACCTACGACCCGCCGCGCCGGCTCGTCCAGGCCGTCGACGACGAGGCGCGGGCCCTCATCGGCGAGACCGACGACACCATCGCCGCCGCCCCCGAGCCCAGCTTCCCCTTCGTGCCGCGCATCGCCCGGCTGCCGAGGGACCGGCCGCTCGACCGGGCCCTCGACCGGCAGCTGGACCGGGCGCCCTCCGCGTCCGCCGCCGAGCCGGAGGAGGAGCGCGACTCGCTGACGAGCCTCCTGGAGGCCGTGCCGAGCTTCCGCGGCGACATGGTCGTGCCCGATCCCCCGGAGACCGAGCCCGCGGAGGAGGCGGAGGCCGAGGAACCCCCGGCCCCGGCCGCCTCGGCGGGTGCCGGAGCCGCGTACGCCGACGTCCTCATGCCACGCGCCGTCTCGGGCCACCGCGACCGCCTCCACGGCGCAACGGACCGCCAGGCGGAGGCCGACGGCGTCCGCCCGGGCCGCCGCGCGGCGGTGCCGAGCTGGGACGAGATCGTCTTCGGCACCCGGCGGAAGAAGCAGGACTGACGCACGACTCCTTGTACGTCGTGAGGAGGCCCGCACCTGACGTCAGGTGCGGGCCTCGTCGTGCGTACGGAGGGGGGCGCGGCGCGCGTACGGGGCGGGCCTCGTCGTACGTACGGGACGGGGGCGCGGCGGCTCCGTCGCTCCCGGAGGCCTACTGGGGGTCGGGGCCCGTGGCGACCGGGCGGGACGGGTCGGAGGACCACTCCGACCAGGAGCCCGCGTAGAGCGCCGCGGGGATGTCCGCGAGCGCCAGCGCCAGGACCTCGTGGGCGCCCGAGACGCCGGAGCCGCAGTAGACGGCGACCGGCGTTCCCGCGCCGACGCCCAGGGCGGTGAACCGCTCGCGCAGCGCGTCGGCTGCGAGGAACAGGCCGTCCGGGCCGACGTTCTCCGTCGTCGGGGCCGAGACCGCGCCCGGGATGTGCCCGCCGACCCTGTCGATCGGCTCCACGTCACCCCGGTAGCGCTCGGCCGCCCGGGCGTCGAGGAGCAGCCCCGAGCGGGCCAGCGCCGCCGCCTCGTCCGCGTCGAGCAGACCGAGCGCCCCCGGCTTCGGCCGGAAGTCACCGGGCTCCGGCGACGGGGTCTCGCGGGACAGCTCCCCCGTCCAGGCGGCGAGGCCGCCGTCGAGGACCCGCACGTCGGGGTGGCCGGCCCAGCGGAGCAGCCACCAGGCGCGGGCCGCACCCCAGCCGAGACCGCCGTCGTAGACGACGACGGGCCGCCCGGTCGAGACGCCGGCCCGGCGCATCGCCGCCCCGAAGGCCGCCACGTCCGGCAGCGGATGGCGGCCGCCGGTGCCGGGCGGACCGGCGAGTTCGGTGTCCAGGTCGACGTAGACCGCGCCGGGGAGGTGACCGGCCTCGTACTCCGGCCGCCCGGGCGGGCCGCCGAGCGTCCAGCGGACGTCCAGGAGGACCGGCGGCCGCTCCCCGGCCGACTCGCTGAGAAGTTCGCTTGCGGAGATGATGGGCTTCATGGGAGCCATCCTCGCGCAGCCGCACGGCCGTGGCGGGGAATCCCCGGCGTCCCTCCCACCGGACCCACCGGATCCCGCCACCGTCGGCCTCGTGGGCGGGGCGCGACGCGCCTTTCGGTTTTCGGTGCGACCATCGGCACGGGCACGGTCAGTGGAAGCGGTCCGAGGAGAGAGTGACGATGACCGAGGCGACTCGGCGTACACCCGGTACACCCTGTTGGGTGAGCCTGATGGTGCACGGGATCGACGCGACACGGGAGTTCTACAACGCGCTCTTCGCCTGGGACTTCGTCCCCGGTCCGCAGCAGCTCGGCCCGTACGTCCGGGCCCTGCTGGACGGCAAGGAGGTCGCCGGCATCGGCCAGATGCCGCCGGACCGGCACCTGCGCATCGCCTGGACGCCCTACCTCGCCACGCCGGACGCCGACGAGACCGCCGAGGCCATCCGCAGCTGCGGCGGGACGGTCGCGGTGGGGCCGCTGGACGCGGGCGAGGCCGGCCGGATGGCGATCTGCGCCGACCCGATCGGTGCGACCTTCGGCGTCTGGCAGGCGGAGGCGCACCACGGCACGGCGGCCGCGGGCCCGCCCGGGACGCCGGTCTGGAACGAGCTGCTCACGTACGAGACGTCCGCGGCCGGGAAGTTCTACCGCTCGGTCTTCGGGTACGAGGTCGAGCCCGTCGTCTCCGCCGACCACGACTACGCGACGCTCCTCCTCGACGGCCGCCCGGTGGCCTCCCTGCACGGCGTCGGCAACGCGCTGCCCCGGGACCGGGGCGCGCACTGGATGACGTACTTCGAGGTCGCCGACGTCGACGGGGCCGCGCGGCTCGTCACCGAGCTCGGCGGACGGGTGCTGCGGCCGCCCCGGGACGGCACGGCCGGGCGCCTCGCCCTGGTGTCCGACCCGGAGGGCGCCGTCTTCACGCTCGTCCGGTCCGCGGACCGCTGAGGCGCCTCCGCCGACCGCCGAGGTGCCCGGCTCAGATGCCCCGCCGACCGCCGGGGTGCCCGGCTCAGGTGCCCCGCCGACCGCCGGGGTGCCCGGCTCAGGTGCCCCGCCGACCGCCGGGTCTCAGGGCCTGCGGGCCCGCACGAGGTTCCGGAGGCGTCGGCCCGCCGTGGCCGCCGTGCGCGCGGCGGCCGGGTCGCCGCCGGGCAGGCCCAGCCGGGTCAGCCGCTCGACGGTGAAGTGGTGGGCGGTGCCGGGTTCGGCGTGGTGGGCGGCGAGGAACCGCTCCGTCTCCTCCCGCATGCCGGGGTGGCTCGTGTGCCGCATGCAGTAGCCGACGGCCCGGACGAGCGGGGCGAGGGAGGCGGGGGCGGGGCCGGGCACGGCGGGCGCCGCGTCGCCCTCCAGGTCCGGGACGAGGTGGTCGACGACCGTGAGCGGGATGCGGTTGCTGTTCTCGAACGGTGTCAGCCGGGCGAGCAGCTCGGCGGTGCCGACCCGCGCGACGGGGACGTCGTAGTAGACGGCGGCGGTGAGCAGCGCCGTGGAGAAGCATCCGACGACGAGCCGGGGACGGCAGCGCTCGTAGAAGGTCTCGGCGAGCAGCGGCCCGTCGAGGACGGTGAGCCGCACGCCCGCCCGCTCGGCCTCCTCGTGGAGCACCTGCGAGTAGCGCACGGGGGCGGTCGGGTGGGGCTTGAAGACGAGGGAGCGGTGTCCGGCCGCGACCGCGCCCCGCACCATCCGCAGGTGCAGGTCCTCCTCTTCCTCGGCGGTGAGGAGGCCGAGGGCGGCGAGGTACTGGCCGAGCAGCAGCGCGGTGGGTTCGGCGGCGGCGGCCCGCTCGACGGCCCCGTCGATCGCCGGGTCGTCGGCGACGGCCGCGGCGATCTCGGCGAGGACCGCCCGGAAGGCCTCGTCGGGGACGAGCTCGGCGCCGACGCCGTACTCGGTGAGCAGCAGGGGCCGCAGGCCGGGCACGAGGTCGAGGTGGAGGACGCGCCGGATGCGGCAGGCGACCGACTGGGGCAGGTCGGAGCGGGTGGGGCCGTAGCTCATGAGGCCGTCGGCGTAGACGTCGACGGTGCTCTCGGGAAAGGCTCCGGCGAGTGCCTTGGCGGGATTGACCTGGATGGACTCGACGATCAGCTCGACGGGCGCGGTGCCGAGGCCCCAGGCGGTGCGCAGGACGCGCTGCCAGAGCGGGGCCTCCTCGGGCCGGGGCGCCCAGGTGGCGGGGTGGTACGGGTGGATCGTCTCGTTCCAGTCGAGGACGCCGTCGAAGCGGGCGGCGATCCGGTCGTACCCGGCCATGCTCTCCAGGCGCAGCGCGGTCTCGGGGATCTCCGCGTTGTGGGAGAGCAGCAGGAGCCGGCGGGCGTCCTCGCGGGGGCCGTACCGGCCGGCGTCGAGCGCGGCGGCGACGGTGGCGGCTCCGTAGAGGGTGGACACCTGGAAGATCTGGACCGGGCGGCGGTCGTCGGGGGCGGCGGGGGCCATGGGTCAGGCGGTCCTTCCGGTGTCGCGCAGGCTCCGGAGGAGGGTGCTGCGGGGGGTGTCCATGGTGGCGAGGGTCTCGTCGAGGACCTCCCGCGGCATGCGGTGCAGGGCGTCCGCGACGTCGGACCGCAGCTTCCGGGCGACCTCGGGCTCGTACCCGCCCGCCTTGTTCACGTGGAAGGCGATCATGGCGCAGTAGGTGCGGACGGCCTTGGGCAGGAAGCGGTCGGCGTCCACGTCCCGGGAGACCTCGTCGAGGAGGAGGTCGTAGGAGGGGATGAAGTCCAGCTGGCGGTTGTCGGTGATCTGGGTGAGGGACGTGGTGACGCCGCGCCGGTAGAAGACGCCGTGCAGGGAGAGCGCCGCGTAGGTGCGGGCCTTGAGGTGGAGGCGCCAGACCCAGAGCCGGTCCTCGGCCGTGCGCAGGGAGGTCTCGAAACGCGATTCCCCGTTCCGGAAGAGCCGCGCGCCGTAGATGCCGAAGGGGACGAAGGGATAGTCGACCATCGTCACCATGCCGGCCGGGGAAATGCCGTCACGGGGGTCCATGACCGTGTCCCTGTGCTTGGCCGGAGCGTATTTGATCTGCCTTTTCCGGCCTTCCGAAAGGACGTGGTCGGTGCGGGCGAAATCGCAGCCGAGGCGCTCGATTCCGGCGACGGCGGCCCGCAGGTGTCCGGGGGCGTACCAGTCGTCGCCGTCGAGGAAGGTGAGGTACGCGCCGCGCGCCGCGTCGATGCCGGTGTTGCGGGCCTGGGCGACGCCGAGGTTGGTCTCGTGCCGGATGACGGTGGAGTTCGGGAGGCGGTCGCGCCAGCGGTCGAGGATCTCCGGGGTGTCGTCCGTGGAACAGTCGTCGATCAGCAGGAACTCGAACTCCGGATCCGCGTTGTTCGCGAGGCTGCGGAGGGTGTCGGGAGCGTACGCCCCGACATTGTGGAACGGGACGACGACGGACAGTTTCGGCACACGGATTCCCAACACTGAAATCGAACGGTCAAACGCCGGTACGGCGGGCAGAGTAATCGGCCCGTTTCCCCGGGAAACGATCCGGGCGTGCACTGCGGGTGAACTCTTGTCGTCCCCGGTGGAAACCGGGCCCCCGTCGCGGCACGCGCGCCCCGCGGGTTCTCCGGTCCAGAAGCCAGGTGGCGGCGAGGGCGAGCAGCGCCGTGCCGCCGACGGCGGCGCCGAGCCGGAGCCCCGGCGGCCGGAAGGAACAGCTGACGGAGGTGGCGCGGCCGTCGAGCGGTACGGCGACGAGGCCCCGGTAGGCGCGGGCGGACACCGGCTCGGCGTCGCCCGCGGCGCAGCGCCAGCCGGAGAGGCGGGGCACGGCGAGGACGGCGAGGCCCGTGCTGCCCTGCGGCAGTTGGGCGGTGACGCCGTGTCCGGTGGCGCGGACCTCGGTGGCGCCGGTGGCGGTCAGCCGTCGTACGGCGGCGTCGAGGCGGGCGCGGTCCAGGCAGCCGAGCGCCTGGGCGGGCAGCCGGATCTTCCCCTTGGTCTTCGCCTTGGCGTCAGGGACCAGTTCGACGCGCACCTCGCCGGAGCCGGGCACGGTGCCGAGCGCCCGCATGGGGGCGCGCACGGCCGGCGGGCGGCCGTCGTACGGGACGGGGGCGCCGCCCGCGAGCGCGGCGGTGCCGTGGAACTCGGGCGCCCAGAACCAGAGGGTGGACCCCGCGGGGCAGCGGGCCGTGACGGTGCGTCCGGACCGGCGCACCGCCGGCAGGTCGTACACCGAAGCGCCGAGAAGGAGTTCCTGGTTCCGGAAGGCGGAGTCGCGCGGGTCGGTCGCCGCCGGGGAGCCCGCGGGGCTGTCCGGCGCGGGGCGGACGGTGACGAGCGGGGGTACGGGCACGGTCGTGGCCGTGATCGTCGCGCGCGGGGCGGCGTCCTTGCGGACGGGTTCGGTGGGCCGCGAGCGCATCCGGGTCCCGATCGAGAACAGCGCGTCGGTCACGGGGTTGTCGAGGGTGACCGGGTGGCGGCCCTTGGCGTAGGAGCCGAAGCCGAGGTCGGCCAGGGTCCGGGAGGTGGTCTCGGAGGTGAGGCTGCTGTACAGGTCGGCGCCCTGCCCGCCGACGACCAGGGCGTCGTTGCCGCCGGGGACCTCCCCGGGGTCCGTACGGTGGTCGGGCCAGGCGTCGGCGCGCGCGACCGCGCGGGCCATGTCGGCGTGCCAGGGGCCGAGTCGGGGGGACCAGGCGACCGCGTCGCGCTGCCGCTCCTCGACGCGCCATCCGGTGACGGCGTTCTCCCCGGCCTGGGCGGCGACGAGCAGGGCGACGGCGAGGACGGGCAGCGCGCGGGCGGCCCTCCCCCGGCCGGCGAGGAGCGCCGGGAGCAGGGCGGCGAGGGCGGCGGCGAGGGCGAGGAGCGCGGCGACGCCGAGCGTCGGGTACGTCCAGGGGTCGATGTCGAGGCTGCCGCGGGCCGACCAGGCCAGGAGCGCGAGGAGCGCGCCGCCGGCGAGGAGCGCGGCGGGCCGGGGCACGCCGGGGGCGACGGACAGCCAGGCTCCGACGAGCAGCAGCCCGCAGAGCACGAAGGTCTGGCGGTACGGGTTGCCGTTCGGCGAGGCCCCGGCGTGCCAGAGGAGGTGCGTGGGCTCCCACTGGAGGGAGAGCGTGACGCCGAGGACCGCCACCGTCCAGGCGGCGCGGACGCGCGGGGCGACGGCCCGGTTGAAGGGCAGGGTCAGGGCGAGCAGGAGCGCGGGCGTGCCGATGAAGAGCGCCGGGCTCGCGGTGCTCGCGGTGGCGGGCAGGAAGCGGGCGAGGACCTCGGTCCAGGCCGCGGGCGCGAAGGCGGTCGGCGGCGTGGGGTCGGCGGTGCGGGTGGCCAGGAAGACGACGGCGACGAGCGGGGCGGCGAGCCCGATGCCGATGAGGACGCTCCGGGCGGCACGGAACAGCCCGGCGGTGCGGCGGCGGAGGGGCGCGCCTTCCTCGGCGGTGAGGAGGCGGACGGCGAGCACGAGGGCGGCGCCGACGGTGGCCATGTACGCCGTGTAGAAGTTGGCGGTCCAGGCGAGGGCGACGACCACCGGGCCGAGGACGGGGCGGCGCCCGGTCCGGGCCCACTCCCCCACCAGGCAGAGGAGCGGGAAGGCGACGAGGCCGTCGAGCCACATGGGGACGGTGGAGCCGTGGTTGAGGGTCCAGCCGGAGAGGGCGTACGCGGTGGCGAGCACGGCGGCGACGGGCCAGGGCCCGGGGCGCAGCCGCGGCAGCAGCGCGGCCATGGCGGCGGCCGCGGCCGCGATCTTCACGGCGGTGACGACATAGAGGGCGAGGTCTTCCCGGCCGGCCGGGAAGACCACGACGAGCAGGTCGAAGGGGCTGCTCAGATAGGTGCCGATGTCGCCGAGGAAGTTGGAGCCGAAGCCCGAGTTCCAGTTGAGGAAGGCATCCCCGTGGGTCTCGCCGCGCCACAGGCTCCGCCAGTAGGCGTGGTACGGCAGGTACTGCTGGCCCAGGTCGACGACGTTCCTGGTGACGGGGCCGAAGGGGTGGCTGCGGGAGAGCGCGGTGGCGAGGCAGAACAGCAGGAGGGCGAGGAGGGAGGCGCACGCCGGGGCCCGCCGGAGGGGCCCTCGGGGGGCGCGCTCCACGGCCTCGGCGTCCTCGCCGGGCGCGTCCTCACCGGGCGCGGTCTCGGCGGGCGCGGTCTCGGCGGGCGCGGTCTCGGCGATGCCGGGCCCGTCGTCGTCGATCTCGACGGGACGCACACGTTCTCCAGGGGGCGTACGGGACGGGGGCGACGCCCGCGCGTCGGGCGGCACCGGGCACAGGCCGCCATTACCGCCGAGCCGGGCGACCCCCGGCCGATCACCAGGCGGTGTTCCGGTACACCCCGGGTGAACTCCCCGTGCCGGACGTCCGCTCCTCGTGGCCCGCCCCCGTCCCGGGGCCCCGTTCCCTTCTCCTTCTCGCGCTCCGCGGGGGAGGCCGCGCGCTGGTCAGCCGGCGGAAACGGCGTCTCGGCCCGAGCCCCACACGGCCCGGAGCTCCTCCCTGAGGGCGCCCGCGTCCGGGAAGCCGATCTCCGGCTGTTCCCGCAGGGCGTGGTCGATGACCTCGGTGAGCTCGCGCGGCAGGTCGGGTGCGGCCTCGCCCAGCGGGGTCGCCGGGGTCCGGAGGACGACGTGCCAGGGGTCCCGGCCCTGCGGGAAGAGGCGCGGGACGCGGCCGGTGAGCATCTTGTAGAGGCAGGCGGCGAAGGCCCAGACGTCGACGGCGGGCCGGGCGTCGCGGAAGTTGACGACCTGTTGGCGCGGGACGTACCAGGGCTTGCCGGCCGCGGCCCCGGTCCTGGTCAGTCCGCTCAGACCGGCCTGGTCGAAGGCCTTGGCGAGCCCGAAGTCGGCCACCTTCGCCACGGTCGCGCCGCCCGGGGCCCGGTCCAGCAGGATGTTGCCGGGGCTGAGGTCCCGGTGCACGACGCCCTGGTCGTGCGCGTGGGCGAGGCCGTCGAGGACCTGGAGGGCCAGCGGCAGGGCCTCCTCAAGCGGCAGCTTCCCGCCGCGCTCGACGAGCAGCCGGTCGAGGCTGCCGCCGGGGCAGTACTCGATCGTCAGGAAGAAGGTGCCCTCGGCGAAGCCGACGTGGTGCAGCGCCGCGATGTGGGGGTGCCGCAGGGAGCGGGTGAGGGCCGCCTCGCGCAGGAAGCGGGCCCGCGCGTCGGGCCGCGCCGCGACCCGGGGCAGCATCAGCTTCAGGGCGACCTCTCGGCCGGTGGGCCGGTGCCGGGCGAGGTGGACCGCGCCCATGCCGCCGCGCCCCAGCTCGCGCACGAGGTCGTGGTCGGCGAGGGACGCCAGGTCCTCGCGGCCGCCGCGCGCCACGTCGAGGAGCAGCCGCAGGACGACGGACGGCTCGGCCCGGCAGGCCTCGCACACGTACTCCCCGGCCTGGGCGTACGCCTCCGGGGCGGCCCCCTCGCCCGGCTCACGGCCGCAGGCGGCGCACGCGCGGGACGGCGACGCCGGCCGTGCGACGACCGGGACGCGGACGCGCACACGGAAGACGGTGTCCCCGATCCGGAGTTCGTCGCCGTCGGCGAGGTCGTGCTCCGGGAGGACGAGGGCGGCGCCCTCCTCGGGCGACTGGCCCCGGGCGCGACGGCCGATGGGGCGGCCGTTGACGTAGGTGCCGTTGCGGCTGCCGAAGTCGCGGACGCGGATCTCGGGCGGGTTGATGTCCAGGAGGCAGTGGTGCCGGGAGACCGTCCGGTGGTGTGCGTCGTCCGGGAGGCGGGGTACGCATTCGGCGGCGCGGCCCAGGAGGCAGGTGGTGCGCTCGGTGAACACGTGCTCCTGCCCGGCCAAGCGGCCCTTCACCTGTACGAGGGTGACGGTCGGGGCGGTCGGCGGGGCGGTCACGTGCGGCCTCCCCGCCCCGCGCCGCCACCTGCGCCGCCGCCCCCACCGGCCGCCCGCAGGCGGCGCAGGTGTGCGGCGGCCTTCTGCGACCCGGCGGCCGAGGCCCGCTCGTACCAGCGGACGGCCTCGGCCGAACGCGCGCCCGAACGCTCCAGCGCCTCCCCGAGGTTCAGCATGCCCATCGGCTCGCCCGCCTCCGCCGAGCGCCGGTACCACTGCTCGGCCTCGGCGGCGCGGCCGCTGTCGCGGAGGATGTTGCCGAGGTTGTTCATGGCCTGCGGTTCACCTGCCTCGGCGGACCGCCGGTACCACTGCTCGGCCTCCGCCTCGCGCCCCGCCCGGGCGACGAGGTGGGCCAGGGAGTACATGGCCGAGGCGTCGCCGCCCTCCGCGGCCTTCCGCAGCCACCGCTCGGCCTCCTCCGTGCGGCCGGTGTCCCGGAGCACCATGCCGAGGGTCAGCATCCCGCCCACGTGGTCCCGCTCCGCCGCGCCCCGGAACCAGCGTTCCGCCTCGTCCATGCGGCCGGCGTCGGCGGCGAGGAAGCCCTCTTCCACCATGCAGGGGGCGTACCCCTGCTCCGCGGCCCTGCGCTGCCAGCGCAGGGACTCGGCCTGTCGGCCGGTCTCGCGGAAGACGACCGAGAGGTTGCCCATCGCCATGGAGTGGCCCAGCTCCGCCGCGCGGCGGAACTCCCGCTCCGCCTCCTCGGCGCGGCCCTGCTGCCAGTGCAGGCCCCCCAGGCGCACCAGGGCGTCGGCGTCGCCGGAACGCGCCCGGTGCGCGTGCCGAGCGGCCCGGGTGTCCACCCGCGGGTCGCCGGTCAGCTCCACGAGCGCCCGCAGCAGCGGGCCCAGCTCCCCTGCGTCGTACCCGGAACGGCCCTCGCCGGGGCTCGCTCCGGGGCTCTCCTCGGGGGCCCCGGCAGGGTTCCCGGAGTCCTTGGTGTCCCCGGAGTTCCCGGTGTCCCCGGTGTCCCCGGTGGTCTGGCGCTTGCGTCTCCGGCCGAACAGCACGGCGGTCTCCTTCCTCGTCGTCTCGTCGTCGTCCCGGTAGCCGTCTCGTCGTCGTCCCGGTCGTCGTCACGCAGGGCGTCATGTCCGCCGCGCGGTCAGCTCCCAGTCGAGGACCCACGCACGCAGGACCCCTGCGGTTCCGTCCGCCTCCGCCGCGAAGGCCGCGCAGCCGTCCGGCGCGACCACGACGTCGTCGAACCCGCCCGGCGGCCCGTCGAGGACCCGCAGCCGGCGCCCGTTGCCCAGGTCCCAGACGCCCAGGCCGCGTTCGGAGTCCACGGCCAGGACGAACCGGCCGTCGGGCGTCGGGCGGAGGGTACGGACGTATCCCGGGTGCTCGTCGAGGACCGCCACGAGCACACCGCTCACGACGTCCCACAGCCGCATCCTGCGGTCCTCCGGCCCGCCGCCGGAGAGCAGGAGCAGCCGCCGCACCCCGCCGCCGCCCGCGGGCCCGGTGAACCCGACGAGGCTCCGTACGGGGGCGGTGTGGCCGTGCAGGGAGAGCCGTCGGCGGCCGGTCTCCAGGTCCCAGAGCCACACGGTGCTGTCCGGGCCGGGCAGCGCCGCGGTGCGCCCGTCCGGCGCGAGCCACAGGGCCGAGGTCCTGCCGTGGTCGCCGTCGAGGGTCCGCAGGCACGCGCCCGTGGCCATGTCCCAGAGGCGTACGCGGTTGTCGGCGCTCCACACGAGGGCGCGCCGGCCGTCGTCGGTGAACCCGGCCTCGGCCGCGCCCAGGGCGATCCGCAGCGACGCCAGGTTCTCGCCGGTCCGCGCGGACCAGGCGTCCAGTCGCCCGTCCTGGGCGGAGGTCAGCAGCGTGCGCCCGTCGCCGGTGAAGCGCACGGCCCGTCTCCAGCCGTCGGACAGGCCCTCGATCACCGGGCCGGGTTCGCCCGACCCGGTGTCGAGGACGCGCACGGTGCCCGCCGTCCGCACCGCCGCCGTCCGGCCGTCCGGGGACAGGGCCGCCGCGCTCACCCGCGAGCGGAACCGCGCGAGGGGCACGCCGGGCCAGGCGCTGCGCAGGCCGGTGCGGGTGATGTGGGGCTCGCGGGCGAGCTCGCGCCAGGCGGCGAGCACCTCCGGGGCCCGCTCGTGGCCGGGCGTGGCGCGGGCGCGGGTGAGCAGGGCGAGGGCGGCGGCCGGGCGGCCGTCCCGCCGTTCCCGCCCGGCCTCGGTGACCATCCGGGCCACGGTGTCGTGCAGGCCGCTGAGTTCGGCGTGCCGCCGCGGCCGGCTGAGCCGTACGGCCGCCGTGTACGGCTCGGGCAGCCGCCACCGCCGGGCCGTGCCGTCCCGCCCCGCGGAGAGGAGGTGGCGTCCGTCGTCGAGGAAGGCGACGGCGTCGACCTGCCCCTGATGGCCGCGGTAGGTCCGCAGGGTGCGGCCGGTGGCGGTCTCCCAGAGCAGGACCTCGCCGGTGCGGCCACCGCCCGCGAGGAACCGGCCGTCCGCGCCGAACGCCAGGCGGACGGCGCGGCCCTCGAAGGCGCGCAGGAGGGCGCCGGTGGCGGGGTCCCAGAGGTGGATGCCGCCGTTGAGGAGGGCGGCGGCCGCGGTCCTTCCGTCAGGGGCGAGCGCGAGGGGCGGGCTCGCGTACGACGGGGTGCCGTCGGGCAGCGGGAGCCGCGTCCGCCCGGCGGACCCGTCCGGGTCGCGCAGGCACACCACGCCGTCCGGGCCCCGGAAGACGAGGAGGCGTCCGTCCGGGGTCGCCGCCACCTCGCCCTCCGCGTGGCCCTCGTGGACGAAGCGGGCGCCGCCGGTCACGAGGTCCCAGCCGACGACCGTGCCGTCGCTGGTGCCCGCGACGACCAGCCGTGCGTCCGGGAGGAGCCGGAGCGCGTGCACGGCGGTGTCACCGGAGCGGTAGTACGGGGGGAAGGTCCGGCGGCAGCGGCCGTCGCGGAGGTCCCAGAGCCGGACCAGGCCGTCCGTGCCGACTCCGGCGGCCCACCGCCCGTCGGGCGAGAGGTCCACGGAGTGGCGCGCGCCGTCCAGTTCGGCGATCGGGGCGGCGACCGGGCGCCGGGCGTCCAGGTCCCAGAGCCGGACCCGGCCGTCGCACGCGGTGAGCGCGCGCCGCCCGTCGCCGGTGGGCCTGACCTCCAGGTCCGGTTCCGCGCTGAGGATCCGGCCGCGCGGCGTGTCGGTCCACCGCTCGTACGCGTACCAGGGCAGCGACCGGACCGGCTCGGGCGGGCCGAGGGCGCCGCGTTCCCGCTCCACCTCGCGCACGAGCGCGCTCACGCGCTCCGGTCCGGGCGACCCGGCGGCAGGGGCGGGAACGGGGTGGTGGTCGTGGGGGGTTCCCGGCCGGTCGGTGCGGGTGGCCTCCAGGGCGGTGAGCAGCTCCTCGTCGGTGATCGCACCGCGCCGCCAGCGCGCGAGGCCCACGTGGTAGGTGGCCTCGGGATGGCGCGGGTCGACGGCGAGCGCGGCGGCGAAGGTCTCGTCCGCCTCCTCCGTACGGCCGAGGTCGAGGAGGGAGAGGCCCCGGTTGTTGAGTTCGTCGGCGCGCAGCCCGGCCGCCACGGGCCACGGCCTGGGGTAGGGCCGGCCGGTCGACTCCCGGTAGAGCACGGCCAGTTCGTCCGCGACCTCGCGCAGGGAGGCCGGGCGGTCCGCCGGGTCCTCGCGCAGGCAGCGGGCGAGGAGGTCCGCGACCCCGTCGGGCAGCACCGGCAGCCCCTCCGGGTACGCCCCGGGCCCCGGGCCCGTGCCCCGCCGCCGGTCCGGCCCAGGGTCCCGCCCCGCCTCGTGCCCCGCGTATGTCCCGGGCGTGGCGGCGCGGGCCGCCGCCAGGGCCTCGCCCGCCACCGCGCCGAGCAGCCAGGTCACTTCGCCGGTGAACATCTCGTGGACCGACACGGCGAAGCTGAAGACGTCCGTGCGCGGGCTCAGCGGGGCGCCCGCGAACTGCTCGGGCGAGGCGTACGCGGGGGTCATCCCGCCCCCGGGGGCCAGCTCCCGCGCGCCCGCTTCGAGGGCCCCGGCGAGCCCGAAGTCGGTCACCTTGGCGGTGCCGTCCACGTCGACGAGGACGTTGCCGGGTTTGACGTCCCGGTGCACGAGCCCGCGCCCGTGGGCGTGGTCCAGGCCGCGGGCGGTCTGGATCGCCAGGTCCAGGACGCGGGCGAGGGCCTCGGCGGGGCCGCCCTCGTACAGCCTCCGGTCGGCGATCAGGTCCCGCAGGCTGCCGCCGGGCACGTACTCGGCGAAGACCCGGGGGACGCCGTCCAGGACGCGGACGTAGTGGCAGCCGCACACGTGCGGGTGGAGGCCGAGCGTCACCCAGGTCTCCGCCTCGGCGACGAACAGCCGTCGCTGCGCCTCCGTGCGGAACAGTTCGGGCCGCGGCGACTTCACGGCCAGGTCCACGCCCCACTCGCGGTGGCGGACCCGGTGGACGAGCCCCATCCCACCGTCGCCGTGCACGCCGAGGACCTCGTACTGACCGGCCACGACCTCCCCGACCGCCCACGCTCCCCCGGAGCCGACAGTCGGCGCACCCCCGGATCCGTCCCCCGGAGGTCCCCCGGCTCCGGCCGGGTCCGGCCGTTCCGGGACGGGCGCGGGGGCTCCGTACGGCACGTCAGCCGGCCCGGTATCCCGGAAGCGCGGCGAAGTCCCGTTCCACCACGGCGGTCTCGCGGACGCGGCGGGCCCAGGCGCGCGCCTTCGTCAGCGGGTGCTCCGGGAACTGCTCGTCCCAGGCGGCGTCGTAACTGGGCTGGTACGGCAGGGCGGGGTCGTAGGGGTGCGCCCGCCCGGGGATGTCGTACGGGACCCCCAGCTTGAGCAGGACGAGCGACTCGCGCAGGCCGCTGATGTCCCACTCCTCGAACTGGCCGGTCAGCACGGCGGTCCGGTCCGCCTTGGCCAGGACGAACGAGGCACGGAAGTTCCACCCGGTCGACGGGTCGGGCTGCCGCTCGGTGACGAGGGTGTACAGCGCGGGGACGCCGTCGAGGGTGACGGCGTCGGCTTCGACGAGGCACCCGTCGGCGGCGTGCGTACGGGCGAGCTCCCGGCGCAGGGTGTCGAGCCCGTCCAGCCAGAGCGGCGCGCCGGGCGGCAGCGGCGGGTGGACGCCGAGGACCACCACGTCACGGGTCCGCGGGTCGAACAGCCGGTTCTCGTCGAGCCGCTCGAACCCGAAGGTGTCGAACGTCAACGGCTTCGTCTGCGAGGGCACATGGACCACGGCCGTAAGCTAACACGCCGTACCGGCACGGCACTTGGGCGGCCCGTGGTCCCCGGCTCGGGAGCGTCAGGCGGTGCCGACCGGCAGGACGTCGGGGGACAGCGCGCCCGCGCGGGAGGAGGCGGAGGTCATGCGGCGCCGGTGGTGGCGGCGGCAGAGGACCTCGTAACCGATCTCCTCGGCCGGCCGGTTCACGTCGCCGACCACGACCTGCTCGCCCTCGACGACCATCTCGCCGCCGACCGTGCGGGCGTTGTGGGTGGCCCGGGCACCGCACCAGCAGAGCGCCTCGACCTGGAGCTGCTCTATGCGGTCGGCCAGCTCGATCAGCCGCTGGGAACCGGGGAAGAGCTTCGTACGGAAGTCGGTGGTGATCCCGAAGGCGAAGACGTCGAGGCCCAGGTCGTCCACGATCCGCGCGAGCTGGTCGATCTGCTCGGCGGCCAGGAACTGCGCCTCGTCGAGGATCACGTAGTCGGCCTTGCCGCCCTTGGACAGTTCGCCGACGAGGTAGGCGTAGAGGTCCATGCCGTCGCGGACCTCGACCGCCTCCATGACCAGGCCGAGCCGGGACGAGAGCTTTCCCTCGCCGGCGCGGTCCTGGCGGCTGAAGACGACGCCCTGGAGGCCCCGTGCGTCACGGTTGTGCGCGATCTGGAGCGCCAGCGTGCTCTTTCCGCAGTCCATCGTTCCGGAGAAGAACACCAGCTCGGGCATGACGGGACGGGACCTTTCAGGTCGTGGGGCCGGAGGGGCGGGACAGGGGCGTGACAGGAGCGGGGCAGGGGGATGGACGGAGCGCGGGCCGCCTCAGGAGCGCACTTCGAGCAGCGGGACGAGCTGCTCGGCGGGGGTCATGGACCCGTGCACGCCGACCATGGCCGACTCGTGGGGCTCGTTGACGGAGGCGGTGATGATCACGTCGTCGTGGGCCGCGGCGACGACGTCACCGATCCGGCCGTACACGCGCTCGTCGATCTCCTCGCCGAACCAGCCGAGGGCGAGGGCCTCGTCCCGGCTCGCCACCCAGAACTGCTCGCCGAGCACCTCGCGCCAGCAGGCCAGGACGTCCGTCTCGGCTCCGGGCACGGCGTAGACGTGCCTGGCGCGGCCCTCGCCGCCCAGCAGGGCGACGCCGGCGCGCAGCTCCCAGTCCTCGTCGAAGTCGATGCGGTGCTGCTCGTCGAAGGGGATGTCGACCATGCCGTGGTCGGCGGTGACGTACAGCGCGGAGCGGGGCGGCAGCTGTTCGGCGAGGCGCCGGACGAGCCGGTCGACGAACATCAGCTGGCCGCGCCAGGCGTCGGAGTCGACGCCGAAGCGGTGTCCGGCGCCGTCGAGTTCGCTGTAGTACGTGTAGACGAGGGAGCGGTCGCCGCCGGCGAGCTGCTCCGCGGCGAAGTCCACGCGCTCGTCGCCGGAGAGCCGCCCGTGGAAGGTGCCGCCGCTGAGCGCGACCTTGGTGAGCGGGGTCTGTTCGAAGATCGGGGAGGAGACCTGGGCGGTGTGGACCCCGGCCTCGTGCGCCAGCGAGAAGATCGTGGGGTACGGCTGCCAGGCGCGGGGCGAGGTCCACGGCTTCCAGCGCAGCTGGTTCATCAGCTCGCCGGTGTCGGGGTTGCGGACCGTGTAGCCGGGCAGCCCGTGGGTGCCGGGGTAGCGGCCGGTGCCGACGGAAGCGAGGGAGGTCGCGGTGGTGGCGGGGAACCCCGCCGTGATCGGGCGTCCCGTGCCGCCGCGCGAGGAGCCGAGCAGCGAGGAGAGGTAGGGGGCCTCGTCCGGGTGGGCGACGATCTGCTCCCAGCCGAGCCCGTCGATCAGGAAGACGCAGTTCCGGTCGGCCGGGGTCAGTTCGGCGATCCGCGGCGTGCAGCCGGGGACGCCCTGGCCGGAGACGAGCGTGGGCAGCAGGTCGCCGAGGGAGCCGGAGCCGTACTCGGGGACGGGCGCGGTCGCGGGCGCGAGCGGGACCGGGTCGTCGGGCCAGCCCCGGGTGACGGCGGTGGGCTGGACCATCAGCGGGTCGCCGCGGTGGCTTCGGAGAGCGCCTGGGCGAAGGCGAGGGTCTGCCGGACGGTGTCCGGGCCGTCGCCGGCGTCGCTCACCCGGAGGCTGAGGTCGTCGGCGGTGGAGTTGCCGGTGTAGCCGTGGTCGGCGTCGCAGTTGGGGTCGCCGCAGGCGGCGGGCTCCAGGTCGATCCGGGAGACGGCGCCCCAGCCGATGGTGAGGACCACCTCGCGGGGCAGCGTGCCCGGGGTGTACGACTCCGGGTTGGCGACGACCCGGCTGACGACGACCGAGGAGATCCGGTCGAGCTTCACGGACTCGGTGGACGTCGTGGCGTACGGGGTCGGGCTGCTGTTGTCGGCGGCCTGCTCGTCGGTGTGGCTGACGATGAAGCGGCTCGGCGTCAGGACGAGGACGGTGACGTGGCGCCGGACCTCGTTGGAGTCGAAGGTGGTCTCCTGGTGGACCACGTACGACGCGACGGCCTCGCCGCCGACGGCGGCCTCCACCGCCTCGGCCACGAGGGCCGGGTAGTAGCCGCTGCGCTCGATCGCCGCGCGCAGCCCCTGGGTCGTCGTACCGGTCTTCGCCATGGACTCCATCCTAATCCGTGGGCAGGAGCGATCTGGCCGAATGGGAACCGGCGGGGCCGCTCGACGGCTGTGGAGCTGTGACATCCGACTCGCCCGTCCCTCCCGTCCGCCGGCTCAGTAGCTGGGGAGGCGGCGCGGGCCGAGGTCGGTACGGGGCGGGGGCGGGGCGAGGCGGACCGTGGCTCCGAGGACCGAGAGCCCGCGGGGGGCGACGACGACCGGCTCCAGGGCGACGGCGACCACCTCGGGGTGGTCGTCGACGAGCCGGGACACCCGCAGGAGCAGCTCTTCGAGGGCGGGCGTGTCGACGGGGGCCGAGCCGCGCCAGCCGAAGAGCAGCGGGGCGGTGCGGATGGACCGTACGAGTTCGGCGGCGTCCCGGTCCGTGGCCGGAACGAGCCGGTGGGCCGTGTCCCCGAGGAGCTCCGAGGCCGCTCCCGAGAGCCCGAAGGAGAGGACGGCGCCGACGGCGGGGTCGATGGCCGAGCGGATCAGGGTGTCGACGCCGCGGGGCACCATCGCCTGGACGACGGGCTGGAGCTCCTCGGGCTTGCCGAGGACCTCGGTCAGCTCGGCGTACGCGGTGCGGAGCTGCTGCTCCGTCGCCAGGTCGAGCCGGACGCCGCCGAGGTCGGGGCGGTGGCGCAGGTGGGGGGCGGTCGTCTTGAGGGCGACGGGATAGCCGAGGCGGGCGGCGGCCGCGACGGCGGCGTCGGGCGTGGGGGCGGGCAGGGTCGGCAGGACCCTGATGCCGTACCGCCCGAGCAGCTCCCCGGCCTCCTCGGCGCCGAGGGTGACGCCGCGCCCCTCGTCGGCCGGCGCGTCGCCGAGCCCGCGCGCGATGAGGGCGGCGGCCCCGGCCTCGTCGATGTCCTCGAGTTCGGGCACCCGTCCGGGCTCGGCCGCCTGTCGCCGCCACTGGCCGTACCGCACGGCTTCGGCCAGTGCCCGCACGGCGCGCTCGGCGGCGGGGTACGCGGGGATGGTCCGCACACCGGCCGACCCCGGGTCGGCGGCCTCGGCGGCCCCGGCGGCAGGGTCGGTGTGGGGGGAAGCGGGCTGCTCCGACGGGGCCGCGGGGGCGGGTGCCGGCGCGGCCGGGGGCGCCGGGGCGGGCGTGGGGCGGCCGGGCGCGGGGCCGCCGGGCGGGGACGGGCGGGTGCTCGTGGCGGCGGCGAGGGCGTCCGCGAGGGCGCCCATCTCGACGTGGACGACGACGACCGGCTTCGCCGGGCCGGGGACGGAGGCGACGGCCTCGCGGAGGTACGCGGCGAGGGTCTCCCCGTCGCCGGACTCGGTGGCGCCGTTCTCCCCCACCCAGGGGATGGCCGTCACGACGACGGCGTCGCTCGTCTCGTCCGCGAGCGCGGCGGCGAGCGCGTCCCGGAAGTCGGCGGGCCCGGCCGCCGTGGTGAGGTCCAGCGGCCGCAGCGGCCGCAGCCCCTCCGTGAGGCAGGCGTCGTACGTGAGGAGGCCCAGCGACTCCGAGTTGCCGAGGATCGCGACCCGGGGTCCGGCGGGCAGCGGCTGGGCGGCGAGGAGGATCCCCGCGTCGACGAGTTCGGTGACGGTGTCGACGCGGATCACGCCCGCCTGGCGGAGCAGCGCCGAGACGGTGGCGTGCGGGATGCGGGTGACGGGGACGCGGTGGCCGGGCGGGGCGCTGCCGCTGTGCCGGGCGCCCTTGACGACCACGACCGGCTTCACGGCGGCGGTGCGGCGGGCGAGCCGGGTGAACTTGCGGGGGTTTCCGATGGACTCCAGGTAGAGCAGGACGACGTCCGTGCCGGGGTCGTCGTACCAGTGCTGGAGGAAGTCGTTCCCGGAGACGTCCGCGCGGTTGCCGGCGGAGATGAAGGAGGAGAGGCCCGCCCCGCGCCGGTGCAGTCCGGCGAGCAGCGCGATGCCGATCGCGCCCGACTGCGTGAAGAGCCCGATGCGCCCGGCGCCCGGCATCTGCGGGGCGAGCGAGGCGTTGAGCCGGACGTCGTCCGCGGTGTTGATGATCCCGAAGGCGTTGGGCCCGATGATCCGCATCCCGTACGAGCGGGCCTGCCGCACCAGCTCCCGCTGCCGCTCGCGTCCGGCCGCGCCGCTCTCCGCGTACCCGGCGGAGAGGACGACGAGGCCCCGCACCCCGTGCTCGCCGCAGTCGGCGACGGCCTGCGGCACGCGCTCGGCCGGCACCGCGACGACGGCGAGGTCGACCGGTTCGCCGATGGCGGCGACGGAGGGGTGGGCGGGGACGCCGTCGAGTGCGGCCGGCCCGTCGTCGGTCAGGGCGGCGTTCACCGCGTACACCCGACCGGTGAAGCCGGCGTCGAGGAGGTTGCGCAGGACGGTCCTGCCGACGCCGCCGGGTGCGCGGCCGGCGCCGACGACGGCGACGGAGCGGGGGTCGAGGAGCCGCTGCACGGACCGGGCCTCGGCCCGCTGTTCGCGGGCGCGCTGGACGGCGAGGGAGCGGTCGGTGGGTTCGAGGTCGAGGTGGAGCCGGACGGAGCCGTCCTCGAAGCTGCGCTTCTGGGTGTAGCCGGCGTCCGTGAACACCTTGATCATCTTGGTGTTGGCGGGGAGCACCTCGGCGGCGAAGCGGCGGATGTCCCGTTCGCGGGCGACGGCCGCGATGTGTTCGAGGAGGGCGGAGGCGACTCCGCGGCCCTGGTGGGCGTCCTGGACGAGGAAGGCGACCTCGGCCTCGTCGGCCGGGGCGGAGGCGGGCAGCCCCTGGGCGTTGATCCGGTCGTAGCGCACGGTGGCGATGAACTCCCCGCCCACGGTCGCCGCGAGTCCCACCCTGTCCACGAAGTCGTGGTGGGTGAAGCGGTGGACGTCCTTGGCGGAGAGCCGGGGGTAGGGCGCGAAGAAGCGGTAGTACTTCGACTCGTCCGAGACCTGCTCGTAGAAGCTGACCAGCCGGTCGGCGTCGTCCGCGGTGATGGGCCTGATGCGCGCGGTGCCGCCGTCGCGGAGCACCACGTCCGCCTCCCAGTGGTCCGGGTAGGCGTGCTCCGGTGGCGCGGGCTGTTCCACCGCTCCCGACTGATCCGAGGCGCTCTGCATGGGGCAAGCGTACGGCCGGGGTACGACAGGGGCACCGGTCGCGCGTCGGTGGTGTGCCGTGCAAGGTGAGAGGGCCGAAGGGCGGCCCGGTCGGGTCCGAGGTCGGTACGAGCACGCCGCACCCCGTGAGAGACTGGTCTAGACAACCCGCTTGAGACTTGAAGGGCAACACCATGGCTGAGCGCCGCGTCAACGTCGGGTGGGCCGAGGGCCTGCACGCCCGCCCCGCCTCCATCTTCGTCCGTGCCGCCACGGCATCCGGCGTTCCGGTGACGATCGCCAAGGCCGACGGCACCCCGGTGAACGCCGCGTCCATGCTGGCGGTGCTCGGCCTCGGCGCGCAGGGCGGCGAGGAGATCGTGCTGGCCTCGGAGGCCGAGGGCGCCGAGATCGCCCTGGACCGTCTCGCGAAGCTGGTGGCCGAGGGCCTCGACGAGCTCCCCGAGACCGTCTGACCCGGGTCGTCCCCCGAGAGCCATCGTGGCCGGTACCGCCGGAAATCCGGCGGTACCGGCCACACCGTTTTTCCGGCACCGCTATTCGGCACCGCTTTCCGGAGCCACCGGCACGAGCCGATTATCGGCGCTCTTGTCCGGGCAGCGGGAATTCCCGGGCAGCACGAACAGAGCCCGTTCCCTTCACATTCTTTGTATACGGTGCGCGTGTTAATTCCGGGCGCTCGCCGTGTTGACGACATGTTGCGAAACCCTCACGCGGCCGCGCTCGGGCTTTTTGAGGCGATGCAGCGGGAGGGAACGCTCCACGTGGAGCGCGGTCATCGCCCGCGCCCGCTCGGCGTCCCCGCGGGCGACCGCGTCCACGATGGCGCCGTGCTCGGCCCAGGCCTCCACGGGCTGGGCGGGCTGCTCCACCACGTACATCCAGGCGATCTTGTGCCGCAGCTGGGTGAGCGGCGCCGTCAGGGCCGGGCTCCCCGACGCCTGCGCCAGCGTCTCGTGGAACCAGCCGCCCAGGGAGCGCAGATCCTCGCCCTGGCCGCGTCGGGCCCGCTCCTGCCCCAGCCTGACCAGGCCGCGCAGCACCTTGAGGTGAGCGTCGGTGCGCCGCTGCGCCGCCCGCGCCGCGCCCAGCGGCTCCAGCAGCGCACGGACGTCGAGCAGATCGGCCGCCTCCTGCTCGGTGGGTTCCGCGACGTGCGCGCCCGCGTGACGGCGGGTCACCACGAACCCCTCGGACTCCAGGGTGCGCAGGGCCTCACGGACCGGGACGCGGGAGACGCCGTACCGCCGGGCGAGCTGCTCCTCCGTCAGCCGGCTGCCGCGCTCGAAGACGCCGGAGACGATGTCGTCCCGAATCGCCGTGCATACCGAATGCGCGGGAATGCGCATGTCCGACCTCCGCCTGTGATCCGCGCACCGAATTCGACGCCTGCTGCCGCGACTCTATTGCAGCACACCGGAATTTCCGATGCCCGGCCGCCGGGCAGGTATATCTTCTGGCCACACGAAAAGCCCCGGCTCGGTACGAGCCGGGGCTTTCGCGACGGATGTGGCGGCGGCGGACGTCAGACGTTGACGCCTCGGGCGCGCAGGTACGCGACGGGGTTGATGTCCGAGCCGTAGTCGGGGCTCGTGCGGGCCTCGAAGTGGAGGTGCGGCCCGGTGGAGTTGCCGGTGGAGCCGGAGACGCCTATCTGCTGGCCGGGCTCGACGGTCTGGCCGACGTGGACGTCGATGGAGGCGAGGTGACCGTACTGGGTGTACGTGCCGTCGTGCATCCGGATGACGATGTTGTTGCCGTACGCGCCGCCCCAGCCGGCCTCGACGACGGTGCCGGAGCCGACGGAGACGACCCGGCTGCCGTAGGAGGCGTGGAAGTCGACGCCGGAGTGGCTGCCGGAGGACCAGAGGGAGCCGCCGGTCTTGTAGCCGGTGGAGACGTACGAGCCGGCGATCGGGAGCTGGAAGGAGGCCAGACGGCGGCGCTCCGCCTCGCGGGCGGCACGCTCGCGGGCCTCGCGGATCTCCTGGGCGCGGGCCTCGGCCTTGCGCTTCGCCTCGGCCTCCGCCTTCGCCTTGGCGTCGGCCTCGAAGGCTTCCTTCTCCTGCGCGTCGACCTGGGCGCTGACCCGGTCCGCGAGGGATTCCTCGGTGATCACACGGGTGAGGCCGGTGTCCTCGACGGAACCGTGGTTGTCCGTGTCGGCGGCCAGCGCCGGGGAGGCGAGGGTGCCGATGACGCCGGTGGTGGCGAGCGTCGCCGCGCCGGCGATGCCCGCGCCGCGGCGCGCCATCCGGCTCGGAGCACGATGCTTCCCGGTGGCACGGGTGAACGCCAAGAGGCTGATCCTTTCCTTCCCTCTCGCCTACCGGGTTAGCTGACGGGTTCGGAGCAGGAAGGTCTCCTACGAGCCCCTCCGCACGAGGCGAAGGCGCCCGATTCACCCCAGGGACTGAGTGGGTCCCCGGCTCCCCGGGCTCGCGCCTGACGGGGACTCGGCGATCGCTGTCCGATGCCGCGGATGCGGCGGGTGCAACGGACGGACAGCGCCCACGACGCTAGGCCGATCAACTGTCGATCACCAAACAGACGCGCTCTTTTGTAAGACATGCCACAGGGCAGACGATCACACTTACCGCCAATCCGGACAATGCGAAGGACCCCGACCTTTGCAGGGATCGGGGTCCTCTCGCGCCCGGCGCCAGCCGGGCGGTGGGCGTCAATCAGCCCGTCACGACGGTCACTTCACCGATGCCGAGGGCGCGCACCGGCTCCTCGATCCGCGCGGCGTCGCCCACCAGGACGGTGACGAGCCGGTCGACCGGGAAGGCCCGGACGACGGCGGCCGTGGCCTCGACCGTGCCGGTCTCGGCCAGCCGCGCGTACAACTGCGCCTGGTAGTCGTCCGGGAGGTGCTGCTCGACCTGGTCGGCGAGCGTCCCGGCGACGGAGGCGGCCGTCTCGTACTTGAGGGGCGCGACCCCCACCAGGTTCTGCACGGCGGTCTCGCGCTCCTCGTCGGTGAGCCCCTCGGCCGCCAGGGTGCGCAGCACCTTCCACAGGTCCTCGAGGGCCGGTCCGGTGTTGGGGGTGTCGACGGAGCCGCTGATGGCGAGCATCGAGGCGCCGTTGCCCTCGCCGTCCGAGCGGAGCACCTGGCCGAAGGCCCGCACGCCGTACGTGTAGCCCTTCTCCTCGCGCAGGACCCGGTCGAGGCGGGAGGTGAGCGTGCCGCCGAGGCAGTACGTGCCGAGGACCTGCGCCGGCCAGACGCCGTCGTGGCGGTCCGGACCGATCCGGCCGATGAGCAACTGGGTCTGGACGGCGCCGGGCCGGTCCACGATGACGACCCGTCCGGTGTCGTCGGCGGTGATCGGCGGCATCCGGCGCGGCTCGGCCGGCTCCCCCGCCCAGGCGCCGAGGGTCTCGGCGAGGACCTTGTCGAGGTCGACCCCGGTCAGGTCGCCGACAACCACGGCCGTGGCCGTGGCGGGCCGGACGTACGCCTCGTAGAAGGCACGGACGGCGGCGGCGTCGATCGCGGCGACGGTCTCCTCGGTGCCCTGACGCGGCCGGGACATCCGGGAGTCGGCCGGGAAGAGCTCCTTGGAGAGCTGCTTGGCGGCGCGGCGGGACGGGTTGGCCGTCTCGTGCGGGATCTCGTCCAGGCGGTTGCCCACCAGGCGCTCGATCTCGGTCTCAAGGAACGCCGGCGCGATCAGGGCCTCGGAGAGCAGGCCGAGCGCCTTGGGCAGCCGGGAGACGGGGACCTCGAGGGAGACCCGTACGCCCGGGTGGTCGGCGTGCGCGTCGAGGGTGGCGCCGCAGCGCTCCAGCTCGGCCGCGAACTCCTCGGCGCTGCGCTGGTCGGTGCCCTCGGAGAGCGCGCGGGCCATGATCGTGGCGACGCCGTCGAGGCCGTCGGGCTCGGCGTCCAGGGGGGCGTCGAGGAAGATCTCGACGGCCACGACCTGCTGGCCGGGGCGGTGGCTGCGGAGCACCGTCAGGCCGTTGGCGAGGGTGCCGCGCTCGGGAGCCGGGAAGGCCCACGGCCTCGCGGTGCCCGGCCGGGGCTGCGGGTGGAAGTCCATGCTGGTCAAAGACACGGCAGCGTCGGTCACTGGTCCGCTCCCTCTTCCTCGTCGCTGTCGCTCTGCTCCGCGGTCACCGGCTCG
The DNA here is from genome assembly GCF_053589515.1 of Streptomyces sp. NPDC003327. Lineage (NCBI taxonomy): Bacteria > Bacillati > Actinomycetota > Actinomycetes > Kitasatosporales > Streptomycetaceae > Streptomyces > Streptomyces sp. NPDC003327. The sequence continues at coordinate 76,409 of NZ_JBSFSA010000016.1, read as the reverse complement.
TAGACCAGCACCGCGCGGTTGTCGGGCCGGAGCCTGGCCGCGGCGACGGCCCGCACCTCCTCGGCGGTGACGTCGAGGACGCGGTCGACGGCGGTGAGGGCGAGCTGCGGGTCGCCGAACAGCACGGCGAACCGGCACAGTTCGTCGGCGCGGCCCGCGACCGTGCCGAGCCGGTCGAGCCACTCGCGCTCCAGCTGGGCCTGGGCGCGCTCCATCTCCTCCGGCGTGGGCCCCTCGGCGGCGAAGCGGGCCAGCTCCTCGTCGACGGCCTCCTCGATGCGGGGCACCTCGACGCCGCCGGAGGTCTTGACGTCCAGCCAGCCGAGCGAGGGCGCGCCCGCGAGCCGCAGCAGGCCGAAGCCGGCGGCGACGGCCGTGCGGTCGCGGCGGACCAGGCGGTTGTGCAGGCGGGAGGACTCCCCGCCGCCCAGGACCGTCAGGGCGAGGTCGGCGGCGTCGCACTCGCGGGTGCCGTCGTGGGGCAGCCGGTAGGCCGCCATCAGCGCGCGGGCCGGCACCTCCTCCTCGACGACCTCGCGGAGCTGCTCGCCGATCGTCTCGGGCAGCGAGCCGTCGCGCGGCTCCGGCTTGCCGTCGTGGCCGGGGATGGAGCCGAAGTACTTCTCCACCCAGGCGAGCGTCTGCTGCGGGTCGATGTCGCCGACGACGGACAGGACCGCGTTGTTCGGCGCGTAGTAGGTGCGGAAGAAGTTCCGCGCGTCCTCCAGCGTCGCCGCGTCCAGGTCCGCCATGGAGCCGATCGGCGTGTGGTGGTACGGGTGGCCCTCCGGGTACGCGAGGGCGGTCAGCTTCTCGAACGCCGTGCCGTACGGCACGTTGTCGTACCGCTGGCGGCGCTCGTTCTTGACGACGTCCCGCTGGTTCTCCATCGACTCGTCGTCGAGGGCGGCGAGCAGGGAGCCCATGCGGTCGGCCTCCAGCCAGAGCGCGAGCTCCAGCTGGTGGGCGGGCATGGTCTCGAAGTAGTTGGTGCGCTCGAAGCTCGTCGTGCCGTTGAGCGAGCCTCCCGCGCCCTGCACGAGCTCGAAGTGGCCGTTGCCGTGGACCTGCTTCGAGCCCTGGAACATCAGGTGCTCGAAGAGGTGGGCGAGGCCGGTGCGGCCCGCCACCTCGTGGCGCGAGCCGACGTCGTACCAGAGGCAGACCGCGGCGACCGGGGTCAGGTGGTCCTCGGAGAGCACCACGCGCAGGCCGTTCGCCAGCCGGTGCTCGGTCGCTGTCAGGCCGCCGGAGCCGGCCTCGGCCGTGGCCGTGTGACCCATGGGCATGTACGTCCCTTCGATCGCGATGTGGAAAAGTCCTGCCACTGTATGCAAGCGCGCCGACACCTGGCGAAGTTCCCGGCCCCGTCACATGTCCCTCTTCCGGGTCGCGGTCGGCGCTGTCGGTGGCACGGTCCACAATGGTCCGCGTCAGATCAACCTTGTTGGTGAAGGAGCCGCAGCCGCGATGGCCCGCCGCAGCACGAAGACACCGCCGCCGGACGACGCGTACGAGGAGAGGATCCTCGACATCGACGTCGTCGACGAGATGCAGGGCTCCTTCCTCGAGTACGCGTACTCGGTGATCTACTCGCGCGCTCTGCCCGACGCCCGCGACGGCATGAAGCCCGTCCAGCGGCGCATCGTCTACCAGATGAACGAGATGGGCCTCCGTCCGGACCGCGGGTTCGTGAAGTGCGCCCGGGTCGTCGGCGAGGTGATGGGCAAGCTCCACCCGCACGGCGACGCGTCGATCTACGACGCCATGGTCCGCATGGCGCAGCCCTTCTCCATGCGGGTCCCGCTCGTCGACGGCCACGGCAACTTCGGCTCCCTCGGCAACGACGACCCGCCGGCCGCCATGCGGTACACCGAGTCGCGGATGGCCCCGGCCGCGCTCCTGATGACCGAGTCCATCGACGAGGACACGGTCGACTTCGCGCCGAACTACGACGGCCAGGAGCAGGAGCCGGTCGCGCTCCCCGCCGCGTACCCGAACCTGCTGGTGAACGGCGCGTCCGGCATCGCCGTCGGCATGGCGACGAACATGCCGCCGCACAACCTCGGCGAGGTGATCGCCGCGGCCCGGCACCTGATCCGCCACCCCAACGCCGACCTCGAGTCGCTGATGCGCTTCGTGCCCGGCCCCGACCTGCCGACCGGCGGCCGGATCGTCGGCCTGTCCGGCATCAAGGACGCGTACGAGTCCGGCCGCGGCACCTTCAAGATCCGCGCCACGGCCACCGTCGAGAACGTCACGGCGCGCCGCAAGGGCATCGTCGTGACCGAACTGCCCTTCACGGTCGGGCCCGAGAAGGTCATCTCCAAGATCAAGGACCTGGTCGGCTCCAAGAAGCTCCAGGGCATCGCCGACGTCAAGGACCTCACGGACCGCGCCCACGGCCTGCGCCTGGTCATCGAGATCAAGAACGGCTTCGTGCCCGAGGCCGTCCTGGAGCAGCTCTACAAGCTGACGCCGATGGAGGAGTCCTTCGGCATCAACAACGTCGCGCTGGTCGACGGACAGCCGCTGACCCTCGGCCTCAAGGAGCTCCTGGAGGTCTACCTCGACCACCGCTTCGAGGTGGTCCGGCGCCGCTCCGAGTTCCGCCGGACCAAGAAGCGCGACCGGCTCCACCTGGTGGAGGGCCTCCTCGTCGCGCTCCTCGACATCGACGAGGTCATCCGGCTGATCCGGCAGAGCGAGAACTCCGCGCAGGCCAAGGAGCGCCTGATGGAGCGCTTCTCGCTGAGCGAGGTCCAGACGCAGTACATCCTGGACACCCCGCTCCGCCGCCTCACCAAGTTCGACCGCCTGGAGCTGGAGACCGAGCGCGACCGGCTCAACGGCGAGATCGACGAGCTGACCGGGATCCTCGACTCCGACGCCGAACTGCGCAAGCTCGTCTCCGGGGAACTGGCGGCCGTCGCCAAGAAGTTCGCCACGGACCGCCGCACGGTCCTCCTGGAGTCGGCGGGCGCCCCCGTCGCCGCCGTGTCCCTGGAGGTCGCCGACGACCCGTGCCGGGTGCTGCTCTCCTCGACCGGCCTCCTGGCCCGCACGGTGACCGAGGAGGTGCCCGCGGCCGAGGACGGCAAGCGCGCCAAGCACGACGTGATCGTCTCGGCGGTCGCCGCGACCCAGCGCGGGGACGTCGGCGTGGTGACCTCGGCCGGCCGGCTGCTGCGCCTCGCGGTGATCGACCTGCCCCAGCTGCCCGACACGGCGCACGCGCCGAACCTCGCGGGCGGCGCGCCCCTGACCGAGTTCGTGTCCCTGGAGGCGGACGAGACCGTCGTCTGCCTGACCACCCTCGAAGAGGCCTCGCAGGGCCTCGCCCTCGGCACCCTCCAGGGCGTCGTCAAGCGGGTGGTGCCGGACTATCCGGCCAACAAGGAGGAGCTGGAGGTCATCACCCTCAAGGAGGGCGACCGGATCGTGGGGGCGACCGAGCTGCGGACGGGCGAGGAGGACCTGGTCTTCATCACCTCCGACGCCCAGCTGCTGCGCTACCCCGCCTCCCAGGTGCGGCCGCAGGGCCGTCCGGCCGGCGGCATGGCGGGCGTCAAGCTGGCCGCGGGCGCCGAGGTGCTCTCGTTCACGGCGGTGGATCCGGCGGCGGACGCCGTGGTCTTCACCGTCGCCGGATCCACGGGCACGCTGGACGCCTCCGCCGGTACGTCGGCCAAGCTGACGCCGTTCGACCAGTACCCGCGCAAGGGCCGCGCCACGGGCGGTGTCCGCTGCCAGCGCTTCCTGAAGGGCGAGGGCGTCCTGATCCTGGCGTGGGCGGGCGCGACCCCGGCCCGTGCCGCGCAGAAGAACGGCACCCCGGTGGAGCTGCCCGAGGCGGACCCCCGCCGGGACGGCTCGGGCACGCCGCTGCCGAAGGCGGTCGACGTGGTGGCCGGTCCGGTGGCCTGACCCCGCCGCGCACCCACGGCGCGAGACCCCCGGAGGGACGGCCCTCCGGGGGTCTCGCGCCGTTCCGTCGGCGCCCGTGTCGTGCCGTCCGCGCTTCCGCCGGCTCGGTCAGGGGGGCGGCCGGGTCGTTTCGGGAGGCAGCCGGGGCGTTCAGGAGGCGGCCGGGTCGATCAGGAGCCTGCGGGGTCGTCGTCCTCGTCGGGGCCCAAGGCCTCGGTCTCGTCCCGCTCCCGCACGTACCGCAGGAGGCCCCACATGGCGGCCTCCTCGGGCACGTCGTCCGGGCCGTTCTGCTCGCAGGCGGCGAGGGCCTTGCGCAGGGCCGCCGCGTCCACCCCGGACCCGATGAGGACCAGCTGCGTCAGCCGCTCCTCGCCGGCGGGCCACGGCTCCGGATAGAACCGCAGGAAGCGGCCCACGGCATGGACGGCGTACCGGTGGTCCGGGTCCCCGGCGCCGAGGTCCACGAAGCCCTTGATCCGGTACAGGCCCTCCGGGCGCGAGTCCAGGAACGCCATCAGCCGACGCGGGTGCAGCGGCGTGGACGTGGCCAGGGAGACGGTCTCGTAGGCCGCGTGGGGGTGGGCGTGCTCCTCGTCGTCGGAGCCGTACAGCACGTCCTCGATCGACATCTGGCCCTCGATCTCACCCTCGGGCACCACCCGGTCGAAGAGCAGTTCGGGGTCGACCCGTCCATGGGCGGCCTCGACGACGGCGGCGCGCCCCGCGAGGCCGGTCACCGCGGCCCGTACCTCCCTCAGCCCGGCCTCCGCCACCCGGTCGGCCTTGTTGACGACCACCAGGTCGGCGAGGGCCAGGTGCCGGTCGGTCTCGGGGTGCCGCCGCCGGGTCGACGCGAACTCCACGGCGTCGACGACCTGGACGAGGCCGCCGTACACGATCCGCTCGTTCTCGCTGGCGAGCACCATGCGGACGAGTTCCTGCGGCTCGGCGAGTCCGCTCGCCTCGATCACGATCACGTCCAGGCGCGCCTCGGGCCGGGTGAGGACCTCCAGGTACTCGTCCAGCTCGCTCGCGTCGACGGCGCAGCACAGGCAACCGTTGCCGAGGGAGACGGTGGAGCCGACCTGGCCGGCCACCGTCATGGCGTCGATGCCGATGTCACCGAAGTCGTTGACCATGACCCCGATCCGGGTGCCCCGCGCGCTGCGCAGCAGGTGGTTGAGCAGTGTGGTCTTCCCGGCCCCGAGAAACCCGGCCAGGACGACGACGGGGATCTGGTGGGTGGTCAAGGAACGTTCCTCCGGTCTCTCGCCGCTGTTCGCGGGGCCGCGCGCCCCGGAAGGGCCCAGGATAGGCGGGCCCCCGCACGGCCCGGGCCGCCGACGCCCGGCACCCGGCGCCCGACCCCCGGCACCCGGCACCCGGCCCCCGGCGCCCCGCGACCGGCGCCCGTGACATTTCCGGTCCCGGCTCGGCGCCCCGTACCTTTTCCCGCATGAGCCCCGCACAGCCCAGCCCCGAGCGGCCCCCCGCGCGCCGTCGGCGGTTCGGGTGGCCCCGGCGGGTGTTCTCGCAGGTCCTGCTGATGCAGCTGGCCGTGGCGACCGGTGTGACCGTCCTGGCCACCGGTCTCTTCCTCGCGCCGCTGAGCGCCCAGCTCGACGACCAGGCCATGCGGCGGGCCCTGGCCATCGCCGAGTCCACCGCCTCTCCCCGGCTCGCCGCCGACCTGGCCGGCAGCCCTCCCTCGGCCCGCGGCCCGGTCCAGGCGGAGGCGGAACGGGTCCGGGTCACCACGGGCGCCGAGTACGTCGTGGTCATGGACAGCCGCGGAGTGCGCTGGTCGCACCCGGACCCCGCCCGGATCGGCCTGCCCGTCTCGACCGACCCCAGCGGCGCCCTCGCCGGACGCGAGGTGATGGAGATCGACAACGGCACGCTCGGCCGCTCGGCGCGCGGAAAGGCCCCGCTGCGCGACGCCGGCGGCCGGATCGTGGGGGCCGTGTCGGTCGGCATCGAGTACGACAGCGTGCGCGCCCGGCTCCTCGCGGCGATCCCGGGGCTCCTCGCCTACGCGGGCGGGGCGCTCGCGGTGGGCGCGCTGGCCGCCTATCTGATCTCCCGGCGCATCCAGCGGCGGACCCACGACCTGGCCTTCTCCGACATCTCCGCGCTGCTCGCCGAGCGCGAGGCGATGCTGCACGGCATCCGCGAGGGCGTCGTGGCCCTCGACCGGAACGGCGGCGTCCGGCTGCTGAACGACGAGGCTCAGCGGCTCCTCGGCGTCGGCCCGGAGGCGGCGGGGCGGCCGCTCGACGAGGTCCTCGGCCCCGGCCGTACGACCGACGTCCTCGCCGGCCGCGTGACCGGCGAGGACCTGGTCACCGTCCGCGGAAACCGGGTGCTGGTCGCCAACCGGATGCCCACGGACGACGGTGGCGCCGTCGCGACCCTCCGCGACCGCACCGAGCTGGAGCGGCTCGGGCGCGAGCTGGACTCCACGCACGGTCTCATCGACGCCCTCCGGGCCCAGGACCACGAGCACGCCAACCGGCTGCACACGCTCCTCGGCCTGCTGGAACTGGAGATGCACGACGAGGCCGTCGAGTTCGTCACCGAGGTCGTCGGCGTCCACCGCGCCACCGCCGAGCAGGTCACGGAGAAGGTCCACGACCCGCTCCTCGCGGCGCTCCTCGTCGGCAAGGCGACCGTCGCCGCCGAGCGCGGGGTCGCGCTGCGGATCGCGCCCGACTCCCTCCTCCCGGACCGGCTCGTCGACCCGCGCGAGCTGGTCACCGTCGTCGGCAACCTCGTCGACAACGCGCTGGACGCGGCCGGCGGCACCTCCGGCGCCCGGGTCGAGGTGGCCCTGCGGGCCCGGAGCCGTACGGTCGTCCTCTCCGTCGCGGACAGCGGCCCCGGTGTGCCGGAGGAGCGGCGGGAGCTGATCTTCACCGAGGGCTGGACGACGAAGGAGCTGCCGTCGCACGGCCGGCGCGGGCTCGGTCTCGCCCTGGTCCGGCGGCTCGCCGAGCGCCGGGGCGGCAGCGCCAGGGTGACGGCGGGACCGGACGGCGGCGCCGTGTTCACGGTCGTCCTGCCCGACGCGCTGTCCGACCCGGAGGCCTCCCCGGTCGACCCGGAACCGTCCGCGGCCGACCCGGAACCGTCCGCGGCCGTGTCGGGGCCCCGGACCGGCCCCGTGGGGTCCGTCGGGGAGGCGGCGCCGTGATCGACGTGCTCGTGGTGGACGACGACGTGCGCGTCGCCGGGATCAACGCCGCCTACGTCGCCAAGATCCCCGGTTTCCGGGTGGCGGCCACCGCCCACTCGACGGCCGAGGCGCTGGCGGCCCTCGACGCGGTGCCGGTGGACCTGGTCCTCCTGGACCACTACCTGCCGGACGAGAACGGACTCGCGGCGGTACGGGAACTCCGGCGGCGCGGTCACCCGTGCGACGTGATCATGGTGACGGCGGCGCGGGACGTGGCGACGGTGCAGGCGGCGATGCGGCACGGGGCGCTGCAGTACCTGGTGAAGCCGTTCACCTTCGCGGGGCTGCGCGCCAAGCTGGAGGCGTACGCGACGCTGCGCCGGGCCCTCGAACGCGGGGGCGAGGCGGAGCAAACCGAGGTGGACCGGATCTTCGGGACCCTGTCGGCCGGGACGGTCGCCGCCGACCTCCCCAAGGGGCACTCCCCGACGACGGCCGAGCTGGTCCGGCAGGTGCTGCTCGCGGCCGGCGGCCCGCTCTCCGCGCAGGAGATCGCGGAGCGGGCGGGCGTCAGCCGCCAGACCGCCCAGCGCTACCTGAAGCTCCTCGAACGGACCGGACGGGTGCGCCTCTCCCTGCGGTACGGCGAGACCGGCCGCCCCGAGCACCGGTACGCGTGGGTCACCTCGCCCTGACCCGTGCGGTGCCACCGGTCCCCGGCACCCGTCAGGCGGCCCCCGCCCCCGTCAGCGCCCGCACCTCGGTCTCGGCGTGCCGGGCCTCGTCGGGCGGCTCGGGCGAGGTGACCGTGCCGAGCCAGCCGGCGAGGAAGCCGAGCGGGATCGAGACGACACCGGGGTTCTGCAACGGGAAGACGTGGAAGTCCACGCCGGGGAACATCGCCTCCGGGCTCCCGGAGACGACCGGTGAGAACAGGACGAGCAGCACCGCCGGGACGAGGCCGCCGTAGACCGACCAGACGGCGCCCCGGGTCGTGAACCGCCGCCAGAAGAGCGAGTAGAGCAGCACCGGCAGGTTGGCGGAGGCCGCGACCGCGAAGGCGAGCCCCACCAGGAAGGCCACGTTGAGGTCGCGGGCGAGCAGCCCCAGGCCGATGGCCGCGGCCCCGATCCCGGCGGCGGCGACCCGGGCCACGGTGACCTCGCTGTACTGCTTGGTGTGGCGGCGGCGCAGCGTGCTGTAGAGGTCGTGGGCGACGGACGCCGAGGAGGCGAGCGTGATCCCGGCGACGACGGCCAGGATCGTCGCGAAGGCCACGGCGGCGACGATCGCGAAGAGGACGGTGCCGCCGGTGGAGCCCGCTCCCCCGCCGAGGTCGAGGGCGAGCAGCGGTACGGCGGTGTTCCCGGAGCCGTGGGAGGCGCGGACCGCGTCCGGCCCGATGATCGCGGCGGCGCCGAAGCCGAGCACGATGGTCATCAGGTAGAAGCTGCCGATGAGCCCGATGGACCAGACGACCGAGCGGCGGGCGGCCCTGGCGGTGGGCACGGTGTAGAAGCGCGAGAGGATGTGCGGCAGTCCCGCCGTGCCCAGGACCAGGGCGAGACCGAGGCTGATGAAGTCGAGGCGGGCGGTCAGGTCGCCTCCGTACCGCAGTCCGGGGGCGAGGAAGTCCGTGCCGTGGCCGCTGCGGTCGGCGGCGGTCGTGAGCAGGCTGTTCACGTCGCCGTGGAAGCGCAGCAGGACGAGCACGGTGAGCGCGACCGTTCCCGCCATGAGGAGGACGGCCTTGACGATCTGGATCCAGGTGGTGGCCCGCATGCCGCCGAGCGACACGTAGATCACCATCAGCGCGCCGACCCCGATGACGGTCCAGGAGCGGGCCGCCTCGCTGGTGCCGCCGAGGAGCAGCGCCACCAGGCTGCCCGCGCCGACCATCTGGGCCACCAGGTAGAGGACCGAGACGACGACGGAGGAGCTTCCGGCGGCGATCCGGACCGGACGCTCGGCCATGCGGGCGGCGATGACGTCGGCGAGGGTGAAGCGGCCGCAGTTGCGGACGAGTTCGGCGACGAGGAGGAGGACGACCAGCCAGGCCACCAGGAAGCCGACGGAGTAGAGCATGCCGTCGTAGCCGAAGAGGGCGATCAGGCCGGAGATGCCGAGGAAGGAGGCCGCGGACATGTAGTCGCCGGCGATGGCGAAACCGTTCTCCAGAGGGGAGAAGAGCCGTCCCCCGGCGTAGAACTCCTCCGCGGAACCGTGCCGGTTGCGGCTGACCCAGGTGGTGATGCCCAGGGTGACGGCGATGAAGACGCTGAACAGGACGAGCGCGAGGGTCTGGTGGCTGCCGGTCATCGCGCGGCCACCCCCCGGGTCATCTCCTGGGTGTCCCAGCGCAGTTCGAGCGCGGCCCGGTCGCGGCGCAGCCGGGCGTGCCGGGCGTAGGCCCAGGTCAGCAGGAAGGTGGTGAGGAACTGGCCGAGTCCGGCGAGCATCGCCACGTTCACGGCGCCCACGACGGGCCTGGCCATGAGGCCGGGCGCGGCGGTGGCCGCGACGACGTAGGCGAGGTACCAGAGGAGGAAGGCGAGGGCCGCGGGGAACACGAACCGGCGGTAGCGGCGCCGCACCTCCTGGAAGGCGGGGCTCCGCTGGACCTCCAGATAGATCTCGGCGGCGCCCGGGGCCGGGCGCGCCCCCGCGTGGGCCTCGTGCCAGGGGTCCTCGAACCGCGTCGCCGCGGCCTCGCGCCCCTCCTGCTTGTCCAGCTGCTCCACGGACCAACTCTCCTTGTCAGCGAACCGTTTCGGCCGCGTGCCAAGGATGGACAGAGCGGGAACTTCCCGGACTCTTCTCCCCCTGCATTTCACCTGATCAGGTGATGCGACGGGCGATCTCGCTGACCGGACCGTGCCGATATGCGTACCGGTGGGCGTGCCGATGCGCGTACCGCACGGACCGGCCGGTGCGGGCCGGTCCGTGCGGTCGGGAGGAGCCGTACGGGAGGGTGGCTCAGGCGTCGATGCGCGAGCGGTCGAGGGTCGCCGCCGAGCTGGTGATGAACTCCTTGCGGGGAGCGACGTCATTGCCCATGAGCAGGTCGAAGACCTGCTCGGCGGAGTCCAGGTCGCCGATGTTGATCCGGCGCAGGGTGCGGTGGCGGGGGTCCATGGTGGTCTCCGCCAGCTGGTCGGCGTCCATCTCGCCGAGGCCCTTGTAGCGCTGGATGGAGTCCTTGTAGCGGATCCCCTTGCGCTGGAACTCCAGCAGCGTCTGCCGCAGCTCGTTGTCCGAGTACGTGTAGACGTACTTGTCCTGGCCCCGCTTCGGCTGGACCAGCTCGATGCGGTGCAGCGGCGGTACGGCCGCGAAGACCCGCCCCGCCTCGACCATGGGCCGCATGTACCGCTGGAAGAGCGTGAGCAGCAGCGTGCGGATGTGGGAGCCGTCGACGTCGGCGTCGGTCATCATGATGACCTTGCCGTAGCGGGCGGCGTCGATGTCGAAGGTGCGGCCCGAGCCCGCCCCTATGACCTGGATGATCGCCCCGCACTCGGCGTTCTTGAGCATGTCCGAGACGGACGACTTCTGGACGTTGAGGATCTTGCCGCGGATCGGCAGCAGGGCCTGGAACTCGCTGTTCCGGGCGAGCTTCGCCGTACCGAGGGCGGAGTCCCCCTCGACGATGAAGAGCTCGCTGCGCTCGACGTCGTCGCTGCGGCAGTCGGCGAGCTTCGCCGGCAGCGTCGAGGACTCCAGCGCGGTCTTCCGGCGCTGCGCCTCCTTGTGCTGGCGGGCCGCGATCCGGGTCCTGGCGGCGGCCACGGCCTTCTCCAGGACGGCGCGGGCCTGCGCCTTGGCGTCCCGCTTGGTGGAGGTCAGGAAGGCCTTGAGCTCCTTGGCGACCACGTTGGCCACGATCCGGCGGGCCGCGGAGGTGCCGAGGACCTCCTTGGTCTGCCCCTCGAACTGCGGCTCGGCGAGGCGGACCGTCACGACGGCCGTGAGCCCTTCGAGGGCGTCGTCCTTGACGATGTCGTCCTCGGCGACGCGGAGCAGCTTGGCGGAGCGCAGCACCTCGTTGACCGTCTTGGTGACGGCCTGCTCGAAGCCGGAGACGTGGGTGCCGCCCTTGGGGGTGGCGATGATGTTGACGAAGGACTTCAGCGTGGTGTCGTAGCCGGTTCCCCAGCGCAGGGCCACGTCCACGCCGAGCTCGCGGGTGACCTCGGTGGGGGTCATGTGGCCGCGGTCGTCGAGGACCGGGACGGTCTCCTTGAAGGTGCCCTGGCCGGTGAGGCGCAGCACGTCGCAGACGGCCTTGTCCTGCGCGAGGAACTCGCAGAACTCGCTGATGCCCCCGTCGAAGCGGAAGGTCTCCTCGCTCTTGCCGACCCCGTCGAGGTCGCGCTCGTCGCGGACGACGAGCGTGAGGCCGGGCACGAGGAAGGCCGTCTGCCGGGCGCGCTGGTGCAGCGTGTCCAGGGAGAGCTTGGCGTCCTTCAGGAAGATCTGGCGGTCGGCCCAGTAGCGGATGCGCGTGCCGGTGCGGGTCTTGGGCACCCGCTTTGTCTTGCGCAGGCCGTTGCCCGGGTCGAAGGGGCTCTCGGCGCCCTGCTCCGTGAAGATGCCGGGGACGCCGCGGCGGAAGCTGATGGCGTGGGTGGAGCTGCTGCGGTCGACCTCGACGTCGAGGCGGGCCGAGAGCGCGTTGACCACGGAGGCGCCGACGCCGTGCAGGCCGCCGGAGGCCGCGTACGAGCCGCCGCCGAACTTTCCGCCGGCGTGCAGCTTGGTCATGACGACCTCGACGCCGGAGAGGCCGGTCTTGGGCTCGACGTCGACCGGGATGCCGCGGCCGTTGTCGCGGACCTCGACGGACCCGTCGTCGTGGAGGATCACCTCGATGTGGTCGCAGTAGCCGCCGAGGGCCTCGTCGACGGAGTTGTCGATGATCTCCCAGAGGCAGTGCATGAGGCCGCGGCTGTCGGTGGACCCGATGTACATGCCGGGGCGCTTGCGAACCGCTTCGAGCCCTTCCAGTACGAGCAGGTGCCGCGCGGTGTAGTTGGAACCGTCACGGTCTGCGGTCAGCAGCGCACTGGACGGCACGGACGTTTCGGCGGTCACGCGGTTCGCTCCTCGCTGAATTTGAAATCTTGCCCGGTGGGGTACGACCCGGCGTCGGTCACGGCTCAGAGGGTACCGATGCCTGGTAGAGCCGCTGTCACGCCACCCTCCCCGTTTCCTCATGCTAGTCCACGGTCGCATGGGTGTTCGATCCCTCGAAGGGGTGACGCGAACATCACGTTCCCTTCCGGGCATGAACCATTTAGGCTCCGGGCACGTCCTCTTGAACAACCGGCAACCACGCCGGGAGGACGAACCACACCAGCAATGCGAAATCCGTAGAGCGACGCAATACGGCTCATTCGCCGCCAACCGGCAGCAGACAGCCACCTCGGAAAAGTTTCGAGGAAAAGCCAGGAGCGGGAACGTTTTCGGCCTGGTTGGATGTTGACCCTGGTACGACAGCTCGTCGAGCTAGAGAAGAGGCGACGTGACTACTGTTCTGACCCCCGCGAGCCCCCTGACGGCCGCTGACCGCTGCGACCGCTGCGGCGCCCAGGCATACCTGCGTGTCGTCCTGACCAGCGGTGGTGACTTGCTCTTCTGCGCCCACCACGGACGCAAGTTCGAGCCGGAACTCAAGAAGATCGCCGTTGAGATACAGGATGAGACGGACCGGCTCACCGACGTGCCGGCCCGCACGGTGGGCGACGAGCACTGACGCCACTCATCCACGACGAGCTCAGGGCCGGTCGCTGACCGGACGGCGGGCGGCCACCCCCGCGTACAAGGGGGGGTGGCCGCCCGTTCTCGTACCTCCTCGGGCCCGGCCCGAGAGCAGGCACCCTGGCGGACGGCAGCGGTCAGAAGCGCTCCGGCAGCACCGTGGCGACCCGGGTGTAGACCCCGGGGTTCTCCGCCTGCCCGCAGCCGCTCCCCCACGACACGAGCCCGACGAGGCGCCCCTGGGCGACCAGCGGCCCGCCGCTGTCCCCCTGGCAGGCATCCCTGCCCCCGCGCGGATCGCCCGCGCACAGCATCGTCTCGCTCTCGTACGCGACGCCGAAGCCACCCCCCGGGTACGCCCGTCGGCACGAGGCGTCCGGCAGCACCTGCACGGGCGCCGTCCGCAGCGTGGACGCGTACGATCCGTTGCCGGTCGTGTCGCCCCAGCCGTACACGTGCGCCTCCGTGCCGGGCTCGAGCGCCGGATCGCCGGTCCGGGCCACCGCGAGCACGTACGACCGCGGCAGCGCCTCGGCGAGGGTCAGCACGGCGAGGTCCCCCGCGTTGGCCGACGGGTCGTAGTCGGGGTTCACCCAGGTCTCGGCGATGCGCACCTCCTGGCCGCCCTCGCCCCGCAGCGCCGCCCGACCGGCGATGACCACGAAGTCACGCACTTCCCAGGGCTCGCCCCCCAGCACGTCACGCCCCAGGCAGTGGGCCGCGGTGAGCACCTTGGTGGGAGCCACCACCACGCCCCCGCAGAACTGGCCCGCCCGGGTACCCCCGAACCGGTCACGGCTGGACAGCGCCACCACCCATGGCGCGTCCGCGATCCGGGCGGGACGGCCGCCCACCACGACGCTGTCTGCGGCGGCGGGGGCGGCCGTGACCACCGGCCCCGCCGCCGCCGTGATCAAACCCAGGGCGCCCGTCAACGCTCGGGCGAGGGAACCACGCATGGAGCCTCCTGACTCTCCGGTGATGTCGGTTCACCCAGCGTCCTGCACCCGGTCCCCGTGTGCACCCGCGTACGGCCGAAGGGCCCGGTCCCCGCGTGGGGGAACCGGGCCCTTCGGCCGTACCGCTCTGTGCCTCGAACGATCAGTCGAGGTAGTCGCGCAGGACCTGCGAGCGCGACGGGTGACGGAGCTTCGACATCGTCTTCGACTCGATCTGGCGGATCCGCTCGCGCGTGACGCCGTAGACCTTGCCGATCTCGTCCAGCGTCTTCGGCTGGCCGTCGGTGAGACCGAAGCGCATCGAGACGACGCCCGCCTCACGCTCGGAGAGGGTGTCGAGCACGGAGTGCAGCTGCTCCTGGAGGAGCGTGAAGCTGACCGCGTCGGCCGGGACGACCGCCTCGGAGTCCTCGATCAGGTCACCGAACTCGCTGTCACCGTCCTCACCCAGCGGGGTGTGGAGGGAGATCGGCTCGCGGCCGTACTTCTGGACCTCGATGACCTTCTCCGGGGTCATGTCGAGTTCCTTGGCCAGCTCCTCCGGGGTGGGCTCACGGCCCAGGTCCTGGAGCATCTGGCGCTGGACGCGCGCGAGCTTGTTGATGACCTCGACCATGTGCACCGGGATGCGGATGGTGCGCGCCTGGTCGGCCATCGCGCGGGTGATCGCCTGACGGATCCACCAGGTGGCGTACGTGGAGAACTTGTAGCCCTTGGTGTAGTCGAACTTCTCGACGGCGCGAATCAGACCCAGGTTGCCCTCCTGGATCAGGTCAAGGAAGAGCATGCCGCGGCCGGTGTAGCGCTTGGCCAGCGAGACCACGAGCCGGAGGTTGGCCTCGAGCAGGTGGTTCTTGGCCCGGCGGCCGTCCTCGGCGATGATCTCCAGCTCGCGCTTGAGCTTCGGGGCGAGCTTGTCGGAGTTCGCGAGCTTGTCCTCGGCGAACAGACCGGCCTCGATGCGCTTGGCGAGCTCGACCTCCTGCTCGGCGTTGAGCAGCGGGACCTTGCCGATCTGCTTGAGGTAGTCCTTCACCGGGTCGGCGGTGGCACCGGCGACGGCGACCTGCTGGGCGGGAGCGTCGTCCTCGTCCTCGTCGGACAGCACGAAGCCCTTGTTCTCGCCCTCGGTCTCCTCCTCCTCGCCCTTGCCGGGCGCGACGACGTCCTCGAGGAGCTCCTCGCCCTCGATCAGCTCGTCGGCGTCCTTCTTCGACGCGGACTTCTTCGCCACCGCCTTCTTGGCGACGGCCTTCTTGGCCACCGCCTTCTTGGCGACGGTCTTCTTCGCGGCCGCCTTCTTGGCGGTCGCTCCGGCCTCGTCGGCCGGGTCAGCGCTCTCGGCGGCCGGAGCCGCCGCGGTGGCCGCGACGCTGCTCTTCGTCACGGTCGTCCTGGCGGTGACGGTCTTGGTGGCGGTGCGCTTGGCCGGGCTCTTGGCGGCGACGCTCTTGCGGGCGCGCTTCGGCGACTCCGCTGCACTGACCATCAGCGTCACACCCTCTTCCTCGAGGATCTGATTGAGGCTGCGCAGAACATTCTTCCACTGGGTTGGCGGAATCTGGTCAGCCTCGAAGGCCCGACGCACGTCATCGCCGGCGATCTGCCCATCAGCCTTTCCCCGCTCGATGAGCGCCATCACAGACTCGGACTCGGCGATCTCCGGCGGGAGCGTACGGGATGTGCTGGCCGACACGAACAACCTCTCGGAACGATGGAAACGGCTTCCGGCCCCGCCCTGGATCGGGCCGGAGCCGACGACCGTCGACGGGGAATGTGCCGACGGCGCGGGCTGGACCGGGGAACTGCACAGCGCCTCCGTCGGCTGCTGTATTCCTTCCTCGGCTGTCACCTCTTAGGTCATCGCACGGCTCGGAGGAGTGTTACGCCCAATCTTCGTGGCCCGAGTCACACCACATTCACGACGAAACGGTCGAAGCGTCGGATAACCCCACGTTCCGTACCGCCGGCACCCTGGCTCCCCCCGGGGACCCCTGCCGGGGCCCCCGGACCGCGCTCGGATCCGGCGGCACGCGATGCGTGCGCCTTCGCGCTGCCGACCACGGCCCCCGGGTCAGTGTTCGCGGGGGGCGGGGACGACGCGCTCCACTTCGGGGTGGACCGTGAGCAGCTGCCGCATGGCCGTCTCGGCGCCGTGGGCGTCGCCGGCCGCGAGGGCGTCGACGATCCGGCCGTGGTGCGCGAGGCAGGCCTCGCCCGGACGGTCACAGGCGGTGACGGGACCGCCGGAGACCTGGAGCGCCGCGGCGACGATGCCGGAGAGGTGCTCCAGCATGCGGTTCCCGGCGAGCTGGATGAGCAGGGAGTGGAACTCGGTGTCGGCGCGGGCGAAGGTGATGCCGTCCCCCTGCGCGTACGCGTGCCCCATGATCTCGACCATGTCGGCGAGGCGCTGCTGGACGTCCTCCCGGCCGTGCCCGGCGGCGAGCCGGGCGGCCAGCGGCTCGATGGTCCAGCGCAGCTCGTTCAGCTCGCGGCGCTGGTCGTCGCGCTGGGGGCCGAAGGCGCGCCATTCGATGATGTCGGGGTCGAGCAGGTTCCAGTCGCTGACGGGCCTGACCCGGGTGCCGACGTTCGGGCGGGCGCTGACCAGCCCCTTGGCCTCGAGGACGCGCAGGGACTCGCGGACGACGGTGCGCGACACCTCGAAGCGCTGGCCGATCTCCTCGGGGACGAGCGGGCGGTCCGCACCCAGGTCGCCGGAGACGATCATCTGGCCGAGCTGCTGGACGAGCTGACCGTGCAGCCCCCGTCCGCGACTGCCCGTGGCGCGGCGGCCGACGCGGCCCAGCTCGGTGTCCACCCCCTCCCAGGAGGGCGGACCCACACGGTCGGCGCCGGGCGCCTCCGGATAGGAGTAGCGGTCGAGATCGCCCGGGGCGCCGAGGGAGGGGTCGACGGAGCGGGCGGCGGTCATCATGGTGTGCGCAAGGGTACTCACGCATCCTTTGTCGGCGTGGTCTCCGTGGCCCTTGAGGTCTTTGGTGAAAAGCACACGAAAGGGTGATCGGCACCCCGTGCGCAATTGACGATTAATCGGACATATCCGGCATTCCCCAAGGCAGTTACCGGTGAACCGGAGTCTTTCGGTCCGTAACCGATCACCAACGGGCCTTACGGCGAAGGCCCGTGAACACATAGGCGCAGAGCAACCCCGTCAACATCAGCGAGAGCGCCACCCCCGCGGGCTGCCCGAGGACGCGCAGGGCGCCCAGGAGCCACCGGTCCACCGCCGGGGACCACTGCGCACCCGCGAACTCCCGCAGCCGGGCCGGAAGTCCGGCGACCGAGCGGACCGAGGGGCCGGTGAGCACCTGCTGCAGCAGCGGCACGAACGCGACCGGGACCGCCAGCACGGCCGCCACTCCGGCCGCCGCCGCCCGGAAGACACCGGCACCGAGCACGCCCGCCCAGGCGCAGCCGACGACCAGCCCCAGCCAACTCGCGGACATCGAAGCCCACTTCGCGGGTACAGGGATCAACTCGGCGCCGTAGAGGAGCCTCAGGGCCCCCAGGTCGGCGGCGACGGCGAGGACGCCCAGCAGGAGGGCGGCCACCGCCGCGACCGCCAGCTTCGCGACCAGCAGGCCCAGCCGCCGGGGCACGGTGCCCCTCCCCGAGGTGAGGGCGGGATAGCGGTACTCCTCCCCGAAGGAGAAGGCGCCGAGCAGTCCCGCGCCGAGCGCGGCGGGCGGCAGCGGGGAGAGCGCGGGCCAGCCGGCCAGGACGGTGGGCAGCGGGGTGCCGCCTCCCCGGGCGAGGAGCAGGGCCGTCGTCACCGAGGCGAGGAGGACGCCCGCGACGGCCAGGGGTGTGGACGGTACGCCGAGGAGGCGGCGGAGCTCGTAGCGGAGCGGCCGCAGCGGTGACCGGGCCGGACGGCGGCTCCGGCCGGCGGACGGGTCTCCGCTCCCGCTCGGGGCCGCCGCCCGCGCGGGGGCGCCGGCCCCGGGGGCCCCGTCCTCGGGGCCGGCCGGCCCGGGTGCGGGGGCGGGAGCGGGACCGGTCTCCTCGGTCAGCCGGTGGATCAGGACGCCGTGCCGGAACGCGGTCTCCCCCACTTCGGCGCAGTCGCTGCCGTAGACGGAGAGCCGCCCGCCGTCCTCGGCGACCACCTCGACCGGGCGGCGGGCCGCCCTGGCCTCCTGGGTCACGGCCGCGGCGAGCCGGGCGGCGTGGGGGGTGCGGACGGCGACCCGGGGGCGCATCCGGGTACGGGCGAACGCGGCGGCGTCCTCGTCACCGGCCAGCCTGCCGCGGTCGAGACTGACGACCCGGTCGGCGTTCCTGGCCGCGTCCCTGGGGTCCGCCGTGGTGTAGAGCACCGTGCCGCCCGCGTTCGCGTGGGCGCGCAGCATCCCGTACAGCCAGGCGCTGTCGGAGGGCGAGAGTCCCGCCGTCGGCTCGTCCAGGAGCAGGGTGTGGGGGTGGCCCAACAGGGCCGAGGCGAGCCCCAGTCGACGGTCGGCGCCGAGCGGCAGGGTGCCGATGCGCCGTCCGCCGAGGCCCTCCAGGCCGACGGTCCGCAGCAGTTCGTCCGCGCGGGCGAGGGGAACGCCCGCCGCCGCGCAGAGCATCCGCAGCTGGCTCCGGAGCGTCCGGGACGGGTGGCCGGGGACGTCGCCGAGGAGAACGCCCACCTCTCGGGGCGGGTGGGCGATGCGGTGCAGCGGGCGTCCCCGGAAGTAGGTGATCCCCCGGCCCGGTTCGAGTTCCAGCATGAGCCGGAGCGTGGTGGTCCTGCCGGAGCCCGGCGGGCCGAGGAGGGCGGTCACGGCGCCCGGCCGCGCCTCGAAGGTGAGGTCGTCCACGGCGTGCGGGCGATCGCGGCGGGGGGTGCTGGTCAGTCCGATTGCCTGGAGCATCGCTTCTCTCGCGGTCGATGACACCGCTCCGCGGCAGGGCGGCGCTACCGCAGCAAGATAACGCTACATTTCGGACTTTCGGCGCAGGGCTGACGCCCTGGGGCGCCGGGTGTCCGGCCGGCTCAGACCTCGGGGCGCAGCATCGGCGGGTTGAGCAGGGTGGCCCCACCGGCCCGGAAGAGCTGGGCGGGGCGGCCGCCCTGGCGCGTGGTGGTGCCGCCGGCCGGGACCAGGAAGCCCGGTGTGCCCGTCACCTTCCGGTGGAAGTTGCGCGGGTCCAGGGACACGCCCCACACGGCCTCGTACACCCTGCGCAGCTCGCCGACCGTGAACTCCGGCGGGCAGAAGGCCGTGGCGAGGGAGGAGTACTCGATCTTGGAGCGGGCCCGCTCCACTCCGTCGGCGAGGATCCGGGCGTGGTCGAAGGCGAGCGCGCCCTCCCCCTCGCCCTCGGCGCCCTGGCCGAGCACCTCGTCGACCGGCGCCCAGCGGGCGCTGTTGGCGTCCCCGCCGGCCCTCGGCGCGGGCAGGTCGGGGGCGAGCGCCAGGTGCGCGACGCTGACCACCCGCATGCGCGGATCGCGGTCGGGGGCGCCGTACGTCGCGAGCTGCTCCAGGTGCGCACCGTTGTCCGGAACGGGCCGCGGCGCGGCCGGGTCGTGGGCGCACAGCCCCGTCTCCTCCACCAGCTCGCGCGCGGCGGCGGCGCCGAGATCCTCGTCCGCGCGGACGAAGCCCCCGGGCAGGGCCCAGTTCCCCTGGAAGGGCGGCTCCCCCCGTCGTACGACGAGGGTGCAGAGCGCGTGGCGCCGCACGGTGAGCACGACCAGATCGACGGTGACGGCGAAAGGCGGATAGGCCGACGGGTCGTAGGGAGACATGCCGCGATCATAGTCGTCTTCCTGACGATAAACACGCCCCGTGACGATCTCCGCGGAGACTTCCCCGCCCCTCAGCGCCGCTTCCCTCGTCTCTGCGCCCGGCATTCCGTCACACCCCCAGTTGAAGACCCTCGGCGGCCTCCTCGACCATACCGAGGCCGAGACGCCCGACCCGCACGGCGAAGGGCTCGCCCGCCACCACGAGGCCCGACAGTCGGATCGCCCCGAGCGGCGCGGAGGCCGGCGGGCGGACCGCCACGGAGCGGCCGGGCGCGTCGGGCCTGATCCCCACGAGGGCCGTGAGGACGTGGACGGCTCCGGCGGCGGCGACCGCGGCCGGCCGGCACGCCGCCGGGTGCGGCACGGGCCGTCCTCCGGCGGTGCGCTGCTGTCCGCCGTACATCTCGGGGAGCCGGTGGCCGAAGTACTCGGCGGCGTCGAGCAGCCCGTTGACGAGGGAGGAGGCCTCCCGCTCGTATCCGGCGGCGACGAGGCCCGAGACGGCGACCGCCGTGTCGTGGACGCGGACGGCGCCCGCCCGGTGGCCGAAGGGATTGTGTCCCGGCTCCTTGGCGCCGAGGCCGCGCAGCCCCCACCCGGTGTCGAACGCGGGGGTGCCGAGGAGGCGCGCCACCTGCTCCGTCTCGGCTTTGTCGAGGAGCCCCTCCGCGGACTGCCCGGCGCCGAGCAGTCCGGTGTCGAGGAGGTGGGCCGCCCAGCCGCCGGCTCCCGCCCAGGTCCGGCCGTCCGCCGCGCGGGCGACGGCGGGCCGCCCGCCCGACCGGTCGTCGATCCAGAACTCCCGGCGGAACCGCTCGCGCAGCGCCCGTGCCACGGCGCGCAGCTCGTCTCCTCCGGGCCGCCCGCAGCCGTCCAGCAGATCGGCGCCGAGCAGGGCCGCGCGGTGGGCGTGGGCCTGGGTCTCGGCCCGCCAGGGTCCGGTCGGCCCCGGGTCGGGCACGAGTCCGTCCTCGGCGGTCGCGCGCCGCAGCCAGCCGAGGCACCGCTCGGCGACGGGAAGCAGCTCCTCCAGGTCGGCCGGAGGAAGCCCCCAGCGGCGGGCTTCGGCGAGGACGACGGGGAAGGCGAGGGTGGCCTCGATCCCGGAGCAGCGCGGCGGAAGGTTCGGGCCTCCGTCCCTGAGGGGTCCGGGGATGCGGCCCGAGTCGGCGGCACCTTCCGGGAGTTGGGCGCGGCCGAGGGCCCTGAGGGTGGTGACGGCGAGCCGGGTGCCGAGGGGCAGGGCCATGCGGGCGGCCCAGAGCGCCTCGGCGGTGACGGGTCCGCAGCGCCAGGGGACGCCTGCGGCGAGGTGGACGTCGGCGGGGTGGCCGGGGTCGCGCTGGAGGAGGGCCCGCAGGTCCTCGACGGAGGCGCGCAGGAGCTCTCCGGCGCGCGGGTCGTCGCACTCGGCGAGCGCCTCCGCCAGGAGGTGGCCGCCGGGCCGTCCGGCACCGCCGCCGCCCGCTGCCGCCCCGGCGCCGCTCGGCCGGTCCGCCCGCACCTGGAGCCGCAGGGTGAAGGAGCCGCCGGGCGCGAGCTCCACCTCCCAGCGGAGCACCCCGGCCGCCGCCAGCGCGTCCATGGGCGGCGGGTCGGCCGTGACGGCGACGGACCGCCCGTCGGCGGCGGTCCAGCGCAGTCCGGTGCCGTGGACGCTCGCGCCGAGCTCCGGCCCGGGTCTGCCCGACGCCACCGTGCCCAGGTCCGCGAGGTCCGTACCCAGAGCGACCTCCACGGGGAGGCGGAGCGGCCGGGTGACGGCACTGCGCAGGGTGATCCGTTCGGTGCCGTCGGCGCTCCTGGTGCGCTCGACGGTGAGGGCCGGGTCGGGGCCGATGTCTCCGGGGACGCGGAGGGCTCCGAGGAAGACGGCGCGGTCGGCCGCGGCGAGGCGGCCCTGGAGGGCGACGGGTTCCCGTCCCGCCACCCGGAGGACGCTGCGGGAGAGGAGCCGCCGCCCCGCGGCGTACACCCCTTCGGCACCGCGGCCGGTGAGCTGTCCGTGCTCGGCGCTGACGGCGAGGGCGGGCAGCGCCACGCAGAGGAGGGCGTCGTGCACGGAGGGCAGCTCGCCCGACCGCTGTGCCCGTGCGGGGCCCGCGGGGCCGGCCGGCGCGGGTCGGTGTCCGGTCGGGTGTCCCGCGGAATGCCCGGGGGCCGGGTGGGGGCTGGGGGCCATGACGGGTGTGAGGTGCTCTCTGTGCGTTCCGGGCGGCCGACGGGACGTCGGTGGCACGGTGCGCGCGACTCCGCCACCGTGGAGAACGCGCCCGCGGGCGACCGGGTCACGGGTGTCATCCGCCGCTCCTCGTTCCGCGCGGACCACCGCTGCGCGCCGGGCCGCCCGCGGGCTTCGCGCGCTCCCGTCCGGCCGGCCGCACCCCGGCGGGCGGCGTCTGGCCCCGCGCGGTCCGGCGTCCGGGCCCGCCCGGCGCCTGCCGGGTGCTCCGGGGGCGGGCGGCGCGGGGCGCGGAGGGCGCCGCCGTCGGGGCCGTCCCGCCCTCGGCCGTCCGCTCCGTGGCGGCCCGGGCGTCCCGCTCGCCCCTCAGGCAGGCGCGCAGCGACTCGGGATCGAGCCCTTCGTTGCACGCCTTGTGCAGCAGCCGGGCGAACGTGTACTCGGAGTCCGCGTCCAGCGCGAGGTCCAGCGCCACACGCGCGGTCGGCTCGTCGCCCAGGGACCAGGAGACCCAGCCCGCGAGGCTCAGGGGCGCGGCGGCGTGCTCCACGTACGGGCCGACGCAGCGCCTGGCGAGCACCCGCCAGAGGCGCAGGGCAGCCGCGCCCTCCCGCCCCTCCATCCATTCGGCCGCCCGGTCGCGGGTGGCGCGGTCCTGGAGGCCGATGACGAGCGCGGCCGCCTCGTCCACGGTCACCAGGGCGTCATCGGCCGCGTCCGCCTCCGCCGCGCCGGCGCCGCCCGGCCGCTCCGGACCCTCGGGGGCTTCGAACCGCCGCAGCACCTCCCGGGCGAGCCGCAGGGTCGACTCGCGCACCTCGCTCCGGCCGCGGTCTCCCGCGGCTTCGAGGATGCGCGGCACGATGGCGGTCGCCGCCGCGTCGAGGGCCGCCCGCTGGTGCTCGTCCCGGGGCGTGCCGGCGGGCTTGAGTCGCGCCTCCATCTCGCGCAGCGAGCCCCGCACCTGGATGCCGGCGTAGGCGGCGGCCGCGGCCATGACGGAGGTGCCGGTGAGCGCGAGCGGAGTTCCGTCGGGCGGGCAACAGCGCGCGTCGGGGCAGCAGTAGGAGAAGTACAGGCCGTCGGAGATGCAGAGGACTTCGTAGACCGGGATGTCGAGGGCTCCGCAGGCCGTGCGCAGGCGCTGCGCGAAGGGCCGCAGCCGCTCCATGGCCCGGCGCGCCGTCTCGCCGGGGGCGGGGTCCTGGCAGAGGAAGGCGACGACGCCGTCGGGGGGCGTGCCCTGCCGGGCGCATCCCTCGACCAGGCAGTCCGCCAGGTGGTCGGCGGTGGACTCCCACTCGCGGGGCGAGCGGGGGATGCCGAGCCGGACGCGGCCGCCGAAGCGGCCGTGCTCGCCGTGGAGCGCGACGAGGACGACCGAGTCCGTGGGGTGGAAGCCGAGCATGAAGGGGAGGGCGTCGGCCAGCTCGGCCGGGCCGCGCAGGGTGATCTGCTGCGTACGGGACGGTCCGCCGAGCCCGCTGGTTTCGTGGTGATTCGCGTTCATGGTCACGACCGTCTCGTGATCTCCCGAAATCCGAAACCCCTGTGGATAACTCCCGGTCCGGGCCGACTTCGTACCATCGGTTTGTCCACAGGTGCGCACTCCGGGCTGGGCGCCCCCACCCTCAGGCACCCGACGCCCCCAGGGTCAGTCCCCGGGCACCGCCGCGCCTCCCGACCCGTCTCCAGGCCCGCCGCCCCGCTCCGCCCCGCCGCTGCACGTGGTGCGGCCGAAGGCGCCGGTGGCCGTGGCGCGTTGGACGTGCTTGCCGCGCACGGTCAGCGCGCAGCTGGCCGTGCCGCCCTTCTCGCCGAGGGTGACGTGGACGATCGGCACGGCGTCGAGCGGGACGGTGACGGTCTTGCGCCAGGGCAGCCCGACGCGCGTCGCGACGTCCGCCTTGTCGCCGTCCGCCCCCCGGTAGGAGATGTCGGCCGCGCCCTCCCCCAGCACCTCGTACGTCACCTCGTGAGTGGCGACGGGCGCCGCGTCGCGGGCCGCCTCGGCACCCGAGGTCGCCGCCCGCCCGTCCGCGGTTTCGTCCCCCGCCAGCCGGACGCCGGCGAGGACCAACGCGCCGCCGACGAGCAGCAGGGCCGCCGCCACGGCCGCCGCGCCGCCCCTGCGCCGACGACGCGACGGAGCTTCCGCTTCCGCCACTTCCGCCAGTTCCGCCGCCTCTTGGGGTTCCGCCGGGCCTTCCGATTCCGACCGATCTTCCGACTCCGCCGGACCTTCCGACTCCGCCGGACCTTCCGACTCCGCCGGACCTTCCGATTCCGCCGGACCTTCCGATTCCGTCGGACCTTCCGATTCCGTCGGACCTTCCGATTCCGCCAGGTTCTCCGATTCCACCGGGTCCCTGGACTCCGGCACATCCTCCGGTATTTCGATCTTCTCCGACATGGCGGCACTTTCTGTCGAGTCGGTCGTGAGGGCCGCGACGGCGGCCGAGGTGAATGCGCGTGACTTATACACCACCCGATTCAGCGTGCGCCAGGCGACGGAGAATTCGGGCAACGCACCCCAATCACCATGGAGGGGCGAGCTGAAATGCCCTGAATGGGCGCATGGTTGACGGCGCGTCGATCCTGTGGTGAAGAATCCGTCCGCCGCGACCGGCACGCCCCGGCCGAGGCCACTTCCCCCTGGGGAAGGTGGCCTGGTTCCGCATGCCCCGAGGCGCTCCGTTCGAGGTCAAGTCCATCGCGACCGGTCGGCACAGCGCCCGGACCGGCGCGTCGGGTGCACCCTTCCGCCCTGCGCGGAGGGTGCCGAAGAAGGGATTGGCGTGAAAGTGAGATACGGGCGGGCGATATCCTGCCTCGTTGTTTCTGCCGTCGTCAGCACCATGATTCCCCAAGTCGCCCAGGCGGCACCGGTCTCGACCAATGACGGCGAAGGCATCTTCGACACCTTGACCGGCTGGTTCTCGGACGACGAAAGCGCCGCGGCCGGAAAGCCGGCGCAGCCGTCGACCGGCGGAACGCCCATACTGCCGAGCCGCGAAAAGCTGCCGCCGGGCAAAGCGGCCGGAAAGGCCCACCGCGTCGCGGAACTGACCGCCGACCGCACGCCGAACGCCCGTTACTGGAAGATGTCCGACGGGCGCGTCCAGGCCGAGGTGTCGGCGGTGCCGACGGCCTACCGGTCGGGGTCCTCGTGGAAGGACATCGACCCGACGGTCATCCCGGCCCGCTCCGGCGGTTTCGCCTTCACCAACACCACCAACCTCGCCCGCAGTTCCTTCGGCACCGATCCGGCGAAGCTGCTGCGCTTCGAGGCCGACGGCGGCCACGCCGTGACCCTGGGCCTGGCCAGCGGCTCCGGCAGGCTCACCCCCGTCGCCGAGGGCGACACCGTCACGTACAAGGACGCGGTGGCCGGCGCCGACCTGACGTACCAGGTGGGTCCGGGGCGGGTGAAGGAGAACATCGTCCTGGACGCGAAGCCGTCCGGACCGGTGTCCTTCACCTTCACGCTGGACCCGGGCGGTCTCACGCCGAAGCAGAACAAGGACGGCTCGGTCCACTTCTACGGCGAGGGCGCGGACCCGGTCCTCGTCATCCCCGCCGCGTTCATGACGGACGCGCGAAAGGACGCCTCCTCGCCGTACGGCACGGGCTACAGCTCCGCGGTCCAGCAGAAGCTCACCCGGGCGGGCCAGGGCTGGAAGCTGACCGTCACGCCGGACGCGAAGTGGCTCGCCGCGCCCGAGCGGCGGTATCCGGTCACCATCGACCCGACGATCTCGATCTCGCCGACGCCGAGCACGGCCCAGGACGTGATGATCTCCTCGGACGGCCCGGGGACGAACTACACGGACAGCTGGCGCCTTTCGGTCGGCAACACCCCCACCGGCTCCTCGCGCGCGCTGCTGCGGTTCCCGCTGACCGGCGTCCCGTCGGGAACCCGGCTCGATTCGGCCGATCTGAAGCTCTACTACGACCAGAGCCACACGACCCAGGACACCGCCGTCCCGCTGGAGGCGCACCGCGCCACCCAGGCGTGGTCCGAGGAGACCGCCACCTGGAACAACGCGAACGCCCTGACCGGCGAACTGTCGGGCACGGCGGTCGTGGTGGACGACGGTGACACCGGCCGGACGGCCGCCGTCGGCGCCTGGCCCACGTCGGGCAACGCCGCCTTCACCCAGTACGCCGTCAACCAGGACTACCTGTACAACAAGGACTCGGTCGCGGGTGACTCGTACACCTGGCAGCCGAGCCTTCCCGAGGACGGCACCTACCAGGTCGAGGCGCACTACGTCCCGGCCTCGGACCGCGCCACCGGCGCGCCCTACACCGTCACGTACGACGGCGGCTCGAAGACGTACACGGTCGACCAGCAGGCCGGTACGGGCGGGGTGTGGAAGACCCTCGGCTCGCATCCCTTCAAGGCGGGCACGCTCGGCAAGGTCGTCCTGGGCGACGGCCCGGCCTCGACCGGCACCTCGGTGATCGCGGACGCCGTCCGCTTCACCAAAGCCAGTGTGGTCACCAAGAAGGTGGGCGAGGCGAACACCTGGCACAGCTTCCCCGTCACCAAGACGGTCCAGCAGTGGATCGACGGCACGTACGCCAACAACGGCTTCGTGATCAAGGCGGCCGACGAGACCGCGACCGGCCCCAAGGGCGGTCCGCGGTACGAGGGCAGCGAGTACGCGTACGGCGGCGAGACCGCCACCTACCCGCGACTCGTCCTGACCTTCGGCCGGCAGGGCGTCGACCTGGCCAACCCGACCACGATCCACGCCACCGGCGCGGCGCTGGACTGGTCCGCCTACCAGGACCCGAACCCGGTCGCGACCGGTGACGACCTGGTCGAGTACCAGGTCCACCGCTCGATCAGCCAGACGTTCACCCCGTCCGCCGCCACGCTCGTCGCCCCCGTCGCACCCGGCACGACGTCCTTCACGGACACCACCGCCGTGCCGACGAGGGCCGACGACCCGGACCCGTTCGGCCGCGCGTACTACTACATGGTCGCGGTCAAGACGCGGGACGGTCAGGTCGTCGGCGCGCCGACCCAGCTCGTCCGGCTGCCGAAGGCCGGCCGGACGACGAAGGTGCTGTACGCGACCCAGGACACCACCCTGTCCTCCGCGCAGCCCTCGTCCCCGCACGACACGATCGAGGAGCTCGGCCCGAAGAACTGGCTGAGCGTCGGCAACAACTCCACCTCGCTCGGCGACACCCGCGCCGTCCTGAAGTTCCCGGCCCTCGGCCTCCCCGCCACCGCGCGCGTCCTCGACGCGCAGGTGCGCCTGTGGAGCATGCAGACCACGACGGACAGCCCGGGGGCGACCTACCAGCTCCGTCCGCTCACGCGGGACTTCGACGAGGCCGCCGCCACCTGGGGCAAGGCGGACGCCGCCACCAACTGGACGTCCGCCGGCGGTGACTTCGGCGCGGTCGTGAGCGACCTGGGGTCCTTCACAAACGACCCGACGCGGCACAACTGGGACGCCACCTCACTGGCACAGTCCTGGGTGACCAGCCCGTCGTCGCAGCGGGGCGTGGTCCTCAAGACGGCCGACGAGTCCGTCTCGCAGGAACGCACGATCTTCCTCTCCTCCGAGGCCGCCGAGGACCGGCTCCGTCCCCGGATCGCGGTCACCTACATCGACTCGACCACCGAGTCGACGTACTACGCGCCGCAGACCCCGGCCCGGATCACCCCGAACAGCGACCACGCGGTCGAGTTCACCCTCACCAACACCACCACCTCCGTCTGGAAGGCCGGCACGCACGCCCTGAGCTACCGCTGGGCGCTGCCGGACGGCACGGACGTCACCACCGGCGGCAACCAGCTCCAGACGGCCCTGCCCGCCGACCTGCTGCCCGGCGACTCGGTCACGCTGCAGGCGAAGCTGCGCGCCCCCGTCAACTCCGACTCCGGCAACAAGCGCACCGAGTACGTCCTCACCTGGGACGTCCGGGACACGGCCGCGGCCACCTGGCTCTCCGGCACGAGCGGCATCCCCGGACTCCGGCAGAACGTCACCGTCGAGGACCCGACCTCGGACCAGCTCGGTCTGGAGAAGTACTACTCGTACAACGGTAAGAACACCGGCGCGGGTTCCTCGCTGATGAACAACACCGCCGCCGGCAACAGCGTCTGGCAGTACAACGCCCTCAGCAACCCGGGCCGCGGACTGAACACCTTCGTCCGCTTCGCGTACAACACCCAGGACACCTCGGACACCGTCGCGGGCCACGGCTGGTCCGTGCAGGCCGCGGGGCCGATCCGGCTCGGCGCCCCGCTGGACTTCCACCCCAACCCGCATCCGCGCGAGGTCCGCCTGCCCGACGGGGACGGCACCACCCACGTCTTCCGTCTGCAGGCCGACGGCACCTGGAAGGCCCCCGCGGGCGTCCACTTCCGGCTGACGTCGAAGCCGGGGCTCGACTGCACCCCGGCCAAGGACCCGGTCCCGGACGCCTGGACGCTGACGCGCCCGGACGGCACCCGGTTCGTCTTCGGCTGCGACGGCTACCAGACGTCCGTCGTCGACAAGAACGGCAACACCCAGACGTTCACGTACGTGGAACGCAAGTCAAACAACAAGCCGACGAAGTTCCTCACGTACATCACCGACCCGACCGGTCGCCAGACGCTGACCGTCACGTACTACAGCAAGTCGGACACCAGCAGCCCGAAGATCATCGACCACCTCAGGTCGATCACCGACATCTCGGGCCGGAAGCTCACCTTCGAGTACTCCGACAAGGGCCTGCTGACGAAGCTGACCGACGGCGCGGGCTCGTCCCAGCCGAAGGTCTTCGGCTTCACGTACGACGCCACCCAGGGCAACAAGAACGTCAAGCTCGTCTCGGTCACCGACCCGCGCGGCAACGCCACCGGGCTCGACTACTACTACCCGAGCGAGGGCGACGACCCGAAGTACCACTGGTGGACCCAGACGATCACCGACCGTCTCGGCGGCACCACCGGCTTCGCCTACGCCCCCGACGCGGCCAACACGCGCTTCACCTCCACGGTCGTCACCGACGGCGAGGGCCACCCGAGCACGTACGTCACCGACGACTTCGGGCGTCCCGTGCGGTCCGTCAACGCCAAGGCGCAGCAGACGAAGCTGGCGTGGGACGCGGACAACAACGTCACCTACATGGAGGAGAACAACGGCGCCGTCACCGCGTACTGCTACGACGCGCTGACCGGCTACCCGCTGTGGAAGCGCACCGCCGAGCAGAACAAGGCCGGCGTGCCGCCCCGGAGCGACTGCGCGCCCGGCACGTACCCGGCCGGCGCCCAGAAGTTCGAGTACGTGAAGCGGCTGGACGGCTACTCCTCCGACCTCTTCCGCAAGACGTCGCCGGAGGGCCGGACCTGGCAGTTCGGCTACGACACGTTCGGCAACCTGAAGACGGTCACCGACCCGAAGGGCGTCGCGACGCCCACCGAGGGCGACTACACCACGCGGTACGAGTACGACGCCCACGGCCAGCTCACCAAGGCGACCGACGCCAACGGCAACGCCACGGTGAACAGCGAGTTCGCCCCGACCGGTTCTCCGGCACGGATCACGGACGCGCTGAACAACAGCTCGACCTACGAGTACGACGTCCGCGGCAAGGTCACCGCGACGACCGACCCGCTGGGCCACCGCACCACGCAGACGTACGACACGTACGGCCGGCCGCTGGTCAGGACGGTGCCGAGGGACCAGGCCAAGAACGACCTGATCACCGTCCCGGCTCCCGACTACGACGCCAACGACAACGTCACCAGGGCGACCGCGCCCACCGGGGCGGTCTCCACCGCGGTGTACGACGCGGCCGACCAGATCACCGAGGCCACCTCGCCGCAGGACTCGCCGACCGCGCCGCTGCGCCGGACCCGGTACACCTACGACAAGACCGGCCACCTGAAGACGACGACCGAGCCGAAGGGCGTGGCCACGCCCGAGGTCCCGGACGACTACACCACGACCCAGTACTACGACGAGATCTACCAGCTCAGCGCGGTGGTCAACGCCGCCGGTGAGAAGATCTCGTACACGTACGACTCGGTCGGCAACACCGTCAAGGTCGTCG
Source organism: Streptomyces sp. NPDC003327 (assembly GCF_053589515.1). Lineage (NCBI taxonomy): Bacteria > Bacillati > Actinomycetota > Actinomycetes > Kitasatosporales > Streptomycetaceae > Streptomyces > Streptomyces sp. NPDC003327. The sequence goes on along the minus strand of NZ_JBSFSA010000016.1, from coordinate 46,569 downwards.
ACCCGAAGAAGAACCGCACGGCGGACCCCGACGACTTCTCGTCGAAGATGACCTACGACCTGGAGCACCGGGTCACGTCGGTCACCGACCCGCTGGGCAACGTGACGCGCCGCGGCTACGACAAGGACGCGCTGGTCGTCGTCGACACCGACCCCGACGGCAACACGACCCTGTCCAGCTACGACGAGCGGGGCCGCAAGACCGAGGTCAAGGTGCCGCACACGGGCACCGCCGGCGCGATCACCTACCGGACCACCCGCTACGAGTACGACCAGGTCGGCAACGCCACCCGGGTGATCACCCCGCGCGGCACGGAGACCGCGAACGCCGACGACTTCACCCGGCGCACCGAGTACGACGCGCTGAACCGGCCGGTCAAGCAGTACCTGCCGTACGACCCGTCGGACGCCCGCTACAACGACCCCAACGTCTACACGCAGACGTTCTACGACGCGGCCGGCCGCGTCACCCGCACCTCGCTGCCGCCGTCGGAAGGCCAGACGGTCCGCAACGACACCGAGTTCACCTACTACGACAACGGCTGGACGAAGTCGTCCACCGACCCCTGGGACATCCGGACCAGCTACGCGTACAACGACCTGGGGCTGCAGACCTCCAGGACGCTCAGCTCCGCCGGGGGCTCCGTCAGCCGCACCATGGGCTGGAGCTACTACCCGAACGGCAAGCTGAAGGAGAAGACCGACGACGGCGTGCCGGTCGGCACCTCCGTGCCGCTCGTCGACAACTCCGACTTCCAGCACACCGGCTCCACGGGCACCTGGACCACCGCGAGCGCCGCCGGTCAGCAGGGCTTCGACCACCGCGTGCACGCGGCGGGCACCGGGACGGACGCGTACTCCTGGGCGCTGAACGTCCCGAAGAACGGCAAGTACACCGCCTATGTGAAGTTCCCGCAGGTCACCGGGGCCAGCAAGACCGCGAAGTACAAGGTCACCCATGCCGCGGGAAGCACCGAGCGGACGGTCGACCAGACCACCGCGGCGGGCACCTGGGTCGCCCTCGGCACGTACGACTTCATCCAGGGCAACGCCGCGAAGCTGGAGCTGTTCCAGGCCGCCGACGGCAAGGTCGTGGCCGATGGGGTCAAGCTGGTGCGCGACCTGACCGGCGACATCGACGCGGAGAAGCACCACTTCCGCTACGCCTACGACCTCAACGACAACCTCTCGCTGATCGACGACCTCTCGAGCGGTGCCGAGGTCGACACGTACACGATCTCCTACACCGGTCTGAACCGGGTGTCCCGGATCACCGAGACCCTGGCCGGCCAGGAGAAGACCACCACCTCCTACACCTACGACCCCAACGACCAGCCCGAGACGATCACCCACCCCGACCAGTACTCGAAGTACACCTACGACCTGAGGGAGAAGGTCGCCTCGGTATCGGTGGGCACCTCGCCCACGGACACCGACCCCAAGGTCACCTCCTACACCTACGCCGACCGCGGTGAGGTGCTGAAGGAGACGAAGGACAACGGCAACACCGTCGACTTCGCCTACTACCTCGACGGCACGGTGCGCTCCAGCACCGAGAAGAAGGCCGACGGCACGCTCGTCGCCTCGCACGCCTACGCCTACGACGCCAACGGCAACAAGGCGAAGGACACGGCGAAGAAGATGAACGCCGACAACCACTCGGCGTATCTGGAGTCCACCACCGACTACACCTACGACCCGGTCGACCGGATCGCGAAGTCGGTGAAGACCGGCAACGGCGCCGCCACCGAGACGTACGTCCACGACGACAACGCCAACGTCGTCCGGCAGACCGTCGGCGGGGCCACGACCGACTTCCGCTACGACCGCAACCGGCTGCAGACGTCCACCACCGCCGGGTCCGTCACCTCCTTCACCTACGACCCGCTGGGCCGCCAGGAGTCGACGACCCAGAACGGCCAGATCGTCTCGCGCAGCGTCTACGACGGCTTCGACCACGTCGTGGAGTCCCAGCAGCGCGGCGCCGACGGCGCGATGAAGTCGACGACGTACACCTTCGACCCGCTCGACCGCACGTCCTCGAAGACCGCCGAAGGGAAGACGACCGACTACCGCTACCTCGGCCTCTCCCAGGAGGTGCTGACCGAGGAGGTGGCCGGCAAGCTCACCAAGTCCTACCAGTACAGCCCGTGGGGCCAGCGCCTGTCGCAGGTCAAGCACAACGACAACGGGACGACCGAGGACGCGTACTACGGCTACAACAGCCACACCGACGTCGAGACCCTGACCGACACCAGCGGCAACACCAAGGCGACGTACGGCTACACCGCCTACGGCAACGACGACTCCTCGGAGTTCACCGGCATCGACAAGCCGGACGCCGCCAACCCGACGAAGGAGGACTACAACTCCTACCGCTACAACGCCAAGCGGTGGGACGCCGGTTCCGGCACGTACGACATGGGCTTCCGCGACTACGACCCGGGGCTGAACCGCTTCACCAGCCGGGACATGTACAACGGGGCCCTGGCCGACATGGGTCTGGGCAGCGATCCCTTCACGGGCAACCGCTACGCCTTCACCGGCGGCAACCCGATCAGCAACGTCGAGATCGACGGTCACTGGTTCGCGCTCGCGATCCCGGCGGTCGCGGTGGCGTTCGTCGCCGCGGTCGTGGTCACGGTCGCCATCATCGCCGTGGCCGCCGCCGTCGAGTACGTCGTCAACGAGGTGCGGGACCGGATCGACGAGGCCTCGCGGAGCCGGGACGACACCGACGACCAGCCCGCACCCGACCCGCGGCGCGTCCCCCGGCCCCAGCCGGAGCCCGACAGCGGCGACGACGACGATGACTCCCGCTGCGGAGAGGGCTGGATCCAGTACGGCGAGCGCGACGCGGCCAACGGGAACCGGGCCACGGCGGCCGAGGCCTGCCTGACCAAGGAGTACCTGCAGAAGAACAAGGGCACCGCGGTGGGCTCGAACCCGCCCGGCTACCAGTGGGCGCAGGACTTCGCCAAGGGCAAGGGGCTCGACGCGCAGAAGAACGTCAACGCCTGCCACCTCATCGGCAACAAGCTGGCGGGCAAGGGCGTCCTGGCGAACCTCTCCCCGTGCGCCCGCGGCGCCAACGCCAAGCAGGTCGGCTCCACCCAGGGCGACGACCACATGCGGAAGTACGAGGCCATGGTCTACGACGCCGTGATGGCCGGCCAGGACGTCATGTACACGGTGTCGCCGCGCTACGAGGGGAACCGCACGGTGCCGACCGGGTACGACATGTCGGCGTACGGCATCAACCCCGACGGCTCGGTCGGGATCAACTTCACGACGTTCATCCCGAACGAACTGAGCACGGGAGACAATCTGGGAACCCAATTCGACAACACCGGTGCGCAGGCGCCCACGGGGAGCACCCCATGACGCGGGCCGACGCCACCGGCCGGACCGACGATCACGTCGGGACCGACGGAATCCGAACGGACACGGAACGAGGTACCGATGAGTGAGCCGACCGACCTGGACGCGCTGCGACGGCTCATGCCGCCGCCCGCGGACGGGGGCACGACGGTCGACTGGGCCGCACTCGCCACGTCGTGGGGCAGGCCGTTCCCGCCCGACTACCGGCGCTACATGGAGGTCTACGGCGCCGGAGCCGTGCAGAACTACCTGTCGATCGGCAGCCCGGAGCCCAAGGTGCCGCTGGAGCGGGCGCAGCGGGACGGCATGGTGATCGAGACGGCGAACGCGGAGGCCGACTGGGAGACCGAGGACAAGACGCCCGAGCTGGAGGGCACGTCCCCGACGCTGATCTCCTGGGGGGTCTCCGCCACCGCGGACATGCTGTGCTGGGACGCCACCGACGAGGACCCCGCCACGTGGCCGGTCGTCGTCTACCAGCGCAACGAGTCCCTGTGGAGCCGGTACGACTGCGGAATGGTGGAGTTCCTCGTCCGGAACTTCCGTGCCGAATGGCCCGAGAACCCCCTGGGCGGCACCTTCCTCTGGGACGTGAGCGAGGTGACGTTCCAGCCGCAGGGCTGACGTCCCCGTCGTCCGACAGGCGCCCGGCCGGGTCTCCCCGGCCGGGCGTTCCGCTGCCGCGGCAGCCCGATCAGCCGGCCGCGGCGAGGACCAGGGGGAGGACCTCACCGCTGCCCGCCCGGCGGAGCAGCCGGGCGGCGACGGCGAGGGTCCAGCCGGAATCCGTGCTGTCGTCCACGAGCAGGACGGGTCCGGCGGCACCGGCCAGTGCCGCGGCCAGCTCGTCGGAGACGGCGAAGGCTCCGGAGAGTGCTCTGAGGCGCTGGGCGGAGTTGCTGCGGCGCGCCGCGTGCGCCCCGTCGGGCCCGGTGTACGTGAGGGAGCCGAGGTACGGCAGGCGCCCGACGTTCGCGATGCCCCGGGCGAGGGAGTCGACCAGCTGGGGCCGGGAGAGCGACGGCACGGCGACGACGCCCACCGGCCGCGCCCCGGCGTCCGGCACGTTCGGAGCCCAGCCGCCCGGCGAACGGGCCCAGTCGGCGAGGACGGCGACGGCGGCCTTCAGGACGTCGTCGGGGACGGGGCCGTCCGGCGCGTTCTCGGCCAGCAGGGGGCGCAGGCGGTTGCCCCAGCCGATGTCCGAGAGCCGGCCGAGGGCCCGGCCGGTGGAGCACTGCTCTCCGGCGGGGATGCGGCCCTTGAGCTCGATCCCGAGGGCCGGCATGCCCGTCGGCCACATGCGCCGGGGCTCGACCTCCACGCCGGGCCGGTCCAGCTCCTTCGCGGCGCCCGTCAGCGCCTCGTTGGACACCGAGGAGCCGATCCAGACACCGGCGCAGTTGTCGCAGCGCCCGCAGGGGACCGCGCCCTCGTCGTCCAGCTGCCGGCGCAGGAACTCCATCCGGCACTCGGACGTGCTCACGTAGTCGCGCATGGCCTGCTGCTCGGCGGCCCGCTGCCGCGCCACCCACGCGTACCGCTCGGTGTCGTACGTCCAGGGCTGCCCGGTGCTCTCCCAGCCCCCCTTGACCCGTCGCACGGCCCCGTCCACGTCGAGGACCTTGAGCATCGTCTCCAGCCGGGTGCGCCGGAGGTCCACCGCGGCCTCCAGGGCCGGGACGGAGAGCGGCCGTCCGGCGTCGGCGAGGGCGGCGAGGGTCTGGCGGACGAGGGTCTCCGGCGGGAAGGCGGTGTCGGCGAAGTAGCGCCAGATCGCCTCGTCCTCCTTGCCGGGCAGCATCAGCACCTCCGCGTGCTCCACGCCGCGGCCCGCGCGGCCCACCTGCTGGTAGTAGGCGATCGGGGACGACGGCGAGCCGAGGTGGATCACGAAGCCCAGGTCGGGCTTGTCGAAGCCCATGCCGAGCGCCGAGGTGGCCACGAGCGCCTTCACCCGGTTCTGCTGGAGGTCGGCCTCGGCCTGGAGCCGGTCCGCGTTCTCCGTGCGGCCGGTGTACGAGTCCACCCGGAAGCCGCGCTGGCGCAGGAAGGCGGTGGCCTCCTCGGCCGCGGCCACGGTGAGCGTGTAGATGATCCCGGAGCCCGGCAGCTCGTCCAGGTGCTCGGCGAGCCAGGCGAGCCGGTGCGCCGCGTCCGGCAGCCGTACGACCCCGAGCCTGAGGCTCTCCCGCTCCAGCGAACCGCGCAGGACCAGCGCCTCGCCGGCGCCGGTGCCCAGCTGCTCGGCCACGTCCGCGGTCACCCGGGCGTTGGCCGTCGCCGTGGTCGCCAGCACCGGCACGCCGGGGGCGAGGTCGCCGAGCATGGCCCGCAGCCGGCGGTAGTCGGGGCGGAAGTCGTGGCCCCAGTCGGAGATGCAGTGCGCCTCGTCGACCACGAGGAGACCGGTGGTGGCGGCGAGCTTGGGCAGCACCTGGTCGCGGAAGTCGACGGAGTTCAGGCGCTCGGGGCTGACGAGGAGGACGTCGGTCTCGCCGCGCTCGACCTCCTCGTAAATCGTGTCCCACTCCTCGGGGTTGGCCGAGTTGATGGTGCGCGCGCGGATCCCGGCCCGCTCCGCCGCCTCGACCTGATTGCGCATCAGGGCGAGCAGCGGGGAGACGATCACCGTGGGGCCGGAGCCCCGCCGTCGCAGCAGGGCGGTGGCGACGAAGTACACCGCCGACTTGCCCCAGCCGGTGCGCTGCACCACCAGCGCGCGGCGGCGCTCCTCCACCAGGGCGGCCACGGCCTGCCACTGGTCCTCGCGCAGCCGCGCGGAGCCGCTCGGGGCGCCGACGAGCTCGGCGAGGATGGCATCGGCTTCGGCGCGGAGGTCCAGGTTGTCCATGCCTCCATGCAACCCGATGGCACTGACAATCGGCGAATCCACCGGCCGTGACGCGGGGGCTCCGGAGCGGAAGGGGTGTTTCCGTCGGTGCGCGCCGTCCAGGGGTGAAACAGGTGGGGAAACGGGGCGTGAACAATGGGCAACTGGGCAGGGATATGAGTGTCATACCGACGCAATCCCGTCAGCGGCCTCAATTGCTCGTTGCCGCTCGCGCACGGCCCAAGCAAGAATTGGGAAACCGCCCCGCACGGCCAGTCGAGCGGTCCGGAAGGACTGTGCCGTGGTGCGCCCTCACCCGACCTTGCCCGCCGCGCGGGCGTGTATCCGAAGGGAGGACCGTGACCCTCGGATTCGCTCCGCCCACAGCCACCTCGATCAGATCGTCGTCCGAGTCCGCCAGCCGCCTCGCCCGGGTACTCGAACCAGCCGAGTGGGCCGCGGCGGGAATCCCCCTGCTGCGCAGTCCGCGCGAGGTCGTCAGCGGACTGCACTCGCGTCACCGGCCCACGCCCGCGACCGCGGTGGTGGCGGTCCTCGACCACGAGGAACGGCTCGCCGCCAGCGCCTCCTTCGTGCGCCGTCCCGTCCCGGCCGACGGCTGGGAGTTCCGCAACGCGCTCCTCGCGCATCTGCGGCGGGTCATCCCGCACGACCTCCGGCGCCGCACCCCGGTGCGGACGGCGGTCCTGCTCTACTGCCGCGACGGCGACGAGCGGTGGACGGAGGAGGACGGGGCCTGGATGTGGGGGCTGCGGGACGCCTGCACGCTCCACGGGCTGCGCTGCGGGGCGTACATCACGCTGACCACGGGAGGCTGGCAGGTGCTCGGGGAGGGCCGTGGAGGCCGTCACCCGAGCTCCGGCTCGTCCCCGCTGGAACTCGGCGACGAGGCGGCCGAACTCGGCCGCCTCACCCCGCGGACGGCCGGCGGGGCGGCCGAGCCCCTGCGCCGCGCCGCGGCCCGCTGAGCCACTGACGCCGGTACCGCCGGGTCCTGCCCGGGACGCCCGACCCGGGACACCCGAGACGCCCCGGACGCCTGACCCGGACACCCGAGAGGCCCCGGACGCCGCGCCGGGCCCGTACGGACCCGGCGCGGCACCGCATGACACCGGTCGCCGGAAGCGGGTGGCCGGACCCGGTCTCAGACCAGGTGCGACCGGCCGGACCCCGTCGGTCAGACCCCGGCACCCAGCGCGGCGGTGATGCGCTGGGGGTCGCCGCAGACGACGAACAGCGCGGTCGCGCGGGTCATCGCCGTGGGCAGGATCCGGGCGGTGGCCTCGTCGTCGCCCCCGTTGACGGCGACGATCACGACGGGACGGGCCGCGGCCCGCTCCACGGCGGCGGCGTCCGCGAAGAACACGTCCTCACGGGTGTCCTGCTGGCCCCAGTAGGCGGCCTCGCCGAAGGACAGCTCGTGCGTGGCCCACGGGTGCGGGTCGCCGGTGGTGAGCACCAGGACGTCGCCCGGGGCGCGCCCGCTCTCCAGGAGCATGTCCAGCGCCTCCTCGGCGGCGTCGAGAGCGCCGTCGGCGGGGGCGGGGATCAGCTGGAGCTGCGGGGCGTCGCGCCGGTCGGAACGATTCTCCTGACGGCCGGACGGGGACTGCCCGGCACCGGGGTGCGGGCGGGGCGCCGGCGGGGCGGGCCTGGCGGGGCCAGGACCCGGGCTCCCGGGGCGCGGGGAGGCCGCGGAACGCGGACCGGGTACGGGACGGGGGGTCGGCGCGGGGCGGCCGGCGGCCGGAGTGGCGCGGGGACCCTGGGCACTCTCGTGAATCTGAGGCTCCTCGGGGATGAGAGGCATGAGTGGATGTCTATCAAATGTCGCTGCGCGCGGCAGCGGCGGGTGGGCACACAGGTGCCCACCGGCTGTCGTGTCGGCCCGGGACGGGCTCGGCAGCCGGAAGTTCAGAAGTCGAAGCCGAGTTGGCCCCCGCTCTCCAGCGCGGCCGCCTCGGCGGAGAGGCGGACCTTCTTGAGGTGCCGCCACCGCGGCAGGGCGTCCAGATAGGACCAGGAGAGCCGGTGGTGCGGGGTGGGCCCCAGCTCCTCGAGGGCGGCCTTGTGGACCGGCGAGGGGTAGCCCGCGTTGGCGGCGAATCCGTACGGCACACAGGCCGCGGACTCGGTTCCGAGCCCGGCCATGAGGTCGTCGCGGCGGACCTTGGCGATGACGGAGGCCGCGGCCACGGCGACGCAGGACTGGTCGCCCTTGATCACCGTGCGGACCTGCCACGGGGCGCCGAGGTAGTCGTGCTTGCCGTCGAGGATCACCGCGTCGGGCCGCACCGGCAGCCCTTCGAGGGCCCGGACGGCCGCGAGCCGCAGCGCCGCGGTCATGCCGAGGCTGTCTATCTCCTCGGGGGAGGCGTCGCCGAGCGCGTAGGCGGTGACCCACCGCTCCAGCTCGGCGGCGAGCGCGGTGCGGCGCTTGGGGGTGAGCAGCTTGGAGTCCGTCAGGCCCTCGGGGGGTCGGCGCAGGCCCGTGACGGCCGCGCAGACCGTGACGGGGCCGGCCCATGCCCCGCGCCCGACCTCGTCGACCCCGGCGACGATCTTGGCGCCGGTGGTGGCTCGGAGCGATCGCTCGACGGTGTGGGTGGGGGGTTCGTACGGCATGGCGCCAGACAGGTTACGCCGCCTGGTGCCGCCCGCGACACCCGGATTCCCCCCGGGCGCCGCCGGCTCCCGTCCCGCGCGTCTCGATTCGCTGCCGCGCACACCGGAACGCGCACGGAACCCCCGGACACCGGCCCTCACGGTCGTACGGCATCACCTTCGCGAAGGGAGGGCGAGGGAGCGGGTTCCGGCGGCCTCAGCCGGTGGCCGACGGCACCCACTCCGGGAGCGCCTCGGTCCGGTCGAGCCATGCCGCGGGCGGGGCGCCCGCGACGGTCGCGGCCACCACTCCTCCGGCGATCGCGCAGGTCGTGTCGACGTCACCGCCGACCTGGGCCGTGGTCCAGAAGACCTGCTCGAAGTCGCCGAGGGCGCGCGCCGCCGACCAGAGGGCGAACGGCACGGTGTCGTGCGCGCTCGTCCGCCGCCCGCTGCCGAGGACGGCCGCGACCGTGCCGGCGTCGCCGTAGTCGAGCATGTCGCGGGCCCTGCGCAGTCCGGCGCCGACCGCGCTGCGCGGCACGAGGGCGACGACGCCGTCGAGCAGGGCCTCGGGGGTGGGCGGCCCCGCCGGGTCGGCCGCGAGGGCCGCCGCGGCGGCGACCGCCATGGCGCCCACCACGGCCTCACGGTGCTGGTGGGTGGTGTACGCCGAGATCTCGGCCTGGTGGGTGGCCTGCTCGGGGTCGTCCGCGTACCAGGCGCCGAGGGGCGCGATCCGCATGGCGGCGCCGTTGCCCCAGGAGCCCTGCCCGTTGAAGAGCGCGGCGGCGAGTTCTCGCCAGTCGCCGCCCTCCCTGATGAGCCGGAGCATCCGGTTGACCGCGGGCCCGTAGCCCCGGTCGAAGTCGTGGTGTGCGGCGAAGGACGCGGCGAGCGCGTCCTGGTCGATCCTGCCGTGGTGGGCGAGGACGGCCAGCACGGAGCAGGCCATCTCCGTGTCGTCGGTCCACTGCCAGGATCCGGACGGCAGCTCGCGCCGCTTCAGCAGGGGGTAGTGGGCGGGAACGAAGAACTGGGAGCCCAGGGCGTCTCCCACGGACAGCCCGCGCAGGCTGGCCAGGGCGCGGTCGAAGCGCCGGTCGAGAGAGGAGTCAGCGGTCATCGCTCCGCCACTCTATCCGGTGGACCCGTACGGTTCCGGGGTGCGCCAGCGTTCGAACGGCCGGTCAAGGCGGTACCTGCCGTCCTCACCGAGCAGCAGCGTCCGCGTCTCGGCGTTGCCCGGGTTCGACAGCGACTCGAAGTCGGCGACGGTCCAGTGGAACCAGCGCATGCAGAACAGGCGCATGGTCAGCCCGTGGGTGACGAGGAGGACGTTCGGCGGGTGGTCGGGCGCCTCGAAACTGCGGTACAGGCTCTCCAGGAACGCCCCGACGCGGTCGTAGACGTCGGCCCCGGACTCTCCCTGGGCGAAGCGGTAGAAGAAGTGCCCGTACGCGTCCCGGTAGGCCTTCTGGAGGCGCACGTCCTCCCGGTCCTGCCAGTTTCCCCAGTCCTGTTCCCGCAGCCGCGGCTCCTCGCGCACCCGGACGCGGTCCGGCGGCAGCCGGAAGGCGCGGAGCGTCTCGTGGGTCCTGCGGTACGGCGAGACGTAGACGCTGACCGCCTCCTCGCCGAACAGCGCCCGCAGCCGCTCCCCGGTCGCCTCCGCCTGGCGCCGTCCGGTCGCGGTGAGCCGGAGGGCGTGGTCGGGCTCCCGTTCGTACACCGTGTCATCGGCATTGCCCTCGGACTCTCCGTGCCGTACGAGGACGATGCGCCGCGGTCGTGCCATACCCCGACCCTAGATCGCCGCCCGGGAGGGGGCGCGGCCGAGGGGGGCCGAGGTGCCAGGAGGGAGGGTCAGACGGTCCAGGAGGGCTCGAGCTGCACCACGTCCCCGGTCAGCGCGGCCACGTCGGCCTCCGTCTGGGCCCGCAGACCGAGCCGTTCGATCCGCTCCACCCGGTACTTCCCGTGCTCCGCCTCCGACCGCCACAGCGACAGCACCAGGAACTCACTGCCCGGCGCCTCGCCGAACAGCCCCCGCAGCATGCCGGGCGACCCGGCCATCGCCGGATTCCACACCTTCTCCTGCATCAGGGCGAAGTGCTCGGCGCGCTCCTCGTGGACCCGGCAGTGCGCCACGCGCGCCACGTCGGCGTCCGCGAACCGCGGTTCGAAGCCCGTCTTCACGTCGAAGCGGTGGTCGAACAACGTGACCTGCGCGTCCTTGAACGTGCCGGCCTGCGAGGCCGCCAGCCGGTCGTGGGACCGCGCCATGAAGGAGTCGTAGAAGGCACGGCTCTCCCAGAACGCGAAGACGTGGGCGACGTCCGGCCGACTCCGGCTCCACCCGCCGCCCTGCCCCCGGAACCCCGGCTCACCGAGCAGCCCCGCCCATTTCCGCTGCCCCCGCTCGAAACCTCGGCGGTCCGTCACGGTGCAGCGAATCCACTTGACCAGCACCGCGCCATCGTACGGGCCGGGGAACCGCCCAGACAGACCGTCTCGGCGACCCGTCGGGCGCGGGCGCCCCACGCCGAGGCACCTCGGCGTCCCGGGCGAGGGGCCGAGAGCCGATTCGAGCCAGAGGTGCGTCGGAATCCGGCTCCTCGGAGCTCCCTGGGGCGCTCCGTCCCGCCGGCCCCGGCCCTTCTGTCGGACCCCCGTGACACCATGAACCGACAGCCCGTCACCAAGGGCTGCGGGCGGAGCGAGGTTCGGGGAGAGCATGCGCGCGAGGGCGCGCGTGGAGAGGGGGAAGCACCGTGAGCGGATTGAACAAGGGCGTCGGCAAGGTCGAGGTGGCGCTCCGATGGGACCCGGCGCCCGCCGGCGCACCGGCCCACGACCTGGACCTCGTGGCCGGGGTCTTCACGGCTGAGCAGCCCTACGGGCCGCCGGCGTATCTGGTGCACTTCGACAGCCGCTCCCCCGACGGCACGATCACCCTGCACCGCGACAGCCAGACGGGCCAGGGGTTCGGGTACGACGAGGCGATGACCCTGGAGCTGAACCGGCTGGCGCCGCGGTACGCCCGGGTGGTCGTGGGGGTCGCCATACAGCAGGGCGGCGGGCGCCTCACCTTCGGCGACATAGCAGGCGCGGGCGTGCGGGTGCGCGAGGGGTACACGGACCTCGCCCTGCACGACTTCGCCGACGTGGCGGAGGCTCGGTCGGCGACGGTCGCCGAGTTCACGCGGGGCGCGGACGGCTGGTCGCACCGGCCGCTGCGCCACGGCTTCGACGCGGACCCGCGGCAGTTCGCGTCGCTGCTCGGCGCCGACCGCTCCTGACCCCTCACGTCCGGGACGGGACCGGCTCCCGCAGCCTCCGAAGACCCCGAAGGGGCACCGACCGGTGGTCGGCGCCCCTTCGGAAGTCGCCCGGATCAGCTGCAGCCGCTGGTCGAGCCGCAGCCCTCGCAGATGTAGCAGGAGCCGGCCCGCTGCATCTTCGTGCCGCAGGAGAAGCAGAGCGGCGCGTCGGCGCTGATGCCGAGCTGCATCTCCACGAGCTCCGCGGAGGTGTGGGCCTGCTTCGGAGCCAGGGCCGGAGCGGGCGCCTCGGCCTTCGGGGCCGGGGCCGCGACGGCCTTCAGCTCCTGGGTGCGCGGGGCGGACTGGGCCAGGGCCTCGACGTCGACCTCGTCCTCGGCCGGCTCGTACGAACCGGTCTCCAGGTGGCGCTGACGCTCCTCGGCCGAGTGGATGCCGAGCGCGGAGCGGGTCTCGAAGGGGAGGAAGTCGAGCGCCAGGCGGCGGAAGATGTAGTCGACGATCGACTGCGCCATCCGCACGTCCGGGTCGTCCGTCATGCCGGCCGGCTCGAAGCGCATGTTGGTGAACTTCGAGACGTACGTCTCCAGCGGGACGCCGTACTGCAGACCGACGGAGACGGCGATGGAGAAGGCGTCCATCATGCCGGCGAGGGTCGAACCCTGCTTGGACATCTTCAGGAAGACCTCGCCGAGACCGTCGTCCGGGTAGGAGTTGGCGGTCATGTAACCCTCGGCGCCGCCGACGGTGAAGGAGGTGGTGATCCCCGGACGGCCCTTGGGCAGGCGCTTGCGGACCGGGCGGTACTCGACGACCTTCTCGACGGCCTCGCGGATCGTCGCCTCGGACTTCGCGGTGACCTCGGCCTTCTCGTCCTCCTTCTTCTTGGCGGAGAGCGGCTGGCCGACCTTGCAGTTGTCGCGGTAGATCGCGAGCGCCTTGACGCCGAGCTTCCAGGCCTCGAAGTAGATCTCCTCGACCTCCTCGACGGTCGCCGTCTCCGGCATGTTGACCGTCTTGGACAGGGCGCCGGAGATCCAGGGCTGGATCGCGGCCATCATGCGGACGTGGCCCATCGCGGAGATGGAGCGCTCGCCCATGGCGCAGTCGAAGACCTCGTAGTGCTCGGTCTTCAGACCGGGGGCGTCGATCACGTTGCCGTGGTCGGCGATGTGGGCGACGATCGCCTCGATCTGCTCCTCCTGGTAGCCCAGGCGGCGCAGGGCCTGCGGGACGGTGCCGTTGACGATCTGCATCGAGCCGCCGCCGACCAGCTTCTTGAACTTGACCAGGGCGAGGTCGGGCTCCAGGCCGGTGGTGTCGCAGGACATCGCGAGACCGATGGTGCCGGTCGGGGCGATGACGGACGCCTGGGAGTTGCGGAAGCCGTTCTTGGCGCCGAGGCGGATCACGTCCTGCCAGGCCTCCGTGGCGGCGGCCCAGATCGGGGTGTCCAGGTCGTCCATGCGGACGGCCTTGTCGTTGGCGTCGGCGTGCTGCCGCATGACGCGCTGGTGCGGCTCGGCGTTGCGGGCGTAGCCGTCGTAGGCGCCGACGACCGCGGCGAGCTCGGCGGAGCGCTTGTACGAGGTGCCGGTCATCAGGGAGGTGATGGCACCGGCGAGGGCGCGGCCGCCGTCGGAGTCGTACGCGTGACCGGTCGCCATCAGCAGGGCGCCGAGGTTGGCGTATCCGATGCCGAGCTGGCGGAAGGCGCGGGTGTTCTCACCGATCTTCTGGGTGGGGAAGTCGGCGAAGCAGATGGAGATGTCCATCGCGGTGATGACGAGCTCGACGACCTTGGCGAAGCGCTCGACGTCGAAGGACTGGTTGCCCTTGCCGTCGTCCTTGAGGAACTTCATGAGGTTGAGCGAGGCGAGGTTGCAGGACGTGTTGTCCAGGTGCATGTACTCGCTGCAGGGGTTCGAGCCGTTGATGCGGCCGGACTCCGGGCAGGTGTGCCAGTGGTTGATCGTGTCGTCGTACTGGATGCCCGGGTCGGCGCAGGCCCAGGCCGCCTCGGCCATCTTGCGGAAGAGGGACTTGGCGTCGACCTCCTCGATGACCTCGCCGGTCATGCGGGCGCGCAGACCGAACTTCCCGCCGGACTCCACGGCCTTCATGAACTCGTCGTTCACGCGGACGGAGTTGTTGGCGTTCTGGTACTGGACGGACGTGATGTCGTCGCCGCCCAGGTCCATGTCGAAGCCCGCGTCGCGCAGCGCGCGGATCTTCTCCTCCTCCTTGACCTTGGTCTCGATGAAGTCCTCGATGTCGGGGTGGTCGACGTCGAGGATGACCATCTTGGCCGCGCGGCGGGTGGCGCCGCCCGACTTGATCGTTCCCGCGGAGGCGTCGGCGCCGCGCATGAAGGAGACCGGGCCGGAGGCGTTGCCGCCGGAGGAGAGGAGCTCCTTGGAGGAGCGGATGCGGGAGAGGTTCAGGCCGGCGCCGGAGCCGCCCTTGAAGATCATGCCCTCTTCCTTGTACCAGTCGAGGATCGACTCCATGGAGTCGTCGACGGCCAGGATGAAGCAGGCGGAGACCTGCTGGGGCTGCGGGGTGCCGACGTTGAACCAGACCGGCGAGTTGAAGCTGAAGATCTGGTGCAGGAGGGCGTAGGCCAGCTCGTGCTCGAAGATCTCGGCGTCGGCGGGCGAGGCGAAGTAGCCGTAGTCCTCGCCGGCCTTCGTGTACGTCTTCACGATCCGGTCGATGAGCTGCTTGAGACCGGTCTCGCGCTGCGGGGTGCCGACGGCCCCGCGGAAGTACTTGCTGGTGACGATGTTGACCGCGTTCACCGACCAGAAGTCGGGGAACTCGACGCCACGCTGCTCGAAGTTGATCGAGCCGTCGCGCCAATTGGTCATGACGACGTCACGGCGCTCCCAGGTCACCTCGTCGTACGGATGCACGCCGGGGGTGGTGTGGATGCGCTCGATTCGCAGGCCCTTGCTCGCCGCCTTGGTTCCCTTGGTGCGGGAACCACGTGCCGGACCGCTCGCCGTCTCTGTCATGCCGCCTCCCATATACGGGCAAAACACCCTTTGGCACCCAGATAGTCCCAGGGCACCGTCTTCTGTACTGCGTTCTGTACTGCTGCCACGAGCGCCGCGCTGGTCTGCTCGGGGCACGTCTGTCGGGGCCGCCCGGCACCCGGTCACCGGGCCGCCGCCGGCCCGGTCCGCCGATCAGTCGGCGGCGGTGGCGGGAACGGGGACCTCGGGGGTCGCACCGGTCCCGCGATTCTCAGCGGGAGGCCGCTCGCGGAGTTCCGCGATCGCGGCCTCGAAGTCTTCGAGGCTGTCGAAAGCCTTGTACACGGACGCGAAGCGCAGGTACGCGACGAGGTCGAGTTCCTGCAGCGGGCCGAGGATGGCCAGGCCCACGTCGTGGGTGGTCAGCTCGGCGCTCCCGGTGGCGCGCACCGCCTCCTCGACCCGCTGGCCGAGCTTGGCGAGGGCGTCCTCGGTGACCGGCCGCCCCTGGCACGCCTTGCGCACGCCGGAGATGACCTTGGTACGGCTGAAGGGTTCCGTGACGCCGGACCGCTTCACCACCATGAGGCTGCACGTCTCCACCGTGGTGAAGCGGCGGGAGCAGCCGGGGCACTGGCGGCGGCGTCGGATCGACGTGCCGTCGTCGGTGGTGCGACTGTCGACGACCCGGCTGTCGGGGTGCCTGCAGAAGGGGCAGTGCATTGGTTCCGACCCTCCCTCACGGCACGACTGACTGACCTCGCCGGTCCCGTCAAGGCCCTGCGAGGCGACCCCCAGCATAGGCGATGCGAGGACCCCCGGCAGACCGGGGACCACTACCCCTGGGTGGTCGGTGACATCCAACCACTAGATCTTGGGTTGAGGGCGACTTGGATGCCCTCCGCGTGTCGCGGGCGGCCAGGCCCCGCTTCCCCCGTACGGATGGGAGACTGGAGGGGCACACCCGGCGCGCCGGGCCCAGCGGCGAAGGCTACCGTAGGGGCCGGTTCGGGCCGCGGGCGAGTTCGCCCATACACCCCCGCACATGCGCACGTAAGGCAATCTGCGGATTTTCACTCGAACGTGTGTTTGGCGCAACCTTTCGAAAGCCACTACCGTTGTGCCAGCCAGGGAGACCATTCGAGAGGGGCCGACGACGTGACCACCACCGCAGACAGCGCCACCATCACCGCCCAGGACCGCTCCCAGGGCCGACTCGAGCCGGTGCACTCGATGAATGACACGGGCATGAACGACGAGGAGGCAGGGCGCCCCGCCCGCGCCCTCCCCGGGCGCCCCCCAGGCATCAGGGCCGACAGCTCCGGCCTCACCGACCGCCAGCGCCGGGTGATCGAGGTCATCCGCGACTCCGTCCAGCGTCGTGGCTACCCGCCGTCGATGCGCGAGATCGGCCAGGCGGTCGGACTGTCCAGCACGTCCTCGGTCGCCCACCAGCTGATGGCCCTGGAGCGCAAGGGCTTCCTCCGTCGCGACCCCCACCGCCCCCGGGCCTACGAGGTGCGCGGTTCCGACCAGCCCAGCACCCAGCCCACCGACACCACGGGCAAGCCGGCCGCTTCGTACGTCCCCCTCGTCGGCCGGATCGCCGCCGGTGGCCCCATCCTGGCGGAGGAGTCCGTCGAGGACGTCTTCCCCCTCCCCCGGCAGCTGGTGGGCGACGGCGAGCTCTTCGTCCTGAAGGTCGTCGGCGACTCCATGATCGAAGCCGCCATCTGTGACGGCGACTGGGTCACCGTGCGCCGCCAGCCCGTCGCGGAGAACGGCGACATCGTCGCCGCCATGCTCGACGGCGAGGCCACCGTGAAGCGCTTCAAGCGCGAGGACGGCCACGTCTGGCTGCTCCCGCACAACGCGGCGTACCAGCCCATCCCCGGCGACGAGGCCACCATCCTCGGCAAGGTCGTGGCGGTGCTTCGGCGGGTGTGACCCCATCCGCCGGTTCGACCGGGCCCCGGGACCCACTGCGCCGGTCCCGGGGCCCGCTCCGTGCCCGCGCCTCTCCCCCGCCGTACGGCCGACCCGTCAGGCCCCGGCCGCCTGCGAGGCGGCGTCGATCGCCGCGAGCGACTTGCGCACCTGGTTCCGGTCCGTGGTGTACCAGAAGTCCGGGAGCGAGGCCTTCAGGTAGCTGCCGTAGCGGGCCGTGGCGAGGCGCGGGTCGAGCACCGCGACCACCCCTCGGTCACCCGTGGCCCGCACGAGCCGGCCCGCTCCCTGGGCCATCAGCAGGGCCGCGTGCGTGGCGGCGACGGCCATGAAGCCGTTGCCGCCCGCCTCCTCCACCGCCTTCTGGCGGGCGCTCATCAGCGGATCGTCCGGGCGCGGGAACGGGATCTTGTCCATGACGACCAGCTGGCAGCTGGGCCCCGGCACGTCCACGCCCTGCCACAACGACAGCGTGCCGAAGAGACACGTGCGGGGATCCGCCGCGAAGTTCTTGATCAGCTCGCCGAGCGTGTCCTCGCCCTGGAGGAGGATCGGCAGCTCGGGAACCCGGACCCGCAGCTCCTCGGCCGCCTGCTGGGCCGCGCGCATCGACGAGAAGAGACCGAGGGTGCGCCCGCCGGCCGCCTGCATCAGCTCGGCGAGCTCGTCCACCATGTCACCGCGGTCCCCGTCCCGCGCGGGCCGCGCGAGGTGCTTGGCGACGTACAGGATGCCCTGCTTGGGGTAGTCGAACGGCGAGCCGACGTCGATGCCCTTCCAGACGGGCACGTCCTCGCCCGTGGTGCCCTCCGGGGCGAGGCCGAGCGAGGCCCCCACTCCGTTGAAGTCGCCGCCGAGCTTCAGCGTGGCCGAGGCGAGCACGACCGAACGCTCCGAGAACAGCTTCTCGCGCAGCAGGCCGGAGACGCTGAGCGGGGCGACCCGCAGCGACGCACCGAAGCGGTCGTGGCGCTCGTACCAGACGACGTCCCACTCCGAGCCCTGCGTGATGCGCTCCGCGACGCCGTGCACGGTCTCGACGGAGGCCATGGCCTGCCTCCGCACGGCGTCCTCGTCCTGGACGGACCGGTCCCGGGTGGAGCCAAGCGCCGTGATCACGGCCCTGGCGGCGTCCCGCAGCGCCATCAGCGCGTACGAGAGGTCCTCCGGGATCTTCTCCAGACGGCCCGGCAGGGCCAGCTCCATGACCCGCTCGAATCCCTCCGCAGCGGTCTGGAGCTGGTCGGCGACCTTCTCGTCCACCAGCTTCGCCGCCCGGCGCACGGCACGGTTGACCTGGCCGGGGGTGAGCTCGCCGGTGGCGACGCCGGTCACCCGGGAGACCAGCTCGTGGGCCTCGTCGACGATCAGCACCTCGTGCTGGGGAAGGACAGGGGCGCCCTCGATGGCGTCGATGGCGAGCAGGGCGTGGTTGGTGACCACGACGTCGGCGAGCTTGGCGCGCTCGCGCGCGGACTCGGCGAAGCACTCCGCCCCGTACGCGCACTTGCTCGCGCCCAGGCACTCCCGGGAGGAGACCGAGACCTGCGCCCACGCCCGGTCGGAGACGCCGGGCGTCAGGTCGTCCCGGTCACCGGTCTCCGTCTCGTCCGCCCAGTCCCGCAGCCGCAGCAGGTCCTGCCCCAGCTTGCTGGTCGGCGCCGCCGCCTCGAAGGGGTCGAAGAGGCCGTCCTCCTCGTCCTGCGGCACCCCCTCGTGGAGCCGGTGCAGGCAGAGGTAGTTCGACCGGCCCTTGAGCATGGCGAACTGCGGTCGGCGGCGCAGCTGCGGGTGCAGCGCCTCGACCGTCCGCGGCAGGTCGCGCTCGACCAGCTGGCGCTGGAGCGCCAGCGTGGCCGTGGCCACCACGACACGCTCTCCGTGGGCCAGCGCCGGCACGAGATAGCCCAGGGACTTTCCCGTGCCGGTGCCCGCCTGGACGAGGAGGTGGGAGTTGTCGTCGATGGCCTCGGCCACGGCCTCGGCCATGGTGACCTGGCCGGGCCGCTCCGTGCCGCCGACGGCGGCGACGGCGGCGTGGAGGAGGTCGGGGAGGGATGGCTTCGTCATAGCCCTTCCAGCCTACGGGGCGGCACCGACAGCCCGGTCACGCGCGCACCTCAGGCGAGGGGGTTCGGGACCGTGCCGTGGACCGCCGCGTGGGGGCGCTCGGGCCGGTCGCGGTAGCCGTCGAGGTGGAGTCGGTTGCGGTTGAGGCAGAGCCGCTCGATGCGGGGGGTGAGGAGATCGAAGAGCTCGAACCGTTCCTTCAGCTCGGGGAAGCGTGCCTGGTGGCCGAGGATCTCCGCGCGCACGAGCTCCCAGAAGTCCTCTTCGGCGACGCCGAGTTGTTCCTGGCAGAGCGGGGCGAGATAGCGGAAGACTCCGACGAAAAGCCCCGAATGGATGAACTGGACGAGGAAGTCGGGCTCCTCGGTGAGCAGCACGGCACGGACGTCGTCCGGCATGGTGGCGTGCTCGGGCAGCGGCCGGGCGCTGACGTTGACGTCGTCGACGAAGTCCTTGATCGCCAGGCGTACGGGTACGTCGTGCTCGTCGTAGACGACGATGGCGTTCTCGCCGTGCGGGGAGAAGACCGTGCCGTACCGGTAGAGGAAGTGCAGCAGGGGCGGCAGCAGCGCGGCGAAGAGGTGCCGGAGCCAGACGGCGGGGGCCAGCCCTGACCGCTCGACGAGTTCCGCGACGAAGGCGCGGCCGTCCGGGTCGGTGTGGAGCAGGGCGGCGAGCGTGCGAGCGCGCTCGCCGGGGGGCAGCCGGAGGGGCTCGCGCCAGATCGCGCCGAGCAGTTCCTTGTACTGGTACGGGACTTCGGGCAGCCGGTCGTAGAGGGGGTGCTCGACGGTGACGGAGGCGACCTCGCCGAGGAGGATCACGCCGCATTCGTCGCGGAGGAAGGGGTCGGCGTCGCGAAGGCCGTGGACCCAGGCGGTCACGGCGGGTGCGGCGAGTGTCCGCTCGGTGGGGAGGCCCCGCCAGACGAGGGTGTTGAGGACCGAGAGCGGGAGCTTCACGGTGTGCCGGTCGGGGCGGGTGGTGTTGAGGAAGGTACGGACGGACTGCTGGGGCAGGCGGAGGTCCGCGTCGGCGGAGAGCGGAACGACGGCGCCGGCCGCGACGGCGGGGGCGTAGAGCGGGAGCACGGTCTCGTCCCACTGCCAGGGGTGGACGGGCAGCAGGAGGTATTCGTCGGGCTGGTGGCCGCGGGCGGCGAGTTCGGTCCGGAAGGCCTCGTGGACCTCGGGGTCGAGTTCCCGGGCGTAGAGGCGGTCGGGGGTGTCGAGGCCGGGGACGCCGCGGTAGGCGGCGATGCGGTTGCTGACGGCGATCCAGGGGAGCCGGGTGGCCCGGCGGGCCTCGGGCGCCCACTGGGCGGCGTCGCCGGCGGAGAAGCCGATGCGGCCCTTGTTGAGGACGAGCCAGGGGTGGCCGGTCTGGTGGCCTTCGAGTGCGGCGTAGGAGAGGTCGGCGAGCCGGGTTGCGGGCAGGGCCGTGCGGTCGAGGCGGGCGTCGGCGGCGAGCGTGGCGGAGAGCTCGCGGATGAGGTGGCCGAGCGTGGCGCCGTCCAGGGCGAGGAGGCGCCGGGCGCGGACCAGGAAGTCGAAGGGGTCGGTCCAGGGCCGGCCGTCGTGGGTGATCGACGCGGGGTCGACGCGCCAGCTGTCGTAGGCGCCGCGGCGGGCGGTGAAGGTGAGCGTGGTGCCGTCGTCGAGGGTGAGCGCGTAGCGGTCGGGGCCGTCCTGCGGGAGGGGGACGGGGGTGAGGATCTGTTCGTAGGAGAACTCCGCCAGCGCCTTGGCGAGGAGGCGGGAGGAGGCGCGGGTCCAGACGGCGGCGGTCAGCTCGGGGGGTGCCAGCAGGGCCGGCGCCGGGACGGGCGCGGGCTGAGCGGGGTGAGTGGAGTCGTGGGGTGCAGGGGACGTCGACACGAGGTCTCCTCGGATGGGGAACCGCTGCGGGACGAGCGGTGTATGTAAGACAGAGGGGCGATCACAGAACGTGACGGAGGGACCGGTCGCGGATCATGAGCGCCGCTCGTTTGTCGGGGAGATCGACTTCCGCCGCGTAGCGGAAGCCGCCGCTGAGGAAGGCGGAGACGGAGGGGGTGTTGCGGATGTCGGGTTCGGCGACGACGCGGGTGCACCGGGGACGGTGGTCGAGGACGAGATCGGCGACGGCGCGCAGCAGTGCCGTGCCGACGCCGCGTCCCCGGTCGGCGACGCCTCCGAGGAGGAGATGGATACCGGTGTCGTGGGGGCGCGCCGGGTAGTGGCGGGCGAGGGGGTCGAGGTCGGCGCGGTAGATCTCGAAGTAGCTCATCGGTGTGGAGTCGAGTACGCCGATGCAGGGGACGCTGCGCCCGTCGCCCTCCAGCTGGGTCCTGAGGTGGTCGGCGGTGACGCTCTCCGGCCCGGCGAGCTCCCAGAAGGCGGCGACGGCGGGGTCGTTCATCCAGCGCGTGAGGACCGGCAGATCACGTTCGGGGCGCACGGGGACGAGCTGGAAGGTGCCGACCGGGGTGGTTGTGGGGCCCCAGGAGGCGACCGCGTCGAGGAGGTCGCCGTCGAGGAGTCCGCCGTCCGGGGACGGTGACGGCTCTCGGGCGGCGAGGAGGGCGACGAGGTCGTCGATCCTCAGGTCCAGGGTGTCGTCCCCGGGTGGTTCGACCGGTGGATGGGTGGATGGCACGGTGTCGCTCTCCTCTCGACGGCGCGGGCTCCGGCGGTAGTTCAGGGACGGAGGGGGTTGGTGATCGTGACGTAGACGGACTGGGTGTCGACCGGGCCGACGAGTTCGTCCAGGCCGTGGAGCCGGGTGAGGAGGTTGGCCTTGCTCCGCAGGGTGGCGGCTTCCAGGAGCCGGTGCGGCAGGGGTGAGCCGAGGCTGGTGGCGCTGGTGAGGAAGCTGCGGAAGGCGGCGAGCAGGACGCGCTCGTCGGCGAGGTGCTGGGAGCCGAAGGCTCCGATCAGGCCGAGGACGTTGTTGATGCCGAGGTAGTAGGCGAAGCGTTCGTCGGTGACCTGGTCGGAGACGAAGGTGTCGCTGTGTGCGCCGATGCCGGGGAGGCGGCTCTCCAGCTCGCCGCGGTGGGACTCGCGGAAGTAGTAGCCCTGGTTGTCGCGGTAGCGGCCGCCGACGGGCCAGCCGTCGGGGTCGAGGAGGACCAGGGTGTTCTGCTGGTGGGCCTCCAGGGCGATGCCGGCGTGGCCGTCGAGCCAGAGGACGGGGCGGACGACCTGGTCGAGGTAGCGCAGGAACCACTCGGCCGAGACGGCCGCGGTGGGGCGGCCGGTGCGGGAGGAGAGGCGGCCGATGACGTCGGCGAGGCGGGAGCGCAGACCGGTGGCGCCGGGCCACGGGCGGGGTGCGGTGAGGGAGGCGATGCAGACGGCGTCGTCGCCGGGCCCGAAGGGGTTGTGGCGGATCATGACGTCGAGGCCGGGGACCGGGGTGCCGTCCTGGTCGTCCACGGCGAGCCAGGCGGGGTCGCGGACGATGTCGAAGCCGGGGTGGACCGCCTGCCACTCGTCGACGAGGCCGGTGCGGAGGAGCCGGTGGACCTCGACGCCGCGGTGGAGTTCCTTGCGGAGGTTCTCCCGGCGGGAGTTGGTGATGCGGAGGCCGAGGGAGAGCTTGAGCATCGCCCGGGCGCCGGGGCGGTGCACGGTGCGGACGGAGGAGGTGGGGTGCCAGGGGCTCCCGTGGGTGCCGAGGTCGAAGAGGAGGCCGTCGTCGAAGAGGGCGCACACCTCGGGGCGGTGCATCAGTTCGCGCGCCTGCCAGGGGTGGAGGGGCAGGGGGACGGTGGCTGCGGGGTGGTGGACGCCTTCGGCGAGGCCGAGGACGAGCTGCTCGGCGGTGACGAGCCGGCCCTGTTCGGTCCAGGCGGAGTCGGTGGCGAGGAGGGAGTCGTCAACGGCGATCCAGTGGAGGGGGAAGGAGCCGTGGAGTTCGGGTGAGTAGAGCCGGGACTCGGCGTCGGAGAGCCCCTCGCGGCTCTTGGGGGTGGGGTGGAGGGGGTGGCCGAAGAGGAGGGCCTGCTCGGCGGCGAGGAACAGGTCGGCGTCCTGCGGGGGCTCGGGGTCGAGGCGTCGCTCGGCGAGGAAGTGCGCGGTCCGGCGGGCGGAGTCGGCGACCCTGGCGACGAGTTCGGTGCCCTCGGGACGGGCGGTCTCGCGGCTGAGCAGGGCGGCGACGGTGACGGCGTCGACGGTCGGGGCGGAGCTGGGCAGGCCTTCGAGGGTCGGGCTGCCGAGGCGGTGCAAGCCGGTGGGTGACCAGTAGCGGACGGGGACGAGAAGGGCGGTGCCGCTGGCGTCGAGGGGGACGCGCAGGGTGGTGGAGGCGGGGGCGGGGAGGTTCTTCTCCCGGATCCAGCAGCGGAGGAGGTGCTCGATGGCGGCCGTGTCGGCGGCGCGCCGCGGATCGGGGTCGTCCAGGGGGTCCGGCCCGCCCTGGTGGGTGTCGGGCGTCGGAAGGGAGGCCGAGGTGGCGGACGGTGAGGCGGTGGGCCGGGGGTCGTACGGACCGGAGTGCTGGCGCGGGACGACGTGTTCCTCGGCGGTGTCCGGGGCGTCGGTCTCGGGCGCCTGGGGGGTGGGGCTCGCGTTCACGGGGCTTCCTTGGGGGTGTGGCCGGGGAAGGTCCGGTCAGTGGGACGGTCCGGTGTCGTTCCGGTGGGCCGTGGCCCTGAGGGAGACGGACGGTCGGGGGGTGTGGGCCCGCTCGGCGGCGGCGAGGGCGTCGGCGAGGCGGTCGAGGACGGCGGTGGCCTGCTCGTCCGTGAGGGTGAGCGGCGGCAGCAGCCGGACCACGGCGGAGTGGCGACCGCCGAGTTCGACGATGAGGCCGCGGGCGAGGCACTCCTGCTGGACGGCGCGGGCGAGTTCGGGGGCGGCGGGCGGCACCGGGTCGTCGGGTCCGGCGGCCTCGGGGTCGACGAGTTCGACGCCGATCATCAGGCCCCGGCCGCGGACGTCGCCGACGCAGGGGTGGGCGGCGGCGAGGCCCTGGAGTAGGGCGAGCATGCGGGCGCCGAGGGTGCCGGCGCGTTCGGCGAGCCGGTTCTCGCGGACGTACGCGAGGGTGGCGGCGCCGGCGGCCATGGCCAGCTGGTTGCCGCGGAAGGTGCCCGCGTGGGCGCCGGGCTCCCAGGCGTCGAGCTCGGAGCGGTAGACGATGACGGCGAGGGGGAGGGAGCCGCCGATGGCCTTGGAGAGGACCATCACGTCGGGGACGACACCGCTGTGCTCGACGGCCCAGAAGGCGCCGGTGCGGCCGACGCCCGTCTGCACCTCGTCGACGACGAGGGGGATCGACCGCTCGGCGGTGACGCGGCGCATGCGGCGCAGCCAGTCGTCGGGGGCGGGGATGACCCCGCCCTCGCCCTGGACGGCCTCGACGATCATTCCCGCGGGGGTGGTGACGCCGCTCTTGGGGTCGTCGAGCAGGCTCTCGGTCCAGCGGGCGGCCAGTTCGGCGCCGCGTTCGCCGCCGACGCCGAAGGGGCAGCGGTAGTCCTGCGGATAGGGCAGCCGGGTCACACGGACGTCGGTCGCTCCGCCCGAGGCGTCCAGGGCTCCGGCGGTCATGCCGTGGTAGGCGCCGGTGAAGGCGAGGAGCCCGCTGCGGCCGGTCGCGGTGCGGACCAGTTTGAGGGCGGCTTCGACGGCGTCGGTGCCGGCGGGTCCGCAGAACTGGATGCGGGCGTCGTCGGCGAGCCGGCCGGGCAGGGTGGCGAAGAGTTCGGAGGTGAAGGCGTCCTTGACCGGGGTGGCGAGGTCGAGCACATGGAGCGGGGCCCCGGAGTCGAGGACCTTCCGGACGGCCTCCAGGACCACGGGGTGGTTGTGGCCGAGCGCCAGGGTCCCGGCGCCGGAGAGACAGTCGAGGTAGCGGCGTCCGTCGGCCCCCTCGATGGTGAGCCCCCGGGCGCGCACGGGCACGATCGGGAGCGAGCGCGCGTAGGTGCGCGCGGCGGACTCGCGTTGGGACTGACGGCGCAGGATGCCCTCGTATCCCCCGCCGTATCCCCCCGCGTGTGCGTCCGGTGCCAGGGACGGGGCTGATTCGGTCACGGCCACGGCTCGGTGTCCTCCCGCTGTAACAGTTGCGTTGCACATCGGCCCGCCCCGGAGCCGCCCCCCATGGGCCGCCCTGAACGCCACCGTTGTGTCCCCCGTACGTACCAACGACGGGAACTCCCGGGGATCACGGGCCCGGGACAAGTTCCTCGGCGTGTCCCGGATCACGGGCCGGCAACGGCTGTGCCGGGTTCGGAACCGGTGGCCGGGCGCGTACCGTCCCCTCCGGCACCGGCATAGTGGGGGGTCGGCCGGCCGTGGTCCGGTCTTCGGCCGTCGTTCACTCATGCACAAGTTGACGTAGTCCCAGGGGGATCACGAGATGCGATCGATTCGTCCGTGGCTGATGGCGGCGTCCGCCGTCGCGGCGCTGACGCTCACCGCCACGGCCTGCGGGCCGACCGAGGAGAACGCGGGGGACAAGCCCAGCGCGCCCGCGAACCAGAGCCCGGCAGACAAGATCAGGATTCCGGCGGACCTCAAAGAGCGTCTGAAGGAGCACGGGATCGACCTCGAAAAGTGGCGCGACGGCGAGTGGAAGAACTGGGACCGCGACACGTGGCTGCGTGAGGCCAAGGACTTCGTCAACCCGATCATCGAGGACCTCTGGAACCCGGACCGGATGCGCGAGGCCGAGCGGCCCGACAAGCCGGTCGAGGAGGAGGACATCTCGGGTGACACCGGCGTGACCGACCCGACGCCGGACCCCGTGCGGGCGAAGTCCGTGGCGCCCAAGTACCACAGCAGTGCCCCGGAGTCCGGGAAGGTGTTCTTCGACGGCCCCGAGGGCTCGATGGTCTGCTCGGCGACCGTCGTGCAGGACCCGGCGCACCCGGGCAAGTCCAACATGGTCTGGACGGCCGGTCACTGCGTGCACAAGGGCAAGCAGGGCGGCTGGTACCGGAACATCGCGTTCGTGCCCTCGTACAACGACACGGCCATGCCCACCTCCGCGCTGGAGAAGGCGACGCGTGAGCAGATCGCCCCGTACGGCGTGTGGTGGGCGGAGTGGGTCAAGACCTCCGACCAGTGGATCGCCCAGGGCGCTGCCACCGGTGGCGCGGGCGCGCCCTACGACTACGCGGTCATCCAGGTGACCCCGGAGAAGGGCGGGTCGGGCAAGTCGCTGGAGGAGACGGTCGGTTCGGCGCTCCCCGTGGAGTTCAACGCTCCCGCCGTGCCGAAGATCGCGAACATGACCGCCACCGGTTACCCGGCGGCGCCGCCGTACGACGGCCAGCGGATGTTCCAGTGCCAGGACAAGCCGGGCCGGCTGTCGCTGAAGGCGGAGCAGCCGACCATGTACCGCATCGGCTGCACGATGACGGGCGGTTCGTCCGGCGGCGGCTGGGTGGCCACGGGCAGCGACGGCAAGCCCGCGCTGGTGTCGAACACCTCCATCGGCCCGGCCTCGGCGGGGTGGCTCGCGGGTCCGCGCCTCGGATCCGAGGCCAAGGCGATCTTCGACGAGGTCAGCAAGAAGTACGCCGACCGCTAGCGGTGAGGCTGCGACGCGGAGGCGGGGCACCCGGTGCCCCGCCTCCCCCACGTCCGGGCCGCGCCGCCGCACCACCGACCGGCCGCCCGGCCAACCGGCCGCCCGGCCAACCGGCCGCCCGCCCGGCCTCCCGGCCTCCCGGTCGACCGGCATACTGTGCACCGCAAATGACGCGTCCATGGCAATGACCTCGGGGGAACCACCGGCCGGGTCGACCGTCCGGACGCGGGACACACCTCAGGGGGACACCACCAGATGCGTTCCGTACGACTTCTGCCCGCCGTCTCGGGCCTGGCACTGGCGCTCGCGCTGACCGCCACCGCCTGCGGCCCCACCGAGACGCCGACGGCCGACAAGCCCGCCGCCGTCACCTCCGCGCCCTCCTCCGACGGCAGCGGCGGCGCCGGGGACGGCTCCGCCCTCGCCCAGGACCTGGCCGACAAGCTCAAGAAGCACGGCGTCGACCTCGACCAGTGGAAGGAGGGCGAGTGGAAGAACTGGGACCGCGAGACCTGGCTCCGTGAGGCGGAGGACTTCGTCAACCCGGTGATCGAGGGCCTCTGGGACCCCGCGCGCATGCAGTCGGCGCAGAGCCCGGACCAGACGATCACCGCACAGGCCGGCACCGGCGGCACCGATCCGATGCCCCGCCCGGTCCCCGCCCAGCGCGAGAAGACGCCCTACCACCGCAACGCGGCACCGGTCGGGAAGATCTTCTTCGACTCGCCGCAGGGCCACATGGTCTGCTCGGGCACCGTCGTCAAGGACCCGCGACGCCCCGGGAAGTCCAACCTGGTCTGGACGGCCGGTCACTGCGTCCACGCCGGCACGAAGGGCGGCTGGTACCGCAACATCACCTTCGTCCCGGCCTACAACGACCTGGGCAAGTCGTCCTCCGCGCTGCGCGACGCGCAGCCGCACGAGATCGCGCCGTACGGCCAGTACTGGGCCGACTGGGCCGTGACCTCCGGTGAGTGGATCGACAGCGGCGGCACCGACCAGGCCTGGCCGTACGACTACGCCGTGCTGCACGTGCAGCCCGAGCGGGGCCGCAAGTCGCTGGAGGAGACCGTGGGCGTCGCCCTGCCGGTCGACTTCTCCGCTCCGCCGGCCGCGCGGGCCGGGACGATCGGCGCCTGGGGATACCCGCAGGCCGCTCCGTACAACGGTCTGATCATGCACAAGTGCCTGGACCGGGCGACCCGTATGACGACGGCCCCCGCGACGCCGACGATGTACCGCATCGGCTGCACGATGACCGCCGGGTCCTCGGGCGGCGGCTGGTTCCGCGTCCTGTCGAACGGCACGACGGCGCTGGTGTCGAACACCTCCATCGGCCCCGCCGGCAGCAACGGCTGGCTCGCCGGCCCGCAGCTCGGCCCGGGCGCGAAGGCCGCCCACGACATGGTCAGCAAGAAGTTCGCCCGCTGACGTCGACGTGACCGACGCCGTCCGGCCCCACACCGACGGCACCGGGAACAGACGAAGGCGCCGGTCCCCTCCCCGCAGGGAGGAGGCCGGCGCCTTCGCCGTCCGTCAGTGGGCGGCCGGGACGAACGGCGCGAGCAGCGCCGCCAGTTCCTCGTTCACCCGCCCCTTGAGCAGCGTGCCCTCCGGGGTGTGCTCCTCGGAGTTCACCTCACCCTCGGCGTGCACGCGCGAGACGAGACCACCCTCCGTGTACGGCACGAGGGCCTCGATCTCGACCTCGGGGCGCGGCAGTTCGGCGTCGATGAGCGCGAGCAGCTCCTCGATGCCCATGCCCGAGCGGGCCGAGACGGCGATGGAGTGCTTCTCGACCCGCAGCAGCCGCTGGAGCACCACCGGGTCGGCCGCGTCCGCCTTGTTGACCACGACGATCTCCGGGACGTTCACCGCGCCGACCTCGCGGAACACCTCGCGCACGGCGGCCAGCTGCTCCTCCGGAGCCGGGTGCGCGCCGTCCACCACGTGCAGGATGAGGTCGGAGTCGGCGACCTCCTCCATGGTGGAGCGGAAGGCCTCGACCAGGTGGTGGGGCAGGTGCCGGACGAATCCGACGGTGTCGGCGAGGGTGTAGACCCGGCCGGTGGGCGTCTCCGCCCGGCGGACGGTCGGGTCGAGGGTGGCGAACAGCGCGTTCTCCACCAGCACGCCCGCGCCGGTGAGGCGGTTGAGCAGGGACGACTTGCCCGCGTTGGTGTATCCGGCGATGGCGACCGACGGCACCTTGTTGCGTCGGCGCTCCTGCCGCTTGATGTCGCGGCCGGTCTTCATCTCCGCGATCTCCCGGCGCATCTTCGCCATCTTCTCGCGGATCCGACGCCGGTCGGTCTCGATCTTGGTCTCACCGGGACCACGGGTGGCCATGCCGCCACCGCCGCCGCCACCCATCTGCCGGGACAGCGACTGCCCCCAGCCGCGCAGGCGCGGCAGCATGTACTGCATCTGCGCGAGCGCGACCTGCGCCTTGCCCTCTCGGGACTTGGCGTGCTGGGCGAAGATGTCGAGGATGAGGGCGGTCCGGTCGACCACCTTCACCTTGACGACGTCTTCGAGGGCGATGAGCTGGCCGGGGCTGAGCTCGCCGTCGCAGACGACGGTGTCGGCGCCGGTCTCGACCACGATGTCCCGCAACTCGCGGGCCTTGCCGGAACCGATGAAGGTCGCCGGGTCCGGCTTGTCACGGCGCTGGATGACGCCGTCGAGCACGAGCGCGCCGGCCGTCTCGGCGAGGGCCGCGAGCTCGGCGAGCGAGTTCTCCGCGTCCTGGACCGTCCCCGTGGTCCAGACGCCGACCAGCACGACGCGCTCCAGGCGCAGCTGGCGGTACTCGACCTCGGTGACGTCCTCGAGTTCGGTGGAGAGGCCGGCGACGCGGCGGAGGGCCGCGCGCTCGGAGCGGTCGAACTGGTCGCCGTCCCGCTCTCCGTCGATCTCGTAGCTCCAGGCGACGTCCTCTTCCATCAGGGCATCGGCCCGAAGGCTCTCGGTGCGGCTCGTGTCCGCGAAGCTCTGCTCGTCCTGGGAAGGGGAAGAAGAGGAGGTCATTGGATCCTTACGTCGATGCGCGATGACGCGCCCGGACGGTCTCCGGGCGGTCCGTATCAGTGGCAACGCGTGGCGGCACCGGATGATTCCCGGGCCCGGCCGCGTCGCCGACGGGAAGATGGTGACACGGCCGGACGGGGCCCGTCACCCCGGTTTCACGGCGGTCGCGGGGGTCCCGGCGGACGCGGGGGTCCCGGCGGTCGCGGGGGTCCCGGGAGCCGGGAGGGCGCGCCAGTCGGGGTGGCCCGGCATGGGCGGGGTCTTCTTCCCGTACAGCCAGCCCTGGAAGAAGGCCGTGAGGTCCCGGCCCGCGATCTCGCCGGCCAGGGCGGTGAAGTCGGCGGTCGTCGCCGTGCCGTCCCGGTGGTCGGCCACCCAGCGGCGCTCCAGGCGGCGGAAGGCCTCGGTGCCGATCTCCTGGCGCAGGGCGTAGAGGACGAGCGCGCTGCCGTCGTAGACCACGGGCCGGAAGAGGCTGATCTTCCTGCCGGGCGCGGGCGGCTCGGGGGCGGCGGGCGGGCCGCCGGACGCCCGCCACCGGTCGGAGGCGGCGTAGGCGGCCTTCATGCGCGCTTCCAGGGAGCGGCCGGCCTTCTCCTCCGCGTACACCGCCTCGTACCAGGTGGCGTGCCCCTCGTTCAGCCAGAGGTCGGACCAGGTGCGGGGCGAGACGCTGTTGCCGAACCAGTGGTGGGCCAGCTCGTGGACCATGACCGCGTCGACGTACCACTCGGGGAAGGCGGGCTCGGTGAAGATCCGCCGTTCGAAGAGGGAGAGGGTCTGCGTCTCCAGTTCGAAGCCGGTGTGGGCGTCGGCGACGAGCACGCCGTACGTCTCGAAGGGGTACGGCCCGACCTGGGCCTCCATCCATTCCAGGTGGCCGGGGGTCCTGCGCAGCCACGGTTCCATCAGCTCGCGGTCGGCGGTGGGGACGACGTCCCGTACGGGCAGGCCGTGCGGGCCCGTGCGGTGCAGGACGGTCGAGCGGCCGATGGAGACCTGGGCGAGCTCGGTGGCCATGGGGTGGTGCGTGCGGTACGTCCACGTCGTGGTGGCGCCGTGGGTGACGCGGCCCGTGGGGAGGCCGCCCGCGACGGCGGTGAGCCCGTTCGGGGCGGTGATCCGGAAGGTGAAGTACGCCTTGTCGGCCGGGTGGTCGTTGGACGGGAATACCCGGTGGGCGGCGTCGGCCTGGTTGGCCATCGCGAGGCCGTCCGTGGTGCGGACCCAGCCGCCGCTGGCGGCGGGGCCGCTCGGGTCGCTCGTGTGGGTGACGGTGATCTCGATCCGTTCGCCCGTGTCGACCGGTACGACCGGCGTGATCACCAAGTCCTCGCCGCTGGTGGTGTGCGCGGCGGCGATGCCGTCGACGGTGACCGCAGCGACCGTGCCGTGCGTGAAGTCGAGGTTGATCCGCTCCAGCTCGTCGGTGGCGACGGCCTCGATCCGGGTGACGGCGTCGAGCGGCTCGGTGTTCTTCCCCGGGTACGTGAACGCGATGTCGTACGCGAGAACGTCGTAGCCGGGGTTGCCGAGGTGCGGGAAGAGCGGGTCGCCGATCCCGAGCGGCGCCGGGGCGGGCAGGGCGGCGGCGACGAGCCCGGCCGAGGCGGCGACGAGGACGGCGGCGCGCAACCACCGCGCGCGGGGCGCGCGGCTCCGGGGCGCGCGGCTCCCGGAAGCGGCGGTCCGGCAAGCGGCGGTTCCGGAGGCGGCGGTCCTCGGGTCGGGGGCGGTGCGGGGAGTGAGCGGCATGGGCTACCGCTACCAGGGCCGTCCGCACCACGGCGGGGCGACGCGCTCGCCCGCCACCCGAAGGGGCTCATGCGCCGCGCGCCGGGCCGGGCCCGTGCGCCGTCAGGGCCGGTGCCGCTCCCCCGTGCCGGGGCGCCGGGTGCGGGCGCGGCCGACGTCGTACACCCCGGGAACGTCCCGCATGGCCCTCATCAGGGCGGGGAGGCCGGCGGCGTCGGGGAGCTGGAGGGTGTACGTGTGCCGGACGCGCTGCTCGCTGGGGGGTTCGACGGTCGCGGAGACGACCTCGGCGCCTGCGGTGGCGATGGCCTCGGTGAGGTCGGCGAGCAGCCCGGGGCGGCCGAAGGACTCGGCGACGAGGGTGACGCGGCAGTGCGCGGTCTCGCCCCAGCGCACGGTGACGGGCGCGCGCCCGCTCCTGCGCATGGCCTCGACAGCCGCGCAGCCGGAGCGGTGGACGGTGACGGAGCCGCCACGGACCTGGAAGCCGGTGATCTTGTCGGGCGGTACGGGCGTGCAGCAGCCGGCGGGGCGGACGGCCGGGGGCGGGCCGCCGTCGAGTTCGGCGTGGAGCTCGGCGTCGGAGCGGCGGTCGGCGGTGACGCTCAGGGGCGGCCGGGGGTCCGTGGAGGCGGCGGGCGCCGCCGCTTCGGGATGGGCTTCGAGCCAGCCGGTGATCGCGATCCTGGCGGCGGGGGTACGGGCGTGGTCGAGCCACTCCGGTGAGGGCCCGGCGGCGGTGTCCTGGCCCGGTCTCGCGCCGGGTGCGGGGGTCCCGGGGAGCAGGAGCTGCACGGTGTCGCCGTCGGCGAGGACGGTGCTCAGCGGTGCGAGGCGGCCGTTGACCCGGGCGCCGAGACATGTGTGGGCGGCCTCGCCGTGCTGGGCGTACGCGGCGTCGACGCAGGTGGCTCCGGCGGGCAGGCCGAGGGTGCCGCCGTCGGCCCGGAAGACGGTGATCTCGCGGTCCTCGGCGAGGTCGGCGTGGAGCGAGGTCCAGAAGGTGTCCGGGTCGGGGGTGGACTGCTGCCAGTCGAGGAGCCGGGAGAGCCAGCCGGGGCGGGTGGGGTCGGCGCGCTCGCCGTCCTCGGTCTGCGGCCCGGTGGCGGTCTGGGCGGCGAGGGCGTCGGGCTGCTCGGCCGGCTCCTGGCCGACGTGGGGGTTGCCGAGGGCGACGACGCCGGCCTCGGCGACCGTGTGCATCCGGTGGGTGCGGATGAGGACCTCGGCGACGGAGCCGTCGGGGGCGGCGATCGCGGTGTGCAGCGACTGGTAGAGGTTGAACTTCGGGGCCGCGATGAAGTCCTTGAACTCGGAGACGACCGGGGTGAAGCAGGTGTGGAGCTCGCCGAGGACCGCGTAGCAGTCGGCGTCCTCGGCGACGAGGACGAGCAGGCGGCCGAAGTCGCAGCCGCGCAGCTCGCCCCGCTTGAGACGGACCCGGTGGACCGAGACGAAGTGGCGCGGTCTGACGAGGACTTCGGCGCCGATCCCGGCCTCGCGGAGCACCCCGGTGACCCTTTCGGCGAGGGAGCCGAGGACGTCCCCGGAACGATCCGGCCCGGAGCCGGTGTTGGCCGCGATCAGCGCCCTGGTGTTCTCGTACTCCTCGGGGTGGAGGATGGCGAAGACCAGGTCCTCCAGCTCGGTCTTGAGCGCCTGCACGCCGAGCCGTTCGGCCAGGGGGATGAGGACGTCCCGGGTGACCTTGGCGATCCGGGCCTGTTTCTCGGGGCGCATCACGCCGAGGGTGCGCATGTTGTGGAGGCGGTCGGCGAGCTTGATCGACATGACCCGGACGTCGTTGCCGGTGGCGACGAGCATCTTGCGGAAGGTCTCCGGCTCGGCGGCGGCGCCGTAGTCGATCTTCTCCACCTTGGTGACGCCGTCGACGAGGTAGGCGACCTCGTCGCCGAACTCCCGCCGCACCTGATCGAGCGTCACGTCGGTGTCCTCGACGGTGTCGTGGAGGAGGGAGGCCGTCAGGGTGGTGGTCTCCGCGCCCAGTTCGGCGAGGATGAGGGTGACCGCGAGCGGGTGGGTGATGTACGGCTCGCCGCTCTTGCGGAACTGGCCGCGGTGCGAGGACTCGGCGAGGACGTACGCCCTGCGGAGCACGCGCAGGTCGGCGTCGGGATGGTGCGCGCGGTGGGCCTCGGCGACGTGGCTGATGGCGTCCGGCAGCCGGTCCCGGGGGGCGGGGCCCGCCGTGGCCCCGAGGAGGGCGGCCCGGCCGATCCGGCGCAGGTCGATCCGGGGGCGTCCGCGCCGGCGGACGGCCGTGTCGGTGTCGGCGGCGGGGTCCGCCGCGCTCATGGGGTTGGTGGCCTCTGCACTCATGGGGCACCTCCGGCAACGTCGACCGGCGGTGGGCGGGCCAGGCGTGCCCGGGGGGCCGGTGCTTGATGCTACCGACCCCACCACGTGGCGCAGTCGCGCTCTCGCTCAGCGTGAATCGGATCACCCATTCGAGCGACAGATCAGTCGTTGACCGTTTCGAATCCGGCCTCGGCGAGCCAGGACGGGTCGACCGTGCCCTCGGCGACGATCACGGCGGGACCGGTCATGTCGATCTCGCCGTCGGGGTGCTCGGTGATGACGAGCGTCCCGCCGAGGACGTCGACGGTGTACGTGACGGGGGCGCCGCTCTCCGCGGGGTCGACGCCGTCGCGGCGGGCGGTGGCGACGGCGACGGCGCACGCGCCGGTGCCGCAGGAGCGGGTCTCGGAGGCGCCGCGCTCGTGGACGCGCATGGCGACGTGCCGGGGGCCCCGGTCGGCGACGAACTCGATGTTCACCCCGTCCGGGTAGACGCCTGCGGGCTCGTACGGCGGCTCGTCGTACAGCGTGCCGGCGTGGGCGAGGTCCTCGACGAAGGCGACGGCGTGCGGGTTGCCCATGTTCACGTTGCGCGCGGGCCAGCTGCGGCCGTCGACGGTGACGGTGACCCCGGCCTCGGGGAGGGCGGCGCGGCCCATGGAGACGGTAACGGAGCCGTCCTTGTCGAGGTGGACGCGCTTGACGCCGCCGCGGGTGGCGACCGCGACCTCGCCGGCCGTGACGTGTCCGGCGTGCTCCAGGTAGCGGGCGAAGACCCGGACGCCGTTGCCGCACATCTCGGCGACCGAGCCGTCGGCGTTGCGGTAGTCCATGAACCACTCGGCCTCGTCGGCGAGGTGCCGGGCCTCGGGGTGGGCGGCGCTGCGCACGACGTGCAGCACGCCGTCGCCGCCGATGCCGGCGCGCCGGTCGCAGAGCCGCGCGACGAGCGCGGGGGGCAGGTCGAGAGCGTTCTCCGCGTCGGGGACGATCACGAAGTCGTTCTCGGTGCCGTGGCCCTTGAGGTACGGGAGCGGGGAGGTCTGCGTGCTGGTCACGCGATCAACTGTACGGGTCGGCACCGACAGGCGGCGCGGGCGTCCAGGGGCCGGGCGGGGCGCGGCGCCGGGCGGGGGGTGGGCAGGGGGCGGGCGGCGGCGAGGGTACTGATGGCCGACGGGGCGGCCGGGGGCGGCGCCGGGGCCCGGGGGCGGGGCCGGCGGTGCCGCGCGTCAGCGGAGGCGGGCCACGCGCCAGACGGCCAGGGCGACGAGGGCCGCGATCGTCGTCACGTACAGGGCGAGCACGCGCCAGTCGGGGCGCTCGCCCGAGCCGCGCGCCGGGAGACCGGGCCAGGTGTAGCCGACCTTGCGGGCGGCCATCATGCCCCAGCCCGCCGCGCAGGAACTGATCAGCAGCCCCAGCATGGCGACGACGGCGCCGCCGTCGCCCGAACCGAAGGCGAGCGGGAAGGCGAACATCAGGGAGCCGACGGCGGCGAGGCCCACGATCGGCGCGAGCTGCCAGATCCGCAGTCGGCGCTGCGGGCGCAGCTCGACCTCGACCTCGGCCGCGTCCACCTCGACGGCGGTGCCCTCGGCCTCGTCCGGACCGTCCGGGGTCAGCCCGGGGACGGGCGCGGCCGGGGTCCGGCCGGAACCCCGGCCCGACGGGTCACCGAGGACCGCGTCGTGCTGTTCTCTGTCGCGAGGGCCGGCCTCCATCGCCACGCGCCCTCCCACTCGGACTCCACTTGGTCGATCGATGCTCGATGATGGCACGCTCCCGACCGCCGGAATGACTGCCAGTGCGTCCCGATGCCATCACGTGATCAGGCTGTAATCGCTCGTTCGAGCAACGACAGCGCCTCCCGCGGGAGTTCCCCCCGGTGATCGGCGGCTCCGCTGAGCCAGTGGACCCGGGGATCCCGGCGGAACCACGAGTCCTGACGGCGCGCGAAGCGCTTGGTGGCGCGCACGGTCTCGGCGCGCGCCTCGTCCTCCGTGCACTCCCCCGCGAGCGCCGCGAGCACCTGCTGGTAGCCGAGCGCGCGGCCCGCCGTGCGCCCCTCGCGGAGTCCCCGCGCCTCCAGCGCGCGCACCTCGTCGACCAGACCCGCCTCCCACATCCGGTCCACGCGCGCGGCGATGCGGGCGTCGAGTTCGGGGCGCTCGACGTCGACGCCGATCTGGACGGTGTCGTAGACGGAGTCGTGACCGGGGAGGTTGGCCGTGAAGGGCTTGCCGGTGATCTCGATGACCTCCAGGGCCCGGACGATGCGGCGCCCGTTGCTGGGGAGGATCGCGCGCGCCGCGTCCGGGTCGGCGGCGGCGAGGCGCGCGTGGAGGACGCCGGAGCCGCGCTCGTCGAGTTCGGCTTCCAGGCGGGCCCGGACCTCGGGGTCGGTGCCGGGGAACTCCAGGGCGTCGACGGCGCCGCGTACGTACAGTCCGGAACCGCCGACGAGGACCGGGGTGCGGCCTGCGGCGAGCAGCCGGTCGATCTCGGCGCGGGCGAGGCGCTGGTACTCGGCGACGCTGGCCGCCTCCGTCACGTCCCAGATGTCGAGGAGGTGGTGGGGGACGCCGCCCCGCTCCTCCGGCGTCAGCTTGGCGGTTCCGATGTCCATCCCCCGGTAGAGCTGCATGGAGTCGGCGTTGACGACCTCGCCGCCGAGCTGCTGGGCCAGGAAGACGCCCAGATCGGACTTTCCGGCCGCGGTGGGACCGACGACGGCGATGACCCGCGGGGCGGGAGCTGCAGTTCTCACCGTCCCAGTCTCGCAAACCTCCGGGCCCGTCCCCGAACGAGCGACGTGACGGGCCCCGCAAGGCTTCGTTGCCTGTTGCGAGGTTCCGGCCGCCGTTCGCCATGGAACCCGTCCCATCCGAGTACGCTATGGAGTGAATATGGGCGTTTTCTCAGCGTTTCGCCGTAAGAAGAAGGATGTGGCCGAGGTCTCGTCGGAGGTCCCCACGACGGAATCGGACGCGACCGCGGAGCCGGAGCCGGGTTCCGAACAACCGGGTCCGGAGGCGGAGTCGACGTCGGAGGCGGTCTCCGGGACGGCGCCGGAGTCGGACGTCGTGGAGGTCGTGGACGTCGTGGAGGTCGAGGAGGTCGTCGACACCGTCGACATTCCGAAGCAGCAGTCGACCGAGGCCGCCGCCGACAGTTCGGCGGGGGAAGGCGCCCGGACGTAACCGTACGGACAGGCGTACACAGGCAGGACACGGAACACGGGCCCCTCGGGGGTCCCGGGAGGGAAGGTGCCCCATGGGTCTCCTGGATTCGCTGAAGGCCAAGCTCGCCCCGGCCAAGGACAAGGTCGCCGACCTCGCGCAGCAGCACGGGGACAAGATCGACCACGGCCTCGACAAGGCCGCGAGGATGGTCGACGAGAAGACCAAGGGCAAGTACAGCGACAAGATCCATTCCGGTACGGGCAAGGCCAAGGACGCGCTGGACAGGATCGGTCACAAGGACGACGGCACGCCGGGGAGCGGCGGCACCCCCGGCGGTGGCAACCCCGGCGGCGGTGGCGCGCCCGGGAGTGGCGGCCCCACCCCGCCGCCGACCGTCTGACACCGGCCGTCCCCCGGTCCCTCCGCGCGGCGGACGGCCGCGGAGCAGCACGCTCCGCGGCCGTCCGCCGTTTCGTGCGGGCGGCGGTCGCGGGAGCGGGTGGCGGGGGTGGGTGGTGCTGCTACGACCAGGTGGCCACGGCGTAGCCCACGCCGTAGGGGGCGTCCTCGAAGAGGAGGCGGCCGTCGAGGCCGGCGCCGTCGGCGGCGCCCGCGAGCACCTGCCACGGGGCGCGGCCCGCCGCCTTGAGGTCCCGCGCGAGCCCTTCGTCCAGCGCCAGCAGCGCGGCCACGTCGGCGGCGCCGAGGGCGCGGGCGGCCCCGGCGTCGAAGCCGGCCGCCCGCTCGTCGAGGTAGCCGGGGGCCTTGACCGTCCGGCAGGCGCTGCCGTCGCCCATCACCAGGAGGGCGACGCGGTCGGCCGAGGCGGCGAGGGCGCGGCCGGTGCCGGCGCACTCCTCCGCGGTGGCCGAGTCCGCGACGCCGAGGCCCTCGACGGGCCCGTCGGCCCAGGCGGCCCGGTCGAGGAGCCAGGCGCCGACGGCGAGGGAGGCGGGCAGCTGCCGGTCTCCGGCCGGTCCGGCACCGAGGCGTACGGAGAGGTCGACGCCGAATCCGGCGAAGGTGCCGGTCGTGCCGGACGGGAAGGCGCCGCGGTCGTCCTCGCCGACGGGCCCGACGACGTACAGCCGGTCGGGGCGCGAGGCCGCCAGCACGCCGAGCGCATCGGCGCAGGCCACCCGCGCGGCGTCCAGTTCGGGTGCGGCACCGGTCGCGACCTCGGGCACGAGGAGCGGGGGGCAGGGGCAGACGGCTGCGGCGACAAGCATGATCCGCAGCCTACTGGCCCGCCCGCGCGGGCGGCGGAGGTCCGGCCGAGGCCCGCAGGGGCGCACGAGACGTCGGGCCTCGGCCCACGCGCGCGCGGAGCATCCCGACCGCCACCGCCGAGCGGAACCACGCGCGCGCGAGACGTCAGGCCGTGGCCCGACAACGGCGCGCGGAACATCCGAACCGCCGACCGGAGCCCGCCCGGGCGGCCGGGCGTCTACCCGGGCGCGGCAAGAGAGGAGCCCCTTGCTGCCCTTACGGCCGCTCCGCCTCCGCCGCTTCCCCTTCTGCCTCCCGTACCCGCGCCGCCACGCTCGGGTCGGTCGAGTCGTGGACGAGCTCGGCGATGCTCAGGGTGATCTCGTTGAGGGACACCGCCCCCTTGACGATCACCAGGTAGCTGTCGCCACCCGGGAAGCGGTAGACCTCGCGCCACTTCTCGCGCATCGGGGCGCGATAGGTGCGCGTGGCGGCCGTCAGGGCCCGGCGGGCGTCCTCGCGCGTGCCCGTCAGACGGGTGACGACCTCCGTGAGGTAGGAGTCACCCGATCCCAGCTGCGCGACGACGATCCACTTCCCCATCGTTCGTTCCCCCCTGGCCCCCGTGACGGCGTCAGTGACTTCCGCAGGCCGGGGCGTCGGCCACCGGCAGCGGTTCCGGGACGCCGATCTTCGGCAGCCCCAGCAGGACGCCCGCCGGCTTGGCGGCGGCCGCGGTGGTGCGCTTCTCCCAGGCGTCGCCCGCGCGCGTGCGGCGGACGGACGCGACCGGTCCTTCGGCGAGGAGGTGGTGCGGGGCGGCGTAGGTGATCTCGACGGTCACCACGTCGCCGGGGCGCACGTCCTCGTCCGGCTTCGTGAAGTGGACGAGGCGGTTGTCGGGGGCGCGGCCGGAGAGGCGGTGCGTCTCGCCGTCCTTGCGGCCCTCGCCCTCGGCGACCATGACCTCCAGGGTGCGCCCGACCTGCTTCTTGTTCTCGTCCCAGGAGATCTCCTCCTGAAGGGCGACGAGGCGCTCGTAGCGGGCCTGCACGACCGCCTTCGGGATCTGGTTCTCCATCTCGGCGGCGGGGGTCCCCGGCCGCTTGGAGTACTGGAAGGTGAAGGCGTTCGCGAAACGGGCCTCGCGGACGACGTGCATCGTCTGCTCGAAGTCCTCCTCGGTCTCGCCGGGGAAGCCCACGATGATGTCCGTCGAGATGGCGGCGTGCGGGATCGCGGCGCGCACCTTCTCGATGATGCCGAGGAAACGCTCCTGCCGGTACGAGCGGCGCATCGCGCGCAGCACGGTGTCCGAGCCGGACTGGAGCGGCATGTGCAGCTGCGGCATCACGTTCGGGGTCTCGGCCATGGCGGCGATGACGTCGTCGGTGAAGTCGCGCGGGTGCGGGGAGGTGAAGCGCACGCGCTCCAGGCCCTCGATCTCGCCGCAGGCGCGCAGCAGCTTGCTGAACGCCTCGCGGTCACCCAGGTCCGAGCCGTACGCGTTGACGTTCTGGCCGAGCAGGGTGATCTCGGAGACGCCCTCGCCGACCAGCGCCTCGATCTCGGCGAGGATGTCGCCGGGGCGGCGGTCCTCCTCCTTGCCGCGCAGGGCGGGGACGATGCAGAAGGTGCAGGTGTTGTTGCAGCCGACGGAGATCGAGACCCAGGCGGCGTACGCGGACTCGCGGCGGGTCGGCAGCGTGGAGGGGAAGGCCTCCAGGGACTCGGCGATCTCGACCTGCGCCTCCTCCTGGACGCGGGCGCGCTCCAGCAGGACCGGCAGCTTGCCGATGTTGTGCGTGCCGAAGACGACGTCGACCCAGGGGGCCCTCTTGACGATGGTCTCGCGGTCCTTCTGGGCCAGACAGCCGCCCACGGCGATCTGCATGCCGGGACGTGCGGTCTTCATCGGGGCGAGATGACCGAGGTTGCCGTACAGCTTGTTGTCGGCGTTCTCGCGGACCGCGCAGGTGTTGAAGACGACGACGTCGGCGCCGTCGGCGCCCTTGGCGGCGCGGACGTAGCCGGCGTCCTCCAGCAGACCGGAGAGCCGCTCGGAGTCGTGGACGTTCATCTGGCACCCGTAGGTGCGGATCTCGTAGGTCTTGGGTACGTCAACGCTCACTGCGGGGCTCCGGTCGCTGCTGCTCGTCATGCGTCAAGGGTAGGCGGTCCGGGACCGCCCTCCGTCCGGGCGGCGGAGGCGCACGCCTGGCGCCGACGGGGGCGGGCGCCGTGGGCCGGGTGCGGTGTCCCGCGGGGTGCGGGGCACGGGATGCGGCAGGAGGGCGGGAGGGAGCGCGCGTACGGGCGCTGAGCTGGGGTTTCTACTCCCCGCCGGAGCGCAGCAGGTCGCAGAGGCGCAGGAGCGCCCGTGCGTCGCCGAAGCCGCCGGCCTTCACCAGGACCGGTACGGGGAGGGCACCAGGACCGGAGAGGGCGGTACGGCCGGTGGCGGCGGCGAGCAGCACCCCGCGGGCGACTCCGGGTTCCGGCTCGTCGTGGAGGTCGATGCCCTCGGCGCCGAGGGCGCGCAGGACGGCCTCGGCGGTCGCGCCGCCGGTGAGGAGGAGCCCGTCCACGGCACCGTCCACGGCACCGTCGGCGGAGCCCTCGACGGCCCCGCCCGCGGCACGGGCCGCGGTACCGCCCACGGGGTCGAGGGCGAACCGGGCGGCGGCCGCCGCGAGGAGGGCGGTCGGCTCGTCCGGGTCCGCCCGCCGCTCGTCGGGCGTGTGGAGAACGCGTACGGCGCTCTCGGCGGCCCGCAGCTTGTCCGCCGCCGTCCCGGGGTCGTCGGCCACGACGGCGGTCGTGTCCGGCTCCGCCGCCAGCAGGGCCAGTTGGCGCCGGGTGGCGGGGTTGGCACTGCCCACGGCGATCAGCGGCCGCCGGGAACGCGGCAGCTCGTCGAGCGGTGCGGCGGGGGTGCGGCCGTGGTGCCGGGCCAGGGCGGCGGCGAGGCCCGGGGAGCCGACCCACAGCACGTCGCGCGGGTCGCGTACGGCGGCGACGATCCGGTCGAGGTCCTCGTCCGTGGCCGCGGAGCAGACGAACACGCCCCCGGCGGACGCGACCCGGCGGGGCAGCTCGTCGAGGCCGTCGGGAGTCAGGTGCTCGGCCTCCGGCAGCAGCCGCGTGAGGTCGGCCGTGCGGACGGGGTGGGCCGGGTCCCGGGCGAACTCGCTCTCGTCGACCCGTACGCCCCGCACGTACTGCACGCCCGCGACCGTCGTGCGGCCCTCGGCGGGGAAGGCCGGGGCGATCACCACCGCGCGGCGGCCCGCACCGTCCCGGGCGGCGCGGAGCTCCGCCGCCACATGGCCGCGGAGCGTGGAGTCGACGGTCTTGAGCAGCAGGTCGGCGGCGGCGAACGTACGGGCCGCCCTCCGCGTACGGCTGACGGCACCCGCCTCGTCCAGCAGCCGGCTGCCGAGGTCGAGGGCGACGACGCCTCCGCCGTCCGCGGCGTCACCGGCCTCCGGGCCCCCGCCCCCCGGCCCGTCGGCCCACGCCCCCGTCGCGGTCCCCGCGAGGAGGACGCGGGCACGGTGGCCCGCCCTGCGGAAGGGGGCCGCGCCGTCCGCCGCGCTGGTCAGGTCGTCGGCGAGGACGGCGATGCGGCGGGGCGGACGGACGGAGGCGGGCGCGGTGGCGGTTGCGGGGGCGGGTGCGGGTGCGGTGGCGGATCGACGCATCGGTGGACGTTCCTCGGAGTCTCGCGGCGGCGGGCCCCTCCACCCTGGCGTCCGCCGCGCCCCGCGGGCAACCGCCACCGCGCTTCCCCGTCAGTCCAGGGGCACGCTCCCGTACAGGGACACCCTCCCGTACAGGGACACCCTCCCGTGCTGGGGCACGCTCCCGTACAGAGGCGTGCTCCCCTGCGGAGGCGTGCTCGGCGACGCCAGGACGGCGCCTTCTCTTGGGTACGACGGAACTCCCCTGGGACTGGGGACGGTTGACGGCTCGGCCGGGTGCCAGGGGCGGGCAGGGGGAACTGCCCTCAAGATCACCGAGCGCTTCTCGACGCTAACCGGCGGGGCCGCGACGCCACGACAGGACACACGGCGCGGCGCGCACCCCGGTCCGCGCTCACCGCTTCGGCGGAGCGCACTCGGGGCCGCCGGATCCGGGTGCCGCCGGGCCTCGCAGCCCGGGCCCGCCGTCCCCGTCGTACACCGCCCCGGGAGCCCGCCGTGGGGCCCGCCGGGAGCCCGGGAGCCCGCGCCCGTCCCGTACCACCGGCGAGCCTGGCCAGGACCGGCGGGAAGCTGGCAGGATCGCTGCATGCTCGCCGCCCTCTCCCGTGCCGCCCGCCGCCGCCTCCTCGCGGTGTCGGCCGCGCTGCTCGCGCTGTGCGGGGTGCTGGTCTGGTGGCTGGTTCCCTTCGGTGCCTCGGAGCCTAGCGGTTCGGTCACCTTCAGCACGGGCGTCCCCAGCGGCGTCTACCAGCGGTACGGCAAGCTGCTCCAGCAGGCCCTCGCGCGTGATCTGCCCGACGTGTCGATACAGCTCATGGACAGCGAGGGCTCCCAGCAGAACCTGGCCAGGGTCGCCTCGGGCGAGGCCGATTTCACGGTGGCGACGGCGGACGCGGTGGCCCAGTTCCAGCTGGAGCGCCGGCCCGGCTTCGACCGGCTGCGGGGGTGCGCGCGGCTGTACGACGACTACGTGCAGCTGGTGGTGCCCAAGGGGTCCTCCGTGCGGAAGGTGTCGGACCTGCGCGGTCTGCGGGTCGGGGTCGGCCAGCCCGGCTCCGGCGTGCGGCTGATCGCCGACCGGGTCCTCGCGGCGGCCGGGCTCACCCCCGTCCGGGACGTCGAGTCCGTCTCCGCGGGCATCGACACGATGCCGGCGCTCCTGGAGCGGGGCGAGCTGGACGCGTTCTTCTGGTCGGGCGGCCTGCCCACGCTCGCCGTCCAGTCCCTGTCGGAGCGGACTCCGATCCGGCTGGTCTCCCTGGACGCGCCGCTGGTGGAGGGGCTGCGGGACGTGGGCGCCTCGACCCGTCACTACCGGTCCGCGGTGATCCCCGCGGACGCGTACTCGCTGGCGCAGGACGGCCAGCCCGTCGACACGCTCGCCGTGGCGAACCTGCTGGTCACGACCGACGCGGCCGACGACGACCTGGTCGAGGGCTTCACCCGCACGGTGATCGGGAGCCGCGACC
This sequence comes from Streptomyces sp. NPDC003327, assembly GCF_053589515.1. Lineage (NCBI taxonomy): Bacteria > Bacillati > Actinomycetota > Actinomycetes > Kitasatosporales > Streptomycetaceae > Streptomyces > Streptomyces sp. NPDC003327. Next base: position 3,248 of record NZ_JBSFSA010000016.1, on the reverse strand, counting down.
GCATCGGCAGCCAGGTCCACCCGGCCCAGCTGGTGGACCTGCGCACCGCCATCTACACGGAGCCCCTGACGCTCCACGACGGCGCCCGCCGCTACTACCGCTCGGTGAAGCCCTGACCCCGGGGTCCGTACGGATCCCCCACGTACAGCCTCCGGTGCGTCCGGTGCGTCCCGTGCCTTCGGTGCCTCCGGTGCCTTAGGTGCCCCCGGTGCCCCCGGTGCCTCCGGTACGTCCCTACGCGGTGAGCCCGGCCCCGTCCGCCGGGGCGTCGCGTGGAACGGTGACCGTCACGCGCAGGCCGTGCGGTTCGTTCGGGGCGAAGGACACGCCGCCGCCGCCCGCCGTCAGCAGGACGCGGGCGATGGAGAGGCCGAGGCCCGAGCCCTTGACGTTCTGATGGCGTCCGGAGCGCCAGAAGCGGTCGCCGACGCGGGTCAGTTCGTCCTCCGTCAGGCCGGGGCCGCGGTCGGCGACGACGATCTGGATGTTCTCGCCTGCCGGGACCACCGTCACGGTGACCTGCTCCCCCGGCGGCGTGAACTTCAGCGCGTTGTCGATCACCGCGTCGAGGGCGCTGGAGAGCGCCACCGGGTCCGCCCAGGCCGTGGCCGCCCCGCAGGCGCCGGTGAGCCGGACGCCCTTGTCCTCGGCGACCGGCCGCCAGGAGGCGACGCGCTCGGCGGTGAGCGCGCCCACGTCCGTGAAGCGCAGGTCGGCCGCGGCGTGCTCGGCGAGCGCGAGGTCGAGGAGGTCGTCGAGGACCTGGGCGAGCCGCTTGCCCTCGGTGCGTACGGAGGCGATCTCCTCGTTGCCCTCGGGGAGTTCCAGGGCGAGCAGCTCGATCCGCAGGAGCAGCGCGGCCAACGGGTTGCGCAACTGGTGGGAGGCGTCGGCGACGAACGCCCGCTGCTGTTCCAGCGACTCCTCGACGTTGTCGGCCATCTCGTTGAACGAGCGGGCGAGGCGGCGCAGTTCGGGCGGCCCTCCGGCCGCCGCGACCCGGGAGTTCATGCGTCCGGTGGCGATGTCGTGGGTGACGGCGTCGAGGACGCGGACCGGCCGCAGCACCCAGCCGGTGAGCCGGAAGGCGGCCCCGACGGCGACGAGCATCGCGGCCGCCTCGCCGGCGAAGATCAGGAGCCAGCCGCGCAGGATGCGGGAGCGCAGCTGCCCGGTCGGCGAGTCGGTGACGACGACGGCGACGACGTCTCCGTCCCGGACGACGGGCGAGGCGATGGTGAGCCGCGCGTGCGGCTGCCAGGGCCAGACCTGCGGCGGGTCGTGGCTGCGGCGGCCGAGGAGGGCCTCGTTGAACGCGCGCCTGCCCTCCCCCTCGTACGGGACGACCCAGCCCTCGGGCGCGGCGGCCATGGACCGGTTGTTGCGGTAGAAGACACCGGCCCGGATGTCGTAGACGTCGTGGTAGCTGGCGAGTTCGCCGCCGAGGGTGGTGCGCCGCTCGTCGGTGCCGGGGCTGCTCTCGCTGACGAACTGGGCGAGCGCGGCGAAGCGCGCGGCGTCGTCGAGCCGGTCGACGACGACCCGCTGCTGCTCGGAGGCGGCGAGGCTGGCGGCGAGCGGGAAGCCGAGGGCGAGGAGCACCCCGGCCATGAGGACGATGAGGAGGGGGAGGAGTCGGGTGCGCACGGGTCGGCGGGCTCCCGGTCAGGCGGCCGGCGCGACCAGGCGGTAGCCGACGCCCCGCACGGTCTCGATGAGGGCCGGCATCCGCAGCTTGGAGCGGAGGGAGGCGACGTGCACTTCGAGCGTGCGGCCGGTCCCCTCCCAACTGGTGTGCCAGACCTCGCTGATGATCTGTTCGCGGCGGAAGACGACGCCGGGCCGCTGGGCGAGGAGGGCGAGCAGGTCGAACTCCTTGCGGGTGAGCGGGACGCTCACGCCGTCGACGCTGACGCGCCGGGTGGGCAGCTCGATGGCGACGGGGCCGAGTCGCAGCAGCGTGTCGGGGGCGCCGCCGCCGGACGGCTCGTCGGCTCCGGGGTTGCGCCGGCTGACCGCGTGGATCCGGGCGAGCAGCTCACCGGTGTCGTACGGCTTGACGACGTAGTCGTCGGCGCCGAGGTTGAGTCCGTGGATCCGGGAGCGGACGTCGGCGCGCGCCGTCACCATGATCACGGGGGTGCTGGTGAGCTTCCGGATGCGACCGCAGACCTGGTAGCCGTCCTGGTCCGGGAGGCCGAGGTCGAGCAGGATCACGCCGTACGAGGGCCGGTCGCCCTGCGCGGTGGGGAGGACGGCCTGGAGGGCCTCCTCACCGTTGCGGGCGTGGGTGACCGTGAAGCCGTGCCGGGCGAGGATCGCGGAGAGGGCGGCGGCGACGTGGTCGTCGTCCTCGACGAGCAGCAGTCGCATGGGTACCTCCTCCGGGATCCGTGTCGTGCCGACCGTCGTGCCGGCGGCTCTCTGTGTACCAGGTGGTACCAGGGCATGAACGCCGATCACCGGCGTCACAGTCAAGTGTCCTCCTGTTGACCCGGCGTTTCTGTTATCCACCCGGTACGGCATCCTCGCCGGGTTCACGGAGAGTGTCCGTTTGAGGCCGTATCGTTATCCTCAATTTCCGCTCAGATGTAATGACGCTGGTCTCACCGGGTCTCTAGTGTCCTCCCCAACCGAGGAGGACGGAGCAAGAGGCCGATGAGCGGAGTGTCAGTGTCCAAGGGTCCGGAGGACGCCCCGCGGGCCACGGACGACCTGGTCGTACTGTCCGGCGTCAACAAGCACTTCGGCGCGCTGCATGTCCTTCAGGACATCGATCTCACGATCGCCCGCGGCGAGGTCGTGGTCGTCATCGGGCCCTCCGGGTCCGGCAAGTCGACGCTGTGCCGGACGATCAACCGGCTGGAGACCATCGACTCCGGCACGATCACGATCGACGGGAAGCCGCTGCCAGCGGAGGGCAGGGAGCTGGCCCGGCTGCGGTCGGACGTCGGCATGGTGTTCCAGTCGTTCAACCTCTTCGCGCACAAGACCGTGCTCGAGAACGTGATGCTGGGTCAGATCAAGGTCCGCAAGACGGAGAAGGTGGCCGCGGCGGCCAAGGCGCGTGCCCTTCTCGACCGGGTCGGCGTCGGCACGCAGGCCGACAAGTACCCGGCGCAGCTCTCCGGCGGGCAGCAGCAGCGCGTGGCGATCGCCCGCGCGCTCGCGATGGACCCGAAGGTGATGCTCTTCGACGAGCCGACGTCGGCGCTCGACCCGGAGATGATCAACGAGGTCCTGGAGGT
>NZ_JBSFSA010000015.1:0-113676 GCF_053589515.1 Streptomyces sp. NPDC003327 | reverse complement strand
AGCCGCCGCCCACAGGGCGGCGGCCGCTCCCGTGCTCGCTCCGAACCAGCCGACGGCCCGGCCCTCGCCCGCGGGCCGCGAGGCCAGCCAGGCCGTGGCACCGGCCAGCCGTCGGGCGAGCAGCGGGGTGTCGAACACCCGCGCCCTGTCGGCGGCCTCGGCCTCCGTGAGCAGGTCGAAGAGCAGGGTGCCGAGGCCCGCCCGGTTGAGGAGATCCGCGACCGCCCGGTTGCGCGGGCTGTGGCGGCCGCTGCCGCTGCCGTGGGCGAACAGGACGATCCCGGCGGCGCCGTCGGGCACCGCGAGCCGCCCGCCGAGCGTGGTCCCGCCGACGGGGATCCGCACGTCCGACTCCCGTACGACCGGGCCGCGGGCCGCGCGGCCGCGGTCGAGGCAGGCGACGACCTCCTCGTCGGAGGTCTGGGAGAAATCCCGGTAGAACTGGCCGATCGCGTGGAACGCGTCGGGCGTGCGCACGCTGACGGTCTCGTCCGCGTCGCCGCCGACGCGGGCGGTCCAGCCGCGCGGGGCGACCGGGACGGCGAGGACGACGCGGGCGGCGCCCCGGGCCCGTACGACACGGAGGGCGGCAAGCGCCGTGGCGCCCGTCGCGAGGCCGTCGTCGACGACCACGGCCGTCCGCCCTTCGAGCGGGACCGGCCGCCGGACGCCCCGGAAGCGGCGGGCCCGCCGCTCCAGCTCGGCCCGCTCCCTCTCCTCCACGGCGGCGAGCGCCCGTCCTTCGACCCCGGTCCGACGCAGCACGTCCTCGTTGAGGACCCGCACCCCTCCCTCGCCGAGCGCCCCCATGGCCAGCTCGGGCTGGTGGGGCACGCCCAGCTTCCGTACGAGACAGATGTCGAGCGGCGCCGCGAGGGCGTCCGCCACCTCCGCCGCGACCGGCACGCCGCCGCGGGGCAGTCCGAGGACGACGACGTCGTGCGCGGCCAGGTGGCGCAGGTGCCCGGCGAGCTGCCGGCCCGCGTCGGTGCGGTCGTCGAAATACATGGTCCGCAGCCCTCCGGATGCGCGGCCCGAGCGGCGGGGGCGGTGGTCCGCACCCCGCCCGTACCTCCAGGGTAGACGCGCCACGCCCGGCGACCGCGGGGTCAGGAGCCCAGGAAGGCCTCGATCGCCTCGGCGAGGGCCTGCGGAGTCTCCTCGGGCGCGTAGTGACCGGCGTCCTTGAGCACTTCGAGGCGCGCGCCGGGGTACCAGCGCAGCCAGGTGGCCTCCATCGCCTCCGCGCCCAGGGCGGGGTCGTGGGCGCCGACCACGAGGAGGACGGGCGTGGGGTTGTCGCGGACCCGCTCGTGGAAGTCGCTGCGGGACCAGGAGTCGAGGTAGGCGCGGAAGGCGAGGGCCGAGGAGCGTTTGACGGAGCGGTCGACGAGCGAGCCCAGCCAGGCGTCGTCGTACCGCCCGCCGGTGGTGTTGTCGATGATGGCCCGCCGCAGCGCCGGCTCCTCCGCGGCTCCGGCGAAGAGGTCCCAGGTCTCCCCGTCGAGCGGGAAGCCCGCCGCGGAGACGGGCGAGATGCCGACGATCGAGCGGACGCGCTCGGGGGCGTCGAGGAGCATCAGCTGGGCGGCCTTGGCGCCCATGGAGTGGCCGATGACGGAGAAAGAGTCCCAGCCGAGGTCGTCGGCGACGGCGAGCGCGTCGGCGGCGACCTCCTCCATGGTGTAGGCGCCCTCGATGTCGCGGGCCTCGCCGTACCCCCTGCAGTCCACGAAGGCGTACGTGCCGGTGGCGCCGTCGAGGTGGTCGCGGAGCGGGGCGAAGCTGGTGCGGTCGCCGAACCAGTTGTGGAGCACGACGGCGCGCGCCGGACCTTCGCCCTCGACGTCGTACGGAAGAACCCTGGCGGTCATCGTGCCCCCTGGTGGCGAGGTGGTGGGCCGCGTGCGCACGGCGGGCGCGGCCGGACGACCACCGAGTGTGACGGGGCGGACGCTGCAGGTCAACACGGCGGGCGGCGCGGCTCCTCGCGAAGGGAGCGGCCCCGCGCCGGCCGGGCCGGTCGCCGGCGCCCGGGATGCGGCCGGTTTCCCGAGGGGGGCATGCTGGCTGTGTGACCTCGCACGGCGCGTCCGGCCCCGGCCCGACGGGCGGTACCGGGCGTCCGTCCGGGCCCGGAACCGTCCACGGACCCCCTTCCGGTGCGCTGACCCGGGCCCTGGCGGAGGCGGTCCTTGAGACGGTCGAGGCGGTCGGGGGGCACTCGGGCGGGGTGTACCTGCGCTCCGGTGCGCCCGGGTTGCTGAGGCTCTCGGTGCTCGCGGGGCTGCCGGGGCCGCTGTTCCGGCCGTGGTGGCGGATGCACGCGAACCGCCCGTTCCCGGTGGCGGAGGCGTACCGCTCCGGTCAGCCCGTCCACCTCGGCGACGTCGAGGAGGCGATGCGGCGGTTCCCGCAGCTGGTCGCGAGCCTCCCGTTCCCCTTCTCCTCGCTGTACGCGCCCGTCGTCGGCGGCCGTGTGACGTACGGCGTGCTCGTGGCGCTGCGCCCGCCGACCCCCGGGGCGCCGGTGGGCGCGCGGGACCGGGAGCGGATGACGCGCGGGGCGCACCGGCTGGGCGAGGCGCTGGCGGAGCTCGCCGCCGGGGGCACGACGGTGGAGTGGCCGGGCGATCCGGTGGGCGTCCAGCTGCCGTCGGGCAGTGCTCCGCCGGTGCGGTTCGGCTCGTTCGCGTGGGACCTGGCGAGCGGCACGGTGACGATGGACGCGGGGATGCGGGAGATCCTCGGGGCAGGGGTGCCCTCGCCCTGTTCGATCGAGGTCCTGACCTCGCGGCTGGACCCGGAGGACGCCTACGCGCTGTGGGCGACGGCCCGGCAGGCGAGCGGGGTCGGAGGACGGCCGTCGGTGCGACGGCTCCGGCTGCGCGGCCCCGACGGCGGGCTCCACCTCCTCGAAGTGTCGGCGCGGGCGGGCGACGGCGACCGTGAAGCTGACGTACAGGGTGAGGTCGAGGGTGACGGCCGGGTCGGCGGCGCGGGCGGCCGGCTCTCCGGCACGCTCGTCGACCTCGGTACGGGCCTGGTCGGTTCGGACGCCACGGACCGGCTGCCGCGCGCGATCCTCGCCATCGACCGGCTGGGCCGGATCACGTACGTCAACGAGCTCACCGAGCGGCTGCTCGGCAGCCCGCGCGGCGCACTGGCGGGCCGGCCGGTGTGGGAGGCGCTGGGCTGGCTGTCGCTGCCGTTCCACGAGGAACAGCTGCGCGGGGCGCTGGTCTCCGGCGACCCGGTGCACTTCCTGGCCCGGCCGGAGCGCGCGCGGTGGCTGTCGGTCTCGCTGTATCCGGGGCGGGACGGCGTGACGATGGTCCTCGTGCCGGAGGAGGACCCCGCACCCCGCACCCCGGCCGAGGGCGAGGGGGAGGCCGCGGACGGGGACGAGGGGGAGGCTGCGGGCGGGGAGGCTGCGGGCGGGGGCGAGGGGGATGCTGCGGGCCGGGGAAGCACCGGAAGCGGGGCGACGACGACGGCCAGGACGAGGACGAGGACGAGGGACACCAGCGACGGTCTCGGCGCGCCCGGTGACCGGATGGCGGCGATGTACCGGCCGGTCGCGCTCGCGATCGCGCTCTCCGAGGCGGTGACGGCTCGCCAGGTGTCGGCGGTCGTCACCGAGGAGCTGCTCCCCGCCTTCGGCGGCCGTCAGCTGGCGATCTACCTGCTGAGCGACCGTCGGCTGCGCCTCGCCTGGGAGACGGGGTTCCCGCCGGGCTTCCTCGAACCCTTCGACGGGGTGGGGCTCGACGTCCACCTGCCGGGCGTGGAGGTGCTGACGACGGGACGGCCTCTGTTCTTCGAGTCCATGGAGCAGCTCGGCAGGGCCTTCCCGGGGATCCCGCTGGACGCGCAGTGGGGCGCGCGGGCCTTTCTGCCGCTGATCGCCTCGGGCCGGCCGGTCGGCTCCTGCATCCTCGGCTTCGACCGGCCCCGTACCTTCAGCCCGGAGGAACGGACCGTCCTCACCGCGCTCACCGGGCTGATCGCCCAGGCACTCGAACGGGCCCAGCGGTACGACTCCGAGGCGGCGGTGGCCCGGGGGCTCCAGGACGCACTGCTTCCGCACCGGCTTCCGGTGCGCGAGGGGGTGGAGACGGTCGGCCGCTATCTGCCGGGCACACAGGGCATGGAGGTGGGCGGCGACTGGTACGACGTGATCGAGACGGACGACGGGCGGCTCGCCCTGGTGATCGGCGACGTGCAGGGGCACGGGGTGGCGGCCGCGGCGACGATGGGTCAGCTGCGGAGCGCGGTACGGGCCTTCGCCCTGGGCGGCCACTCCCCGCGGGACGTCCTGCGGGGCACCAACCGGCTGCTGATCGACCTGGACCCCGGTCAGTTCGCGAGCTGTTGCTACGCGGTCCTGGATCCGGCGACCGGTGAGATGAGCGCGGTGCGGGCCGGGCATCCGCAGCCCCTGCTGCTACGGCCCGACGGCACGGCGGAGCGCGTGGACCTGGCGGGGGACGTGGTCCTGGGCGTCGACGCCGCCGCCGCGTATCCGGTGACCGAGCTGCGGCTCGCGCCCGGCGAGGTCTTCGCCCTGTTCACGGACGGCCTGGTGGAACGGCCGGGCCGGGACATCGACGAGGGCATCGAGCGGCTCCGCCTGGCTCTCGGCTCGACGGGGTCGCTGCCCCTCGCCGAGGCCGCGGACCGTCTCATCCGGGAGGCCCGCCAGGCCGTCGCGCGCCCGGACGACATCGCCCTGCTCCTGGCGGCACGCTGGCGCGACACGGACTGAGCCCGCACCGGGCTCGCCCCCCCCGGCCGTCGCCGCTGTGGTGCGGGCGGTGGGCGCGCACGGCCGTGTCCGTCACCCGGTCGGGCCCGCGACGCTGGTCCGCCACCGGCGGCCCGGGGAAGCTGGGGAGGGCCGCCCAGGCCGGACACCGCGATCGAGGAGGACCCGTGCAGCAGGACAAGCAGCCCGAATACGGCCCCGTCGTCTTCCGGGACCGCGCGGCCGGGTACGCCTTTCTCACCCGCTCGACGGCGACCAGCGACACCACCATCGAGTGGGACGACGGCAACACGTACCCCGTGATCGACGTCGAGATCTCCTCCGAGAGCCACCCCTTCTACACGGGCAAGGCACGGACGGTCGACACGGAGGGCCGGATCGCGAAGTTCGAGCGCCGCTACGGCGAGCAGCAGCAGGACTGAGCCTTCCTCGGGCGCAGCCGGGCGGGATTCTCGGAATCCCTCCGCGTTCTCTCCGCGTCTCTCCGCGTCTCTCCGCAGAAGTGGCCAGAGGATGACCGGTTCGTCTTCCACGATGAGGTCGTGAAGAGGCGGAGCGCTCCCGCTCCGCCCCGACCCTCGGGGAAGGAACCTGTTGTGATCGTGGTGACCGGAGCGACCGGAAACGTCGGACGTCCGCTGGTGGAGGCGCTGGCCGCGGCCGGCGAGGAGGTCACGGCGGTGAGCCGGGGCGCCGCGCCGGGCCTGCCGGCCGGGGTGACGCACCGCCGCGGCGACCTGGCCGACGTACCGCGCCTGAAGGAGCTGTTCGAGGGCGCCGACGCCGCGTACGTGCTCGTCGCCGGGCTCGGTGACACGCTGCGGCCGCGCGAGATCGTGGCGGCGGCCGCGGCGGCGGGGGTGCGGCGGCTCGTCCTGCAGTCCTCGCAACTGGTGGGGACGCGCGCGGACTCCGTGTCGCACGCGTTCCTGCGGGAGTTCGAGGCGGCGGTGCGGGACTCGGGGCTCGACTGGACGGTGCTGCGACCGTCCGGCTTCGCCTCGAACGCCTTCCTGTGGGCGGAGGGGGTGAGGGGCGCGCGTACGGTCGCTGCCCCGTTCGCCGACGTGGCGCTGCCCGTCGTCGATCCCCTGGACATCGCCGAGGTCGCGGCGGCGGCGCTGCGTGACGGAGTGCACGCGGGTCGGACGTACGTGTTGACGGGGCCGGTCGCGGTCTCGCCGCGGGCTCAGGTACGGGACCTGGCGGAGGCCGTCGGCGCGCCGATCGCGTTTGTGGAGCAGAGCGCGGAGGAGGCCAGGTCGCATCTGGTGCGGTTCCTGCCGGCGGACGCGGTCGACGGGATGCTGTCGGTCCTCGGCGAACCGAGCGCGGAGGAGCGGCGGGTGAGCCCGGACGTGGAGCGGGTGCTCGGCCGTGCCCCGCTGCCGTTCTCGGCGTGGGCCGCGCGGAACGCGTTCGCCTTCGCCTGAGCGGGGCCGGGGGGACGGGCAGGGCCGGGACCCCCGGCCGGGGCAGGCGCGGCGTGTCGGTGACGACGGCGCCGGGCCCCGGCCGGTGGGAGAGGTCAGGCCTCGACGACGCCGGACTTGTCGACCTTGATGCTGGCGCTGGTGGCGCCGGAGCGAGAGCCCAGGGCCTCGATCTCCTTGACCAGGTCCTGGCCCTCGACGACCTCGCCGAAGACGACGTGCTTGCCGTCGAGCCAGCTGGTGACGACCGTGGTGATGAAGAACTGGGAGCCGTTGCTGTTCGGGCCCGCGTTCGCCATCGAGAGGAGGAACGGGCGGTCGTGCTTGAGCTGGAAATTCTCGTCGGCGAACTTCTCGCCGTAGATGCTCTTGCCGCCGGTGCCGTTGCCGCGGGTGAAGTCGCCGCCCTGCAGCATGAACTCGGGGATGACGCGGTGGAACGGGGAGCCGGCGTAGCCGAAGCCGTGCTGGCCGGTGGCGAGCTCGCGGAAGTTCTGCGCCGTCTTCGGGACGACGTCGTCGAACAGCTTGAAGACGATCCGGCCGGCGGGCTTGTCGTCGATGGTGATGTCGAAGTAGACGTTGTTGCTCATGGGGACATCCTGTCATTAGTCCCGCACGGCGCGCGCACGGGCCGCCTCCTCGCGGGTCATGTCATGCCGATGCCCCGCGTCCGGTGGGGACGCGGGGCATGTGGGAAGTGCGGGGCGGGCGGACCGGAGGGCGGCTCGGCCGCCGCGCCGCGACGGTGACGGTTTCCGTCACCTCGCCGTACGGCGAGCGGTCAGACGAGCCCGCCGGAGTGGTGGGAGCGGACCGCGTCCCCGGCGGTCTCGACGGTGCCGTGGACGAGGCCCTCGACGCCCTGGTCCTCCTGGAGGAGGTTGGTGGCGCCGCCGAGCGGGCTCTCCGCGGCGTCGGCCTGCGGCGGCGGGGTGACGAGGGCGGTGACGACGCCCGCGGCGAGGGAGGCGATGGCGAGCATGCTGCGCTTCTTCATGCCCTGGTCAACTGTCGGGAGTGCCGTGGGGTTACGGCCCGGCGCCCGCGGATCCTACGGACCGGAGTTCACGCCGCATCTCCTCTCCTTATTTTCCTTTTTTTCCGGGAACCATATGGTTTGTGATGAGTGTCTCTGCCAGTGACATCACTGTCCCCGGAGCAGGAGAAATTGGGGGACGCCATGCTTCACCGTCAAGCCCTCGCGGCCGTCGCCGCGGGCATCCTTCTGAGCGCCGGCGTCGGGGCCACGATTCCGGCCGGGGCGTCGGGCGCGACCGCGCACGGCACCACCGCCCCGTCCGCCACCGCCCCGTCCACCGCCCTCGTCGTCAACGCCCGCTGGGGCGGGCACGCCACCTTCGACCGGCTGGTGATCGACGTACGGGGCGCCCTTCCCCCCGTCACGGTGCAGCAGGTCAAGGAGCTGCGGTACGACGGCTCGGGCAACAGGGTCCCGCTCGCGGGGAAGTACTTCCTCACGATCGCGCTCTCCCCCGCGGCGGCCCACGACGACGGCGGCCGGTCCGTCTACCAGGGCCCCCGGCTGCTGAAGATCCATCTCCCCGCGCTCAAGGGGGTCGCCCTGACCGGTGACTTCGAGGGCGTGGTCACCATCGGAGCCGCCTTCGACACCAAACCCGCGTACAAGACCTTCCGGCTGCACTCGCCGGAGCGGTTCGTCGTCGACATCGCCCATCCCGTGGGGTGCCGCGCCTGAGCGGGCGGCCGGGCCCGGCCCGGCGGTCCGGAGGGGCCCGTCCCGGCGGACGGGCCCCTCGCTCAGCCCCGCGCGGGGCCGGTCTCCACGTACACGGTCGTGCCGGTCCTGCGGGCCCGGTCGATCTCGGCCAGGCGGACGAACTCGTGGGGCTCCATCTCCCGCTCCCACTCGTCGAGGGTGTGCACCCGGTACTCGCTGTGCTCCTCCGGGTCGAGGACGACCGCGGCGAGCTGCGCGTCGGTCAGCACGCCGCCGTCGAAGACGAAGCCGATGTGGTTGGCGGGCCACTCCTCGCCCCGGTCCCGCACGAAGTGGGTGCCGAGGAGCCGGGGTTCGCCGGAGAAGACGAGACCGGTCTCCTCGTGGCACTCGCGGACCGCCGTCTCCCAGGGCGTCTCCCCCGGGTCCATGTTTCCGCCGGGCCACTGCCACAGTTCGGTGCGGTACGTCGCGCGCAGCTGGAACGGGCGGCCCGCCGTGTCGGTGAAGTAGAGGCAGGCGTACGCGGTCGCTCTCGGCAGGGTCGCGACGTACTCGACGGGCGGCAGCCAGGTGTTCGCCATGGGCGGCTCTCTCTCGACGCGGCGATGGGACGCCTCCCATCCAAGCGGTCACGGCGCTCCCGCCCCGCCGCTCGCGGGCGGATCACCGGATCGTGTGAGGGACGCCGTCGCGGGCCCGGCGGTCAGCCCGCGGTGGCGGCCGGTGGCGGAGGCGGCGTTCGACCGGGCGTATCCGTGGACGACGGGCGGGGCGTGGCTGGTGTACGCGCTGTGGGTGCTCGGCGCGTCGGCGGTGAGGGTCCTGGCGGTGCGGCGGTGAGAGTCCTGGCGGTGCGGCGGCGTGACCAGTGAGGAGGCCGGGAGGGGCGGGCCGGGACGCCCGGCCGGTCCCGGGCTCCTTCAGGCGAGGTCGCGGCGCAGTCGGCGGCGGAGCCGGTGCTCGTGGACGAGGCGGCCGACGAGTGCGCCTCCGTAGACGACGAAGCCGACGCCGACGAGCCAGGACTGGAGGACGAGGACGGTGCCGAACTGGCCGTACGTCACGGCGTTGGAGGCGATGAGCGGGGAGAACACCAGCTGGGAGAAGACCCGGAGCCCGAGGAGACCGAGCGCGGTGAGGGCCGCTCCAGGGGCGAGGGCGCGCCAGCGGATGCGACCGCAGAGCAGGAAGCGCTGCGACCACCAGAAGAAGAGGAAGGTGCCGAGGACGTCACCGAAGGCGACAACGGTGGTGAGGGGGCCCGAGGCGTCCTCGGGGGCCGGGAAGGCGACGAAGAGCAGCAGGGCCGCGACGAGCACGGCGAGCCAGACGACGTGCCGCCACATGGTGTGCCAGCGGGCGGTGGGGAGGTCCCAGACGCGCTCGTACCCGGTCTGTACGGCGGAGCCGAAGGTCACGCCGAACGCGGCGAGGGCGGCGAGGCCGAAGGCGGTGGTGCGCTGGAGGGCCTGGCCCGGCTGGCCGAAGAGCTGCTCCACCTCCTCCTGGGAGACGTCGGAGACGCCCAGGCCGTGGACGAGCCAGCGGGCGAAGCCCTGGCCGCTGGCCAGGTCGGCGGCGGCGACGACGATGAGGAGGGGGACGAGGGTGAGGAGGCTGAGCGCCGCGAATCCCATGGCGCGGTGCATGAGTTCCATGGCGCGGCCCCGGTTCCAGGCGAGCCCGGCGGACGAGTCGAGGAGGCGGGTGTGGAGCCGCTGGAACACGTGGCCGTGCTCGGCCGGGCCGTTGTCGTGCGGCGCACCGGGGGTGGGGGGCATGCAGGGTGGGGTACCCGCCGCGGCGGCCGGACCTCTCCGGGATACCGCCGAACGGGTGCGGGTGACCGCGCCCGGCCCCCTAAGCTTCGCCGTGGAGACAGTGAGCAGGGTCTGACGGTTCGTCGGGGAGCGGAGTGGTCATGGGGCGGTCGCGCACGGTCGAGTGGGAGGACGCCGGGGCGACCGCCCGGGCGGCGATGACGATGGAGGGCCTCGACTTCCTGCGGGAGATGGTGGCGGGGCGGCTTCCCGGGCCGCCGATCGCGGCGCTGCTTGGCTTCAGGCTGGAGGAGGTCGAGGCGGGCCGCGCGGTGTTCTCCCTCGAACCGGGCGAGGAGCACTACAACCCGATCGGGAGCGTCCACGGCGGGGTGTACGCGACGCTGCTGGACTCCGCCGCGGGGTGTGCGGTCCACTCGACGCTGCCGCGGGGCACCGCGTACACGTCGCTCGACCTGTCGACCCGCTTCCTGCGGCCGGTCACCGTGGAGACGGGGAAGATCCGCGCGATCGGCACGGTCCTGTCGAGCGGCCGGCGCACCGCGCTCGCCGAGGCGGGCCTGTACGACGCGGACGGCCGGCTGCTCGCCCACGCGACCAGTACGTGCATGCTCTTCCCGGTTCCGGGCGGCGACGGTTCCTGACGAGGTGTCGGGCGGGTGAGGGCCGCCCGTCAGTCGTTGTGGTCGAAGAGGACGCAGATCTTCGCGGGGAATTTGGCCGACCACTTCTCCGTGACCGCGTCGTACGCGCGTACGTACCCGTTGTTCGGTGTGCCGGTGCAGGGCGCACGCAGGAATGTGTTGACGTTGATCCATCCTCCCGCGAGGTAGGGGTGGTCCCGTGCCGTGACCCACTTCTTGAAGTACACGGTGCCGTTGTTGAGCTTCACCGTGACGTAGACCCGGCCGTTCATGGTGAAGCAGCCGCCCTCCACCTTCAGTTGCTTGTTGAACTCGTACGTCGACACCCACGGCGGAGTCGGCGCGCAGTCGACGCCGGAGACCGTGGTGGGACCACCCGCGGGCGCCGCCTGCGCCGATGCCGCACCGGGAGCGGTGAGGCCGATCGCGGAGGTGAGGAGAGCCGTCGCGACGGCGGCGGTCGTACGCCGCCGGCGACGCGGAGAAGAGCGAACGAGGGTACCCATGGCGTTCCTCGTGGATCAATGAATTCGAGGGAAGTCCGAATTCAGCTGTGCGGCGTGCGGACCGGGGCACTGCAGCCCTGCGGCACGTCGTATCCAGGGTGGCGGCATCCGGAGTGGGAGAACTCGCCACGGTCGGGCGAACGGCCACCGAGTGGCCGGGCCCGGACGGAAACGCACCTTCTTCCTTTCAGTCTAATGACCGGAGGGAAGAAGGGACAACGGAGAAATGACCTGGTCAGGGGTGGAGTGGGGACCTAGAAACCGCTGGGTTCCAGGCGGGCGGTGGGGAGCGGGAGGGTGCGCGTGCAGCCGTCCGGGGCGGTGTCGGGGGCGGCGTTGGCCTGGAGCGCGGCGCTGACCAGGGTGGCGAGCAGGTCGATGTCCGAGCCCGTGTCCAGACGGACCGTCACCCAGCCGGAGCCCGCGCGCAGCCGGACCGCGCTCGACCCGAGGAGGGCCGGACGCAGTTTGGCGATCATGGCGCGGGTCAGGTGGACGTCGGCCTCGTGCTCGCCGTGGAAGTGCACGATCTCCTGCGCTTGCGCGCACAGACCCACTTCGGCTCCGCAGAGGGCGCGTCCGGGGGTCAGCGAGGGCCAGCTCATCAAACGTTCACTGGCATGCCTGGCCGTGTTCATACCCTGGAGCGTGCCGGGTGCACGCTCCGTGCACAAGCTTCCCGGCCAAAGAATCCTGTTGTCCGGTGAATCCCGTCGCCGGAAGGGCCGTTGTGACGGTCCGTCACCATGCGGGGCGGGCCGGATGTGGCGGTGGGTCAGCGCGGAGCGACGGTGAGTGGCAGCGGACGCGTCCTGCGTCGGCGGGTCGAACGGGGGTCCGTCAGTGGGGCGGGCGGGCGCGGATGCGGGCCGCCAGGACGGCCACGTCGTCCTCGGCTCCGTGCGCGCCGAGGCGGTGCAGCACCTCGTCGACGACCCGGTCGGGCCCCGAGCCCGGCGCGAGCCGGAGCCCGGCGAGTCGG
Organism: Streptomyces sp. NPDC003327; assembly: GCF_053589515.1. Taxonomy (NCBI): domain Bacteria; kingdom Bacillati; phylum Actinomycetota; class Actinomycetes; order Kitasatosporales; family Streptomycetaceae; genus Streptomyces; species Streptomyces sp. NPDC003327. The sequence goes on along the minus strand of NZ_JBSFSA010000015.1, from coordinate 101,857 downwards.
GCGAGCGAGTCGTCGATGTCCTCGCCGCGCCGCTCGACCAGGCCGTCGGTGAAGAGCAGCAGGGTCTCGTCCTCCGCGAGCGGGCGCGTGGTGGGTTCGTAGCCGCCGACCCCGGTGCCGAGCGGCGGGCCGACCGGGAGGTCCACGAGTTCCGCCGACCCGTCGGGGCCGAAGACCGCCGGCGGCAGGTGACCCGCGCTGGCAAAGGTGGCGGCGCCCCGGGCCGGGTCGATCCGGACCAGCAGACAGGTCGCGGGGCGGCGGGCGCCGTCCTCGGCGACGACCGCGTCGAGGTGCCGGAGCACCCGGTGCGGCGGCAGGTCGGTGGCGGCGACCTCGCGGAGCGCCGAGCGGTAGGCGTTCATGTCGACGGCGGCGTCCAGGCCGTGGCCCATGACGTCGCCGACGACGAGGAGGCTGCGCCCGAAGTGGAGCCGTACGGTCTCGAACCAGTCGCCGCCCACGAGCGTGCGCGTCCCGGCCGGGAGGTAGCCGCCCGCGACCTCCAGGTTGGGGTGGGGGCGGCCGGGTTCGGCGACGAGAGCGCGCTGGAGGTGGAGCGCGGTGTCCTCGGTGGCGGCCAGACGGCGGGCGTGGTGGAGGTGGCGGGCGGCGAGCCGCGCGGTCTGGCGGAGCAGGGCGGCCTCGTGGTCGCCGAAGGGCCGCGCGGCGCGCGTGGCCGTGACCGTTCCGAGGGCGGTCTCGTCGTGGACGGCGAGCGGCGCGGAGAGGCGGTGGGAGCCCGGCGCCGCGGATACGGGGCCGGCCGCACCGGCCCGCTCGTACGCGTCCGGCTCGGCGACGAGGTCGACGGTCACCGTCGCTCCGTCCAGGTGCCGGGAGAGGAAGTCGGCCAGTTCGCGGCAGGTCGTCGGCCCGTCGAGGGTCGTCCCGATCGCGCCGACGGCGCGCTCGAGCGCGAGCAGCCGGTCCTTGAGGGCCACCACGCCGGGGCCCGGGCGTGCGGCGCCCGGGTGGGGCTCGCTCGGGGGGCGACTCCTGGCCCCGTCTCGTTCCGCCACGCCACCTCCCCTGCCGCGCGGTCCGCGGGCGGCATGCCCGGTGACCCCATTGCACCAGCGGGCGGCGCCCCGCGCGCGGCGCGCACGGCGCCGGTGGGGACGTACGCGGGTTCGGCTGGGGAATCCGAACGTGCGGCAGGACGGTTGTGCGGCGGTGCGCCATCTGATCAAGTACTGCTGAGGCTACCGGCCAGTACGACTCTTCGCTCCCCGGGGGGACCGCCATGACGACCGGCACCAGGACGGACACCACGACCGACCCGGCCCACGACGCGCCACAGGAGGGGGCGGGCGCCCCTGCGAGCGGCTTCTTCGCCTCCGTCGACGACGTCGCCGACCGACTCGCCGCGACCGGATACCTGGCGTCGCGCGCCGTCGCCACCACCGTCTTCCTCGCCGACCGCCTGGGCAAGCCGCTGCTCGTCGAGGGCCCGGCCGGCGTGGGCAAGACGGAGCTGGCGAAGGCGGTCAGCCGCGTCACCGGGGCCCGTCTCGTCCGCTTGCAGTGCTACGAGGGCGTCGACGAGGCCCGCGCCCTGTACGAGTGGAACCACGCCAAACAGCTGCTGCGGATCACGGCGGGCCGGGGCGAATCCTGGGACGAGACGCGGTCGGACATCTTCGCCGAGGAGTTCCTGCTCGCCAGGCCCCTGCTCACCGCGATCCGCTCCGAGGAGCCGACGGTCCTCCTGATCGACGAGACGGACAAGGCCGACGTCGAGGTGGAGGGCCTGCTCCTGGAGGTCCTCGGCGACTTCCAGGTGACCGTTCCCGAGCTCGGCACGATCGCGGCGAAGCGGAGGCCCTTCGCCGTCCTCACCTCGAACGCGAGCCGCGAGCTGTCGGAGGCGCTGCGACGGCGCTGCCTCTTCCTGCACATCGGCTTCCCCGACGAGGACCTGGAGCGCCGGATCGTGACGCTGAAGGTGCCCGGGCTCGACGCGGCGCTCACGGCCTCCGTGGTCCGCGTCGTCGCGGCGCTGCGCGCCATGGACCTGCGGAAGGCGCCGTCGGTGTCGGAGACCGTCGACTGGGCGCGCACGCTGCTCGCCCTCGGCGCGGACCGACTCGACGAGAAGGTCGTCCGGGACACCCTCGGGGTGCTGCTCAAGCACCAGGAGGACATCGGGAAGGCCGCCGCCCGGCTCGACCTGGACGCGGTGTGACCGCCCCGGCCGACCCCTCCGCGCGGCCCGACCCCTCCGCGCGGCCCGACCCCTCCGCGCGTACTCCCGGAGGCACGACCACCGCCGGAGTCACCACCGGGGCCGCCCAGCGGCTCACCGGCCTGGTGGGGGCCTTGCGCGCGCACGGCTTCGGCATCGGGACCGGGGAAACCGTCGACGCCGGGCGCGCGCTCGAGGCGGTCGGCTTCGCGGACCGGGAGCGGATGCGGGAGGCGCTGGCGGCGACGCTCCTCCACGCGGACCGGCAGCGTCCGGTCTTCGACCGGGTCTTCGACCTGTACTTCCCCCTCGGCGTCGGCATCGGCCCCGACGGGGCGGAACCCCGGGGAGCCGACGGGACGCCCGCCGAACTCGCCGCGCTGCGGGACCGGCTCGTGGAGGCCCTCGCCGCCGGGGACGGCGCCGCCCTCGCCGGGCTGGCCTCCGACGCGGTGGGCGGCTTCGGCGGCTACGGCTCGGCGCCCGGGTCGGACGGCTGGTCCTCGTACCAGACGCTCTCCCGGCTGCGCCCGGAAACGCTGCTCGCCCGCGTGCGGGACCGGCTCCGGGCGACGCCCGGCGGGGACGAGCCCGACTTCGCCGACCGACTCCTCGACGACGAGATCCGGCGCAGGATCGAGGCCTTCCGCGAGCGGGTGCGGACCGAGGCCCGGCGGCGGGTCGCCGAGCGGCAGGGCGCGGACCGGGTCGCTCGGCGGGCCGTGCCCGGCACGGCCGACTCCGTCGACTTCCTGCTCGCCGGCCGGGCCCAGCTCGACGAGCTGCGGCGTACGGTACGTCCGCTGGCGCGCGCGTTGGCGACCCGGCTCGCGGCCCGGCGACGGCGGGCGGCGCGCGGCGAGATCGACCTGCGGCGCACGCTGAGGCGCTCGCTGTCGACCGGGGGCGTACCGGTGCGCCCGGTGCTGCGACGTCGCCGACCCGGGCGGCCCGAGCTGGTGCTGCTCTGCGACGTGTCGGGGTCGGTGGCGGGCTTCGCCCAGTTCACGATGTTGCTGGTGCAGGCCCTGCACGACCAGTTCAGCCGGGTACGGGTCTTCGCCTTCGTCAACGACGTCGACGAGGTGACCGGCCTCGTCGCCCGCGGCTCGGCCGATCCGGCGCGGCTCGGCGACCGCATCCTCTCGGAGGCGACGCTCACCGGCTGGCACGGGCAGAGCGACTACGGCACGGCCCTCGGCGGCTTCGCCGAGCGGTACGCGGAGGCCGTCGGCCCGCGCACGGTGGTCTTCGTCCTGGGGGACGCCCGCACCAACGGCGCCGACCCGAACGTGGCGGCGCTCCAACGGGTCGCGGGCCGGGCCCGGCGGGTGTACTGGCTCAACCCCGAGCAGCCCGCGCTCTGGGGCACCGGGGACTCGGCGGCACCGGCGTACGCGGAGGTGGTCGAGATGCTCCCGTGCCGCAACGCGCGGCAGCTGGGCGCCCTCGTCGGACGCCTGCTGCCGGTCTGAACGGACCGACGGCCCACGGCCCGGCGGACAGGGCGCCTCGGCACACGGGCGCGGGAACGGGAGTGGGGCGGCGGCCGCGGGAGCGGTCGCGTCGCGCGAGCAAGGCGGCGGTCGCGGGAGCGGGTCACGGGAGCGGAAGCGGGCCGCGGAAGCGGACGCGGGCCGCGGACGCGGGGCGCGGAAGCGGACGCGGGGCGCGGAAGCGGACGCGGGGCGCGGAAGCGGACGCGGGGCGCGGAAGCGGACGCGGGGCGCGGACGCGGGGCGCGGTCGCGGACGCTGGGCGCGGTCGCCGTCGCGGGACCTCGGAAGACCCGGCCTCGCTGCCGCACCCGCGCCCGCACCCTCACCTCCGCCTGCCGGATTTGTCCCGCGAGGACGCGCGGGGGCCGGGCCCCGTGGGACGATCGCCCCATGGTCCCCACGAGCGACTCCCCCGCCCCCGACCTGCCGCGCGGCATCGGCGCGCCCGCGACGCGGGCGCTCGTCGCCGCCGGGTACACCCGGCTCGACCAGCTCGCGGACGTCCCCGCCGAGGAGCTGGCGGCGCTCCACGGGGTGGGCCCGAAGGCCCTGCGCGTGCTGCGCGAGGCCCTCGCCGAGCGGGGTCTCGTCGCGGACGGACGACCGACCGGTTGTACGAACGGCGTACCGGAGAACTAGCGTGACCCCCATGGAACTCATGGGAGAGATCACGGCCGGCCGCCCCCTGCTCGTCCTCGCCGTCAAGGAGGAGGCGCAGTTCCTCGAGACGGACCTGCCGGTGCTGCTGACCGGCATGGGCAAGGTGAACGCGGCGACCTCGCTCGCGACGGTGCTGGCCCGCGGGCCGCGGCCGAGCGGGATCGTGAACCTCGGGACGGCGGGCGCGCTGCGCTCCGGCTGGAGCGGCACGCACGTCGTCGGGACCGTGGTCCAGCACGACCTGGACGGCGAACTGCTCGCGACGCTGACCGGCGAGACGTACGGGGCGCCGCTGGCGCTCCCGGACGGCGGTGACGTGGTCCTGGCCAGCGGGGACACGTTCGTCTCCGACGAGGCCGCCCGCGCCCGGCTCGCCGAGCGGGCGCCGCTCGTCGACATGGAGGGCTACGCCCTGGCGGCGGCCGCGGAGCTCGCGGGGGTGCCGCTGCGCATCGTGAAGCACGTCAGTGACGAGGCCGGTGAGGGCGCCGCGCGCAGCTGGCGGGAGTCGGTCGCCGGGTGCGCGCGGGCACTCGCGGACTGGGCCGCCGCGAACACCCCGTACCGCTCCTGAGCCCCCGAGGGGCACGGCGCGCGCCGTGCCCCTCGGGGGCCACCGGTGTCAGCGGTGGTGGAAGTACGCCTCCGGCTGTGCGGGGGTCGGCCCGTCGAGGACGGGGCGGGGCAGTCCGCGCAGGTGACGGTCGAAGAAGGCCGCCACGTACGTGCGGGTGACCTCGACGGCCCGGTCGGCCGGCAGCTCCGGCTCCGGGAGCCCGAAGTGACGCTGGATCACCGGGGCGTCGGAGAAGGTGAAGTGCTCCGACCCGGCCACCGTGATCCAGCGCTTCCAGCCGTCGAGCGTGGGCCACGTCCGGTCCCAGCTGGCGTCGCGGCCGCCGGGCAGGTGCGTGTCGTCATGCGTGCCCAGCATCAGGAACGGCCGGCCCCGCAGGCCCTCGGCGGGCAACGGCTCCCAGAAGGCGCCGTCCATGTTGATCCCGGCGTCGACGCGCGGATCGGCCACCATCGCGGTCGCGGCGCTCGCCCCGCCGATGGAGTGGCCCGCCATGCCGATGCGGCGGGCGTCGATGATCCCGGCGTGCCGCCAGGCGGGCCGGGGTCCGGTGAGCCGGTCCAGGACGTACCGCACGTCGGCGGCGCGCGTCGAGGTGACGACGCCGGGGTGCACCCCGCCCCGGTCGAGGGCGTCACAGGCGACGCAGGTCAGGGTCGTGCCGTCGGGGAGGGAGATCCCGGACGACTCGTAGGCGTGGTCCACGGAGGCGACGACGTAGCCGCGCGAGGCGAGGTCCTCGGCGAGGTGGGTCAGGGTCCAGCGGGAGACGCCGAAGCCGGGTGAGAGCAGCACCAGCGGACGGCGTCCGGGCGCGGGGCGGGCATCGGTCGCGCCGTGCGTGCGCGTCCTCGCGAGGACGTCTCCGGAGACGTCCTGCCCGAGCTGTTCGGCGAGCCGGCGTGCCTCCTCGCGGGTCGCGTACGGGGCGGGGCGCCCGCCCCGGCGGGGTGCGGCGGCCGGGTAGGTGACGGTGACCATCAACTGCCGCCCGTCGGCGGCGGGCACCCACGGGTCCTTCCGGGAACGGTCGGTCATCGGCAGGACGGTGCTGCCGACACCGTACGGCCCGGTGGGCTCGGGAAGTGCCGGGGGCCGGCTCACCCCGGCGTCGGTCGAAGCTGAGGCGGCCGGGGCGGTGCCGACGGACACCGTGCCGGCGGACGCGGTGGTGGCACCGAGGGGTAAGGCGAGCGAGCAGGCGAGAACGGCGGCGGCGGCCGCCCTGGGGATGCGGGTCACGGGGGAACGCTACGGCGCGGGGTGCGGCGACGACGTCCGCCTGCGGGCTCACGTGTCGTCAGCCCGCAGGCGTATGCGGCGGGTACCGCCACGCGCCTCCCCACCAGGTGCCTCGCGGTAGGTCGCGGTACGTCGCGGCTCGGACGCCATGGTGACACCCTGACGGCCCGACACAGCGCCAAGTGCTTCCATCCGAGCGGCGGTTCACCGGCGACCGGGGCGGTCGCCGTCCAGCGGATGTGACGGCGCCACCAGCCGGCAGATCCAGGTGAGCTGAGACCCGAGGACGTCCGGGCCCGGTCACCGGCGACCGGGCCCGGCCGAGCGGCGGCACCGAGGCTCCGGACCCCGACCCTGCCGCTGTCGGCCGCCGTCCTCTACTGGCCCGCCGTCCTCTCCTGCGCCGGCGCCTTCGGGTCGGGGTCCTCGTCCGGGAGCCGGACCACCAGCAGAGCCGCCACGTCGTCGTCGAGGCCGTGCTCGGCACCGTACGCGGCGAGGTCACGGTGGAGGAGCGCCGGGACCTGCGCGGCGGGCGAGCGGACCCAGCCGCGCAGCCGGGTCTCCAGGGGGTAGAAGGTGCCGGTGCCGTCCCGGGTCTCGCTCACGCCGTCGGTGTAGAGCAGCAGCCGGTCGCCGGGGCCGAAGGGCACCTCCTCGACGTGGTGGTCGCTGTCGGCGAGCCCCGCGAGGTTGACGGGCAGCGAGGGGTCGGCGAAGGCGACCGGCGAGACGGTGGCGCCGTGCTGGAGCATCGGCGCCGGGTGCCCGCAGGAGAGCAGCCGGGCGACGTCCTGCCCGTCCGGCAGTTCCACGAGGAGGACGGTCGCGAAGCGTTCGGCGGCGTCGGAGTCCGGGTCCCAGGCGCCGTACCGGGCGAGCCCCTCGTCGAGCCGGTCGGCGAGCGCGGGGAGGTCGGGGGCGTCGCTGACGGCCGAGCGGAAGGCCCCGAGCAGCACGGACGCCGTCTCGACCGCGCCGAGCCCCTTGCCCTGGACGTCCCCGAGCATGATCCGCACGGCTCCGGGGACCCGCACGGCCTCGTAGAAGTCACCGCCGATCCGGGCCTTCGCGGCCGCGGCGAGGTACAGCAGGTGGAGTTCGACCCGGCCGAGACGGGGCGGCAGCGGACGCAGGACGACCCGCTGGACGACCTCGGCGACGGCCGTGAGCTCGGCGAAGTCCTGTTCGTAGCGGATGCGGACCCGGCTGACCCACGCGGCCGCGGCGGTCACCCCCAGGATGGCGGCCTCGCTGGCGACGAGTTCCGGGGCGACGCCCTCGCCCCGGCCGAGGCTCAGCAGGGCGCGGACGCCCATGGTGACCAGGCCGATGCCGATCGTCCCGCGCACGCTCCAGGTGACGGCGGCGAGCGCGGGAGCGGCGACCAGGAGGCGGTCGAAGCGCTCCCGGTCGGGGGTGATCAGATCGGCCAGGACCGTCAGGGCCAGGACCAGGAAGGGCAGCGCGCGGCCGAGGTTGACCTGCGTGCGGGCCGCCGTGCCGGGCGGGAGCCGGTGACGGTCTGCGGGCATTGCATGATCGTACGCACGGCCGCCGTGCGGCCCCGGAGACCCGCGCCACCGGGCGTGTCACGCCGTCGTCTACACTGGCTGACAGCGAAGGGGAGTAGCCCTGCGAACCGGTCGTCGACACACTGGAGCCCCCGGGTTCCCGGTGACCGGGTCCGCGGTCCGCGCACGGAGTGCGAGGGCGGGCGGACGGGCGAGACCTTCGGCCAGGCAACAACCGCGTCCGCGTTTCCGTGGGCGTGGTCCGTCATGCCGGGCCGAGTGGTCCTCCCGTCGCCCACCGAGGTGTCGTGCGGAGCCACGGGGCCCGGACCGAGCAGAGAGCCCCGGTATGCACCTCGACCCCTTGGCGATCCTCACCGCCTTCGGGCTGATCTTCCTCGCCGAGCTTCCCGACAAGACGATGTTCGCGTCCCTCGCCATGGGCACGCGGATGCGTCCGCTGTACGTGTGGTTCGGCACCTCGACCGCCTTCCTCGCGCACGTCGCCATCGCCGTCGGGGCCGGCAGCCTGCTGGGCCTGCTGCCCGGCTGGATCGTGAAGCTCGTCTCGGCCCTGCTGTTCGGCTTCGGCGCGTTCATGCTGCTGCGCGGCGGGGGCGACGACGAGGAGGACGACACGGGCGGCCGGACGGTCACCGGTTTCTGGCCGGTCTTCTCGACCGCCTTCATGGCCGTCTTCATCAGCGAGTGGGGTGACCTCACGCAGATCACCACCGCGAACCTCGCCGCCACCAACGGCACCTGGTCCACGGCGATCGGCTCCTTCGCCGCCCTGACGAGCGTCTCGGCCCTCGCGCTCGTCGCCGGCCGGTTCATCGCCAAGCGCGTGCCGCTCACGACCGTGCAGCGGATCGGCGGCGTCTGCATGGCGGGCCTCGCGATCTGGTCCCTGATCGAGGTGTTCACGGGCTGATACGCGGCTCGCCGCACCGCCGCCACCGCAGGACAAGGCGCCTCCCGCCCCGGGGGGCGCCTTGTCCGCGCCCCGCTCCCGCGCGACCACGTTCCTTGATGAAGGAGTGAATCACTGCTTCACTCCTTCCATGCCCTACCGCCGCACGCCCGCCGTCCAGGCCCGGCTCGACGCCCAGCGCGCCGCTCTCGTCGAGGCGGCGCTCGGGCTGCTCGCTGAGGAGGGCTACGCCGGCTGCACGATGGCCGCCGTCGCGGGACGCGCCGGCATCGCCACGGGCAGCGTGTACCGCCACTTCGGCAGCAAGTCGGAACTCTCCGTCGAACTCTTCAGGACCGTGGTGAGCCGGGAGGTCAAGGCCGTCACCGAGGCGGCGGGGCACCCCGGACACGGCCGGGCGGCCGACCGGGTCGTCGCCGCCATCGAGACCTTCGCCCAGCGCGCCCTGAAGTCGCCGCGGCTGGCCTACGCGCTGCTCGCGGAGCCGGTCGACCCCGCGGTCGACGCCGAGCGGCTCGTCTTCCGGCGCGCGTTCCGGGACGTCTTCGCCACGCACGTCGCGGACGGCGTGCGCTCCGGCGAGCTGCCTCCGCAGAACCCGCTCCTGACCGCCTCCGCGCTCGTCGGCGCGGGCGCCGAGGCGCTCGTCGGCCCGCTGGCGGAGGGGTCCGTTGGGCCCGACACCGTACCCGCCCTCGTCACCTTCACCCTGCGAGCACTGGGAGCTCCCGATGCCGACCACGCATGAGGTCACCAACCAGGTCCCGCCCCTGACCGGTTACGACGTCTCCGCCGACCCCGCGCTCGTCGAGGCGCTGCGCCGGGAGGGCGCCGGCTGGGCCGAGGCCGAGGTACGCGAGCTGGGGGCGCGGGCGGGCGGCGCGCAGGCCCAGGAGTGGGGGCGCCTCGCCGAACGGCACTCCCCCGTGCTGCACACCCACGACCGGTACGGCCACCGGATCGACGAGGTCGAGTTCCACCCGTACTGGCACGAGCTGATGGACGTCGCCGTGCGGCACGGGCTGCACGGCGCGCCCTGGCGGGACGGGCGGCCGGGCGCGCACGTGGCGCGCGCCGCCAAGGTGTTCGTCTGGGGGCAGGCCGACGCGGGTCACCTGTGCCCGGTCTCGATGACGTACGCGGCCGTGCCCGCGCTGCGGGCCCAGCCGGACCTCGCCGAGGTGTACGAGCCGCTGCTCGCCTCCTCCTCGTACGACTTCGGGCTGCGTGTGCCGACGGAGAAGCGCGGCATCATCGCCGGGATGTCCATGACGGAGAAGCAGGGCGGTTCGGACGTCCGGGCCAACGCGACGCGTGCCGTCCCAGCGGGCGAGCCCGGTCTCTACGCGCTGACGGGGCACAAGTGGTTCACGTCGGCCCCGATGTCGGACGTCTTCCTCACGCTGGCGCAGGCCCCCGGCGGGCTCTCCTGCTTCCTGGTGCCGCGCGTCCTGCCGGACGGCAGCCGCAACGCGATCCGCCTCCAGCGGCTCAAGGACAAGCTGGGCAACCGTTCGAACGCCTCCTCGGAGATCGAGTACGAGGGCGCCCTCGGCCGGCTCGTCGGCGAGGAGGGCCGCGGGGTCGCCACCATCATCCGCATGGTCAACATGACCCGGCTCGACTGCGCCGTCAGCTCGGCCGCCGGGATGCGGCTCGGTCTGGTGCACGCGGCGCACCACGCCACGCACCGCAGCGCCTTCGGGGCCCGGCTCGTCGACCAGCCGCTGATGCGGAACGTCCTCGCCGACCTGGCAGTCGAGGCGGAGGCCGCCACGGTGGCCGCCCTCCGGCTGGCCGGCGCGGTGGACCGGGCGACGCGCGGCGACGCGGAGGAGGAGCAGCTGCGGCGGCTCGGCCTCGCGGTCACCAAGTACTGGGTGTGCAAGCGGGCCCCCGCGCACGCGGCGGAGGCCCTGGAGTGCCTGGGCGGGAACGGCTACGTCGAGGACTCGGGGCTGCCGCGGCTGTACCGGGAGTCGCCGCTGCCGTCGATCTGGGAGGGCTCGGGGAACGTCGCCGCCCTCGACGTGCTGCGGGCGATGGGGCGTCAGCCGCAGGCGGTGGAGGCGTACTTCGCGGAGGTCGACCGGGGCGCGGGCGGGGACCGGCGCCTGGACGCGGCGGTCGCCGGGCTCCGCAAGGAGCTGGCCGGGCTGGGGGACCCGGCGTCCGTGGAGTTCGGGGCGCGGCGGCTGGTCGAGCGGATGGCGCTGGTGTTCCAGGGCTCGCTGCTGGTGAGGCACGGGCATCCGGCGGTGGCCGACGCGTTCTGCGCGTCGCGGCTCGACGCCGACCGGGGGCTGGCCTTCGGGACCCTGCCGACGGGCGTGGACGCGGCGGCGATCATCGCGCGGAGTGTGCCGGACGCGGCGATCGGGCCCTCGTCGGCCACGGGCTGAGCCGGCCCCGGCCGTCGCCGCGCCACCCCGACGCTCGCCGGGGTGGCGGCCGGTCCGACGCGCCGTGCGGTGACGCCGCGGGGCGGCCGGACCCCCGTCGGGGGCGGATGTGGTCGCGCGCCCCACCACCCGGACGGCCGGGCCCCCAGGGGGTCGAGCTCGCGGTTGCCGCACCGACGCCGACCGCGTTCCCGCCGGTCAGGACGGCGGCGGCCGCGAGCGTGGCGAGGGCGGTCCGGCCGGTGGCGCGCCGCACAGGGTCGCGGTAGCCGCGCGGACCGGTCGGGTCCCCCGGCGACACATCCGAGTTGCGTCCGGGACGGCACGCGGGAGGCTGGGAGGAGCCGCCCGCGCACCTCGCAGCAGCGAACCCGCCCGCAATCCCGCAGCCCGCAGTCCCGCAGTCCCGTAGGGAGAGACATGATCCTGGACCTGGACGCCCTCGCCGACGAGCACATGTCCGCGGCCCGCACCGACCCGCACGGCCGCAGCGCACACCTCGTGGTGCACGACGGGGTGCTCCGGCAGACCGTCATCGCGCTCACCTCCGGCACCTCGCTCGACGAACACAACGCGCCCCCCGCCGCGAGCCTTCAGGTGCTGCGCGGCCGCGTGCGCCTGACGGCGGCGGGCTGGTCCGACGACCTGGGCGCGCACGGGCTGCGGATGATCCCGAAGGAGCGGCACGGACTGACGGCCCTGGAGGACTCGGTGGTCCTGCTCACGGCGGTCAACGACTGAAGCCGCCGCGCCGGTCGTCGAAGGCCGGCGTCAGCGAGTGCCGGGGTCAGCGGGTGCCGGGGTCAGCGGGTGCCGCGGTCCCATTCCAGGGTGACGCGGAGACTCGCGTTGGCGCTGCCCTGGACGACGAGCGCGGTGAGCCTGCCCGCGTCGAGGCCCAGCTGGCAGCCGAACTCGACGGTCGCCCGGTCGGGGGCGGCACGGTCGAGGGCCTCGCCGATGCGGCCCGCGAAGGCGGCGAGGGACTCGGTGACGGCGGAGAGGTCCGGCAGCCGGTTCCCCAGCCCCTCCAGGCCGTCCCCGAGGTCGTCTTCGGGGTGGCCGGACGCGGGCACGAGGCGTCGCGCCTCGACGTACAGGGTCGCGTCCCCGACGCGGACCGCGGTGACGTCGGTCATGGCAGGGCTCCTGGGGCACTCGGGGCGGTCGGCTGACAGAACGTCAGTATCGCCGAGGGGTACGGAGGAGGCGGCGCGCGACCGGACTCCGGCGTGGCGTCGGTGCGCGGCGCGCGGGGCCGGTTGCCGGACTCAGAGGGCGGGGCGCAGGGCGCCGGCCGCGGCGGGGGCGGTGCGGGTCTCGCCCGGGTCGAGGGCGCTGCCGCGTCGCCACTGCGGCCAGCTGAGGTTCCAGTCGCCGAAGCCGTTGCCGAAGGCGGGCATCGGCTCCCCGTACCCGTGGACGACCCGGACGAGGTCGCCCTCGCGGACGGTGCGGAAGAACCAGGCCGCGTCCTCGGTGCTCATGCCGGTGCAGCCGTGGCTGACGTCCGCGGTGCCCTGAGCGTCCAGGGACCAGGGCGCCGCGTGCAGGTACTCGCCGCTCCACGTCACCCGGGTGGCCCAGCGGACCTTCAGGTCGTAGAAGTCGCGGCTGCCCCGGGCGATGCCGATGGAGTCGCCGCGCATCCGGACGAGGGGCTCCTTGGCGAGGACGACCTTGACGCCGCCGCGGGTGCGGTATCCGGCCTTGCCGGTGGTGACGGGGATGGTGCGGACGAGGGTGCCGTTGCGGTACACGGTCATCACGTGGGCGGAGACGTCGGTGACGGCTTCGAGGTGGTCGCCGATGGTGAGTGCGAGGGGTTTCGACGGGCCGCCGTTGAGACCGTCCATGACGTGCAGCCGGTCGAGGGCCGGGCGGACGTGGATCCGCGCGCCCGCGGGCCAGTGGTGGCGCGGCCGGTAGTGGAGGGTGGAGGCGTCGACCCAGTACCAGGAGCCGTCGGCACGGGGCTCGCTGCGGACGTCGAGGGCGCGCTCGACGAGGCGCCGTGCGGCGGTCGCCCGCGCGGGCACGGGGTGGCTGAGTTCGGCCGTGAGCGGCTGTCCGACGCCGTACACGCCTCCCCCGCCCGGCCCGAGGGTGAGGGTGAGCCGCTCACCGGCCGGAGCGGCGGGCGTGCGGAAGTCGAGGCGCGCGTGCTGCCGGCGGGATCCGCCGGAACGTGCCGCGGAGCGCTCCACGGCGAGCCGGGCGGTGTAGGCGCCTCCGGTGGGCAGCGGCCCCTCGCTGGTCCAGCGGGACCCGTCCGCCGCGACGGACCCCGCCACCCGGCGGCCGCGGCGGTCCGTGACGGTGACGTCGGCGAGCAGGCCCGGCGTGCGCAGGGCGAGTTCGACGGGCCCGGTGGCGCCCGCCTCCAGATCGATCGCGCGGCCGGTGTGGACGGGGCCGCCGCCGAGGGCGACCGTGCGCAGAGGCGCGGAGCAGAGGCCGCCGGTCGCGGGGCAGTTCCCCAAGGACACGACCGTCGCGGAGGAGAGTCCGGCCGCGGCGGCCGGGGGCTCGCCGGGCAGGTGGCCCGGCGACTGGGCCGCCGTGGTGGCCACGAGGACGGCCCCCGCGGCGACCATCAAAACGGATATGAGGCGAAAAGATGATCAAGTGACCGGGCGTGGCGCGAGGCCGCCGACGAGACGACTCGAACGGCCCAAGTCCCACGGCCCCTGGGGCCCCAGGGGCGCAACGCCAGGCCGGGGGTGCCGGATCAGCGGGCGGGTTCCGGGAGCTCCTCGCCGGTCTCCAGAAGGGACTTGAGGCTGGAGATCAGGGCGGGCCAGCCCTCGGCGATGAGGCCCCGCATCGTGCCGCCCGGCTCCAGGTCGTCGTGGGTGACGGTGAGCTTGACCATGTCACCCGACGGTTCGACGTCGTACGTCACCTTGGAGCGCCGCTCCGCCGCCAACCGCGCGTACGCGTCGTCGTCGACGCCGGCGGCCCGCGCCCAGTCGGGGGTGAAGGTGTGCCAGGTGTACGAGAGGAGACGTCCGGGGTCCGCCTTCAGGACCATCTGCTCGGGGTCGACGGTCCGGTGGCCGCCCTCGTCCCAGACCATGGGAGCGCCCGGCGTCCAGTCCGTCTCGAAGGCCACGCCCCAGTAGCGGCGGGTCAGCTCGGGGTCCGTGAGCGCCTTCCAGAGGTCGTCCGGCGTGGTCCGGATGTAGGTGGTGTAGACGAACGCCTCGCTGTCCATCGTCCTGTCCCTCTCGGGTCTGGCCCCCGCGCGGTCCTCCCTCCTCCACAGTAGGCAGGCCGTGGGGCGGCCTGCCAGCGAAGCGCGGCCGCCGCGGTCTCCGGTGGGCGGACCGGCACGGTCCGATACGGTTCGGCGGAGGCCCGGCGAGCGGCTTTTGTCAGCGTTGAATAGGTGTGGAGGAAACTATTCAACGGGCTGCTAGCGTGTCCGGATGTCCCTCAAGCACGCCGTCCTCGCCGCTCTCCTGGAGGGCGAGGCATCCGGATACGACCTCGCCAAGATCTTCGACGTGGCCGTCGCCAACTTCTGGGCCGCCACCCCGCAGCAGCTCTACCGCGAGCTGGACCGGCTCTCCGAGGCGGGCCTCATCACGGCCAGGGTCGTCGAGCAGGAACGCCGCCCCAACAAGCGGATGTTCCGCCTCACGGAGACCGGGCGGCAGGACCTGTACGCGTACACCTCGACCGCGCCGCGCCCGACCGCGATCCGGGACGAGCTGATGGTGCAGGTGCAGGCCTGCGACGAGGGGGACACGGAGGCCGTTCGGGGGTTCGTGGTCCGGCGGATGGAGACGGCGCGCGACAAGCTGGCCCGCTACGACCGCCTCCGGGACTGGCTGCTCGGCGACCGGGACGAGGAGGCGTACCTGCGCGAGGCGGACCGCGTCGGCCCGTACCTCACGCTCATGCGGGGCCGGATGCTGGAGGAGGAGAACCTCCGGTGGGGCGAGAGGGTCCTCGCCGTGCTGGAGTCCCGCGCGGGTACGACGCCCGGCGCGGGCAGGGCGTCCGGCGCGGGCACGGAGTCCGGCGCGGGCACGGAGTCCGGCGCGGGCTCGGAGTCCGGGGGCGCGTCCGATCGGGTGACGGCGGAGCCTACTCTGAGGTAACGTCACCGGCCGGCCATCGGAGGCGCCGGTGGCGTACCAGGGCACGGATCGGGGACGGACCTTCATGAACGTCGGTGACCACGTCGAGGACTTCACCCTTCCGGACGAGACCGGGACACCGCGCTCCCTCAGTGGGCTGCTCGCGGACGGGCCGGTCGTCCTCTTCTTCTACCCCGCCGCGATGACGCCGGGCTGCACCGCGGAGGCGTGCCATTTCCGGGACCTGGCGGCCGAGTTCCGCGCCGCGGGGGCGCTTCCGGTCGGCATCAGCGTCGACGACGTGGAGCGGCAGCAGGAGTTCGCCGAGCGGCACTCCCTCGGCTATCCGCTGCTCTCCGACGCGGACGGCGCCGTGCGCGAGCGGTTCGGGGTGAAGCGCGGCTTCTCGCTGGCGCCGACGAAGCGCGTCACGTTCGTCATCGGTCAGGACGCCCGGGTGCGGGAGGTCGTCCGCAGCGAACTGCGGATGAGCGCCCACGCCGACCGCGCGCTGGCGGCGTTGCGCCGCGCCTGACTCCGGAGGCGTAGGCGTCCGGGGGCGACCCGAGGTGCGGGGTGACCGGTCCTGGGCGAGACTCACTCGTATGCCCGGTCTCCGCGGCCGGGGCGAGGATTGGAGTACGCGGGAATGGACGACTACCCCCTCCTGAACGTGTTCTGGACCATGCTGTGGTTCTTCCTCTGGGTCATGTGGTTGTTCCTGCTGTTCAAGGTGATCAGCGACATCTTCCGGGACCACTCCCTGAACGGCTGGGCGAAGGCCGGCTGGCTCGTCTTCTGCATCCTGCTCCCCTACCTCGGCGTGCTCGTGTACGTGATCGCCCGGGGCAGGAGCATGGGTGAGCGCGACGCCAAGCAGGCGAAGGACGCGGAGGCCGCGTTCCAGGACTACATCCGCAAGACGGCCGGCTCGTCGGGCGCGCAGGGAACCGGCGGCCGAGCCGGCGCGGGCGCCAGTTCGATCGACGAGCTCTCCCGGCTCGCCGACCTCAGGGACAAGGGCGCCATCACGGACGAGGAGTTCGAGAGGGCGAAGGCCAAGGTCCTGGCCTGACGCGCCGGACCGCTGGAGCGGGCCCGCACCGGTCGCCGGTGCGGGCCCGCTTCCCGTTGCCCCCTCCCCCTTAATACGACTCCGGAATACCGGTTTGATACGGTCGGCCGCGTGAGGCTGACCAAGTTCACCGACCTGGCGCTGCGTGCCGTGATGCGCCTGGCGGTCGCGACGGACGACGAGCCCGTCACCACGCGCGCGGTGGCGGAGGAGATGGCCGTCCCCTACACCCACATGGCGAAGGTGGTGACCCGGCTCCAGCACCTCGGCGTCGTCGAGGCGCGGCGCGGGCGCGGTGGCGGCCTGGCCCTCACCGAGACGGGCCGGCGCTCCTCGATCGGCTGGCTGATCCGCTCCCTGGAAGGCGAGGAGGAGGTCGCCGCCTGCGACGGCGACTCGCCCTGCCCCCTGCGCACGGGCTGCCGGCTGCGGGGGGCGCTGCGACAGGCGCAGGAGGCGTTCTACCGCAGCCTCGATCCGCTGACGGTGACGGAGCTGGTGGGCTCGCCCACGGGCCCGCTGCTGCTCTCGCTCTCCCCACGCCCGGCCCCCTGACCGCCCCGCTCGCCGGTCGGTCGATCGCTCCGACTTTAAATACGTAGATCATCTACCAGATTGAGGTTCCGATGCTGTCCGAGCAGGCCGTTCCGGTCGTCCGCGCCACTCTGCCCGCCGTCGGCGGTGCCCTCGACGAGATCACGGAGCGCTTCTACGCGCGGCTGTTCGCCGCCCGTCCCGAGCTGCTGCGCGACCTCTTCAACCGGGGCAACCAGGCCAACGGCGAGCAGCGGAAGGCGCTCGCCGGTTCCATAGCCGCGTTCGCCGTCGCCCTGCTCGACCACCCCGAGGCCCGTCCCGACGCGATGCTGGCGCGGATCGCGCACAAGCACGCCTCGCTCGGCGTCACGTCCGAGCAGTACAGGACCGTGCACGAGCACCTCTTCGCCGCGATCGTCGAGGTGCTCGGCGATGCGGTCACCCCCGAGGTCGCCCGCGCCTGGGACGAGGTGTACTGGCTGATGGCCCACGCGCTGATCGCGGTGGAGACCCGTCTCTACCAGGAGGCCGGGGTCGTCGAGGGCGCGGTCTGGCGGCCCGTGCGGATCGTCGAGCGCCGCGAGGAGACCGCCGACACGGTCTCGTTCGCGCTCCGCGCCGAGGACGGGTCGACCGGCTCCTTCCGGCCCGGGCAGTACGTCGGCGTGCGCGTGGCGCTCCCGGACGGCGCCCGGCAGATCCGCCAGTACAGCCTCTCCTCCGCTCCCGGGCGTCCGGAGTGGCGCATCACGGTGAAGCGTGTCGCGGGCGACCCGGCGGGCGAGGTCTCCTCGTGGCTGCACGCGCAGGCGCGCGCGGGCGACACGCTGGAGGTGTCCGCCCCCTTCGGCGACCTCGTGCTGCCCGAGGGCGACGGCCCGCTGCTGCTCGCCTCGGCCGGCATCGGGTGCACCCCGATGCTGGCGATGCTCGACCATCTGGTGGCCACCGGTTCCCGGCGCACGGTCGTGGTCGCCCACGCGGACCGCTCCCCCGAGTCCCACGCGCACGCGGACGAGCTGCGCCGTCTCGTGGCCGCCCTGCCGCAGGGGTCCCTGCACCTCTGGTACGAGGAGCCGGGCGACTCCGGGGCCCCGGCCGGGCGCGCCGACGTGACGGCCCTCGACCTGCCGCGGGGCACGACCGCGTACCTCTGCGGCCCCCTGCCCTTCATGCGTACGGTCCGCGGTGACCTGCTGGCCGTCGGCGCGGCTCCGGCCGACATCCACTACGAGGTGTTCGGCCCGGACCTCTGGCTCGGCGCGGAGGCCTAGGGGGTCTCTTGTCCGGCGGGCGCCTTCGATCCCCAAGCACCGTGGCGTTCCGGGTCCGAATACTGCATAGTAAGGGCGCGCATCGGCCTCGCAATCCGCGGGTCGGCGGACGATGGACGGAAGCGATGGACTCCTGGGGAGCAACCGGCGGAGGCCGGGGCACGCGGCGACCGGTGCGGGCGATCGCCCTCGACATCGGCAGCTCCCGGACCCGTGCGTGGGCTCCCGGGGCGGGCGTCTTCGCGGACGTGCCGAGCGCGCTCCCGGGGCGCGGCCGGTCGGCCGACACCCCGACCCAGACGGCACTGCTGCGGCGGCTGGCCGCGGCGGCGCCGGGCGACGAGGGGCAGGAGACGGTCGTGATGCTCACGCATCCCGTCCTCGCCACCCCGGCGGAGCGGGAGGCCGCGCGCCGGATGGTCGCCGGGCTCAACCCGGTCCGGGTCATCGCCGTGGACAGTGCCCGCGCGGCCGCGGCGTACGCGGCCCCGCCCGGCGGCGGTCCGCTGCTCGTGGTCGACCTGGGGGCCGGGCTCACCGAGGTCACGCTCGTCGTCGACGGGCTCGTCGCGGACGCCCGGCTCGCCGAGGTCGGCCTCGACG
This sequence comes from Streptomyces sp. NPDC003327, assembly GCF_053589515.1. Lineage (NCBI taxonomy): Bacteria > Bacillati > Actinomycetota > Actinomycetes > Kitasatosporales > Streptomycetaceae > Streptomyces > Streptomyces sp. NPDC003327. Next base: position 83,264 of record NZ_JBSFSA010000015.1, on the reverse strand, counting down.
ACCTGGCGGAGGCGGGCGACGTCCCCGACCGGATCGCCGGCACCGCGGCCGACCTGGTGAGCGACCTCTGGCGGCAGGACAGGACGGGGGACGTCCGCGGCGCGCTGCGCAGGGGCATCCTGGTCACCGGCGGGGGCGCGCTCCGGCTCGATGTCACCAGCCGCCTCGCCCACATCCTCAGGGCCCGGGTCCGTCTGGCCAACGATCCCGCGACCAGTGTCGTCCGCGGCGCGGGTCTGATGCTCACCTCCGCCCTCCGCCACCCGACGACGCACCGCGCCGGCTGACGCGGGCGGCGGGTCGAACCGATCGTCCCCGGGGCGAGCGCTCGCCCCGGGGACGGCCGGGTGGGGTGAGCGGGTGTCAGCAGCGGGTGGCCCAGGTGTGGGAGTCGCCGCGGTCGTTGGCGGCGCCGTTGTATCCGACCTCCTGGCCGGGGGCGAGGCAGATGGTCATGCTGCCGCCCTGCCAGGCGCTCTCGTAGACGCGGACGTGATCCTTGATTCCTGGGCCGGAGATGCCGTGGTTGGCCCAGGAGGAGTCGGTGTCGGAGATCCAGCTCTCCCACCAGCCGTCGTCACCGCTCCAGTTGGCTCGCTGGCCGCCGAAGTTCGCGTTCTGCCAGACGCAGAACTCGCCGCTGGGACACTCTGCGGCACCGGCGGAGGGGGAGAGGGCGAGACCGGCGGTGGCGGCGAGGAGTGCGGCGGTGGCGGTCGCCAGGATGCGCTTCACGGAAGGTCGTGGCCTTTCTTCGGTGGGGTGGAGGCGGGCAGTCGGGCTGCCCGCAGCAGCGCGCGGTCGCGCAACTGCCGGTAGGTGGTGAGCTCGTCGCGGTGCAGGGTGCGCACCACGAGGAGCTCGGCGCCCTCCAGCCGGGCCCGGACGGCGTCGAGACCGGTCTCGCGGGCGCAGTGGGCGGCGACGCCGGGGTCGGGGCGCTCGGGCCGCGGTCCGTCGGACGGTGTCGCGCATGCGGTCCAGCGGGCGAGGGCCGCGACGTGGGCGGGGTCGGTCCGCAGCCGGGCCTGCGCCTCGGCGCGGAGGTTGTCGACGGTGACCTGGGCGCGGAACCAGCGGCGCTGGTCCCCGTAGAGCCGCTCACGGGCGGCGGCGACACAGCCGTCGGTGTGCGCGGTGACGGTCGCCCCGGTGGCGAGGGTGACGGAGAGTTCGCGGGGGCCCGAGCCGAAGAGGGCGGCCTGGAGGTCGCGGTCCTCGGCCGGGGCGCGGGGGCGGGAGGTGAGGGTGAGGCCGCGCTCGGCCAGGCAGTCGACGACGAGACGGTGCTCGGCCGACGCGAGGAGGCGCTGCTGATCGGCCGGGTCGGCGGGGCGGCCGGGGGTCGGCGGGGTGACGGACGTGCACCCGGCGAGGAGGAGCGCGGAGGCTGCGGTCAGGAGTGCGCGGCGCACTGCCGGTGCCCGGTGGATCATGGGTCCCCCTGTGGATCGTCCCTGGTGGGAGGGGCCGCATGATGATCGTCGGCGGTCCCGGAGGATGACTGCCCGGAGGCCGGGGGAGCATGCCGGGAGTCACTCGGACGAGTCCAACGCGCCGTGGTGTGCGCCGGACGGGCGCCGTGCGCACCTCCGCTCGGCGGGGCACTCCGCGGCGGGGGGGCAAGGGGGCGGGGGGCCGGGCGGGGCAGGGCACCCGGAAACGACGGGGCCCCGGGTGGACGGGGGGTTCCAACCGGGGCCGATCGCCGTGACGGGCGAAGAGCGGTCGCCTCTGGGGGGGGCCTGGGGACCGGGCCCCTTCGCCGTCACACTCGTACCAACGGTGCGGCTTTCCCGAATGTTCCGTGCGTTCCCCGGTGTCCCGTGTGAGGCGGCTCACCCCTTTTCGGGCCCGGGGTCCTCGGCGTCAGTCCTTCTCGGGGCGGTAGACGGTGCCGGGCTCCGCCGTGCCGGGCGCGAGGAGTTCGGGGACGGTCACGAAGGTGAATCCGCGCCGGGTGAGTTCGTCGATGATCCCGGGGACGGCCGGGACGGTCCCGTCGTATATGTCGTGGAGCAGGATGATGCCGTCGCCGTGGGCCTGGTCGAGGACGCGCTGGCGTATGAGCGCGGTGTCGGTCGTGGAGTAGTCCTTGGCCGTGATGCTCCACAGGACCTGGGCGAGCCCGAGGTCGCGGCTGACGTCGGAGACCTTGTCGTCGGTGCGGCCCTGCGGGGGACGCATGAGGGTGGGCCTGCGGCCGGTGAGCCGCTCGATGGCGACCTGGGTGCGCTCCAGTTCGTCCCGCACCTCGGAGGCGTCGAGGTCGGTGAGGACGCGGTGGGTCCAGGTGTGGTTGGCGACCTCGTGGCCCTCGTCCGCGATGCGCTTGACGACCTGCGGATAACGGTCGACGTGCTTGCTGCCGAGCAGGAAGAACGTGGCGGATACACGCTTCTCCTTGAGGATGTCGAGGAGCTGAGGGGTGTCCTTGCCCGGGCCCGCGTCGAAGGTGAGGGCGATGCACTTCACCTCGGCGCAGTCGACGCGGCGGGCCGTCGCGGCACCCGACTCCCCCGTTCCGGCCGCCTTGCCGTCGTCGGCGGGGGCGTCCTTGCGGGCCTCGCCCGGTGTCACGGTGTCGACCCCGCAACCGCCGAGCGCGAACGCCAGCGACGCGGCGGCGAGAAGCACGGCCGTCCCCCTGAATCGGCGCGACCTGGATCGGAACATGATGGAACCCGCTTTCCCCGGTGGGTGACTCGTGCGACCGTCACCGCCTGGTCAGGGCGGGATCATCGGCCGCCGAGCACTCTACACACGGTGTATACCGGGGGTGGCGGCGGGGCTCCTGGAACGGGCAGGCGGGGGTAAGGCCGGGGCACGCGGGTGTACGGGTGAGGGCGACCGACGCGCGTCCGAGCGCGCGCGTTCGAGCGCACAGACGTCAGCCCCGGGCGCCGCTCGCCCGCCGCGCCCCGGGTCCGTCTTCGGGGGGCTTTCGCCCCCTCCGCTCAGCGGGCGGCGAGCAGCAGTCGGGCCTCGGTCTCCTGGTCTCCGGAAACGGACTGCAGCGACTCGATCGCGAAGCCGGTGGCGAGCACCTTCTCGACCTCGGCGACCGCCTGATACCCGCCGGTGAGCACGGCACCGACCTTGGCCGTCAGCTGGGGCGGGCGCACCTCTTCGCGTCGGCCGCCGGCGGTGTCGAACGTGGCCGTCCAGACGGTGGGAGCGGGCCCGGCGGCCTCCTGCGGCCCGGGCGTCGAGATGTCCTCCAGCTGGTAGACGTGGTCGAGGACGTCGAAGACGGCCTGGGCGTCCTCGCGGCAGCAGTCGAGCTGCACGGTGACGTCGGTGTCGATGTGCAAGTCGTACACGTCGCTCATCTCCTCGCGGCCCGAGGCGTCCCGTCGTGCCGGGCTCGCGGCCCTCGTGGCATCTGGCAGGTTTCCAGCATCCCTCCTGGCGTCCCGTCCCGCGAGGCTCCGGCGGCCGCGCGGCTTCGCGGGGGACGCTCGGCGGGACGCGGACGCTCCGAGACCCGCGCGTCAGCCGGTACCGGCGATCCGCTCCACGGTGTCCGCCTCCGCCGGGCTCTTGTCGGGCCGGAAGCGGAGGACGCGCGCGAAGCGCAGGGTGATCCCGGCCGGGTAGCGCGTCGAGCGCTGGAGGCCGTCGTAGGCGATCTCGACGACGAGTTCGGGCCGCACCCGTACGGTGAAGCCGTCGTCCGACTCGGCGAGCGCGCCGAGCCGCTCCGTCTGCCAGCGCAGCATCTCGTCGGTGAGCCCCTTGAACGTCTTGCCGAGCATCACGAACCCGCCCTCGGCCGTCCGTGCGCCGAGGTGCAGGTTGGAGAGCAGTCCCGTCCGGCGTCCGTGACCGCGCTCGACGGCGAGGACGACGAGGTCGACGGTGTGGACGGGCTTCACCTTCAGCCAGGTGCGGCCCCGCCGCCCGGCCACGTAGGGCGCGTCCAGCGCCTTGACCAGCACTCCTTCGTGACCGAGCGCCAGCGTCTCCGCGAAGAACCGCTCGGCGGCCTCGACCTGGGCGGGGTCCGCCGGGTCGGTCACGAGCAGGCGCCGGACGCGCCGGTTCTCGGGCAGCAGGCGGGCGAGGACGGCGTGCCGCTCCCGTCCCGGGTGGTCGAGCAGGTTCTCGCCGTCGGCGGCGAGAACGTCGAAGAAGACAGGCGTCAGCGGGAGCGCGGCACTCGCTGTGTCCACGTCGCTGCGCGACCCGACCCGCCCCGCCGTCGCCTGGAAGGCGAGCGGTCGCCCGGTGACCGGGTCGAGGGCGAGCACCTCCCCGTCGAGGATGTACGCGTCGGCGGGGACCGAACGGGCCACGGCCACCACCTCGGGGAGCCGCTCCGTGATGTCGTCGAGCGAGCGGGTGTGGACCCGCACCTCCTCTCCGCTCCGGTGGACCTGGATCCGGATGCCGTCGAGCTTCTCCTCCACCACGCAGGGCCCGAGCGCTCCGATCGCCTCGGTCACGGAGGCGGCGGTGTGCGCGAGCATGGGCTGCACCGGGCTGCCGACGCGGAGGGTGAACCGGTCGAGCGCGACGCGTCCTTCCGCCAGGACCGCCTGGGCGACCGGCGGCAGGGATCCGGCGACCATCACGGCGCGCCGGAGGTCCGCCGCGGGCACCGCGGCGGCCCGCGCCACCCCCTCCAGGGCGATGGCGTCCAGCGCCCCCTGCCGCACCTCTCCGGAGAGCAGCCGGAGGAGGAGCTCCTGCTCCTCGCCGGTGGCAGCGGCGAAGAGGGCGTGGAGGCGGCGGGTCCGCTCGGCCTGGGCACCCGCTCCCGAGACGGCCGCCAGTTCGGTCATCACTCCGTCGACGGTGTCCAGGGTGAGTTCCGGCCGCTCGACGGGCGGCACGGCCGGCGGGGCGACCTGCTTGAGGGTGCTCCACCCGACACCGATCCGCCCTTGCGGGAGGCGTCCGGAGAGGTAGGCGATGACGAGTGGGCTCTCCTCGGGGACGGCTTCGGAGAACAGTTCCGCCAGGAGAGCGATCTTGCGCGAGCGCGCGGAGACGGCGGCGACCTGGCGGGAGACCTCCGCGACACGGGCGAGCAGCATGGGCCCATCGTCCCCGCACCCCGACCGCGCCGCACGCCCGCCGCGCCGACGGAAGGCGAGGGGCGCGGGACAGCCGCGGTGCCGAGCGCGGTGTCCGGCGCGGTGTCGGCAGCGACGCCCCCCCCCGTCAGGGCCAGGCCGCGGGCCACCCCCACCCCCGGTCGCCGCGCCCCGCGGACGGTTGTCGCCTCCGAAGCCGGTCGAGCAGTCGCCTCCGCCCCTTGTCCCGCCGCACGGGAGGCCGGTCCCCCGCCACGCCCGAAGCGGGGCCCCGGGACGCCACGCCCCCGGCCGCCCCAGCGCCGGTGGCCGAGGTTGCACCTGAGGTCGAGGTCAAGGCGGCAACCGTCTCCTCGGACGGGGGCGGCGGCGGGCCGGCCACGCGGGCGCGGGCCGTGGCGAGGACCAGCGCGGCGGCCGACGCCGCCGCCAGCGCGGGATCGGCGCCCTGGCGAACGGCCGAAGCCGGAGTCGACGGTGAACCCGAGCGCAAGGCCGAGGCCAGGGCCTGAGATCGCGACAGGCGCGCCGCGCGGCCCGAGGGCCCAGGCACACAGGACCCTGAACCTGAACTCGAAGCCTGGGCCGGGGCGGCCAAGGACCCCGTCGGGACGGGCGGGCTCGTATGCGGGGCCGGCTCTGCGGCGCTGGCCTCCGCCAGGGCGTCGGCGAGGTTGTCCCGGTGCCACTGGATCTCGTCGGGGTCGCACGCCCGCGTCAGCCGTTCGGTGATCTCCCGGGCCGCCGCCGAGGTGGGTCGCCCCGGTGGGGGCGGCGGGCGCAGGCGGTCCAGACGGGCGCGCTCGTAGGGATCGGTGACGACCTCGGCGAGGTGCGTCGGATCGAGGAGCGAGGCGATCGCCGCCGCCCGCTCCCAGGAGTCTTCGGCGGACCGGAGCAGCAGGGCGAGCCGTCGAGCCCGCCAGTTCCTCGGCCGGAGGTCCTCGGACGCCGCCAGCCGTTCCCGGAGCGGCGGCGGCAGCGGCCCCGTCAGGAGGTCGGGCCGGTCGCGGGCGAGTTCGCCGACGTCGCCCGCCAGGTAGAGCCACACCACGGCCCGGTAGCGGTTCAGATAGAACCGCACCGGATTGAGATGCCCGGTCCTGGCCAGCTTGGTGAACCGCTCCGGGGTCACCGCGAGCAGCGTGGCGGCCTCACGCGTGCCCACCGCCCTGACCCGCGCCCGCAGCCCTTCGGGAAAGTCGGGCGCGCCGGTCAGCCGCTCCAGCTCATGCCGATCGACCCTCGGCCGCCGTCCTTCGCCCGGCACCGTGCGCACCAGACCCAGCTGCACGGCAAGCCGGCACTCGTCGCGCCTCAGTTCCAGTCGCTCCGCCGCCTGACCCAGCGCCACCGATCCCGCGCCCACGCGCTCGTCCACGCTCATGTCCCGGTCCCCCCGTGCGTTCGTGTGCTTTCGAATCCCTCACCGAGAACGTAACGCAGCGTGACGACACTCGCATGACCTGTGGACAACCGCCCTGAACAAACGGATCGTGGACAACGGGCGGTGGATAAACAGACCGTGGACAGCGGCGCGGCACCGCCCCGCGAGCAAGCTCGGGGTCAGAGGGCGGCGTCCCCGCCCCGTGCCCCGGGCTGGCGCGCCGCCACGCCGAGGTGCTCGCCGACACGGTTGACCAGGAGCGTCATCTCGTACGCGACCTGGCCGACATCGGCCTCCGCGGCGCTCAGCACGCACAGGCAGCTGCCGTCTCCGGCCGCCGTCACGAAGAGCAGCGCCTCGTCGAACTCCACCATCGTCTGGCGTGCGCGTCCGGCCTTGAAATGACGGCCGGAACCGCGGGCGAGGCTGTGAAGGCCCGACGAGACGGCGGCCAGGTGCTCCGCGTCCTCCCGCGCCAGTCCGCTGCTCGCGCCCGTCACCAGGCCGTCGTTCGACAGCACCAGGGCGTGCCGTATGTACCCGACCCTCTGCGTCAGGTCGTCGAGGAGCCAGTCAAGCCCCTTGTCCAGCGCCATGCGTGGTCCTCCCCCACAGTCGTGCGTCCCCGTCGGCCGTCGGCCGGAGCCCCGTACTCCCCCTGCGTGGTCCGTGCGGACGCCGAGCGTGCGCCGTGTCCGCGCCGCGTGGTCCCGTCGTCGCACGGCCCCGCCGTCGTGGTCCGCGTGTCGCGGCAAGCCTTACGCACTGTCGTGGACAGGGCAAGCATCCGGCGGTACCCGCGCGTGCCGCCGCCCGCCACGACGCGGAGCGCTCAGCCGACGGAGTCGAGGAGACGCGCGGTGTGCACCCGCCCGGCGTGCTCGACGAGCCGGATGAGCACCTCCTTCCCCGAGTCCCGGTCGCGCGCGTCGCACAGGACCACCGGCGTCCCCCGGTCCAGGTCGAGCGCGCGCGAGACGTCGTGCGCCCCGTACGTCCGGGCGCCCGCGAAGCAGTTGACGGCCACGACGAACGGAATCTTGCGGTGCTCGAAGTAGTCGACCGCCGGGAAACAGTCCTCCAGGCGCCGTGTGTCGGCGAGGACCACGGCCCCCAGCGCGCCTTGGGACAGCTCGTCCCACAGGAACCAGAAGCGGTCCTGGCCCGGCGTGCCGAAGAGGTACAGGGACAGGCCGGAGCGGATGGTGATGCGGCCGAAGTCCATGGCCACGGTCGTGGTGGTCTTCTGGGCCACTCCCCCGGTGTCGTCGACGAGTTCACCGGCGCGGCTGAGCCGTTCCTCGGTGCGCAGCGGGCGGATCTCGCTGACCGCGCCCACGAGGGTCGTCTTGCCCACGCCGAACCCGCCGGCGACCAGGATCTTCAGGGCGAGCGCGGTCGTGTCCGCGCCACCGCCCTCGGCGGTGCTCTCAGAGCGCTCGTAGGCCATCGATTACTTCCCTCAGGATTCGTTCGTCAGGGAGCTGCGCGGGCGGTACGGGTCTGCTGACCCGTACGAAGCCCGATTCGAGGAGGTCGCCGAGGAGGACGCGGACGACGCCGACGGGCAGGTCGGCATCGGCGGCGAGTTCGGCCACCGACTGGGTCTCGGCCCGGCAGAGCGCGAGCAGGGACCGGTGCTCGGGGCCGAGGAGGGCCTCGTCGGCGGGTCCGGGCGGATCGTCGTCGACGACGACGAGGGCGATGAGGTCGAACCGTACGTTGCTCGGCCCCGGCTTGGTGCGCCCGCCGGTCATCGCGTAGGGGCGGACGAGCGGCCCCGCGTCGGCGTCGTACCAGTGACTGCCGGGCACGGCCGGGTACCCGCCGGTGCTGTCCTCGTTCATGGGGTTCTCCGGTCGGCCGGTCAGCCCGCGGCCGGCGGGGTCACCGTGAGCCGGGGCGGGGTGTGCAGGTGTTCGCCGACGCGCTTGACGAGCCGGGCCATCTCGTAGGCGATCAGGCCGATGTCGGCGCTCGCGGAGCTGAGGACCGCGAGGCAGGAGCCGTCCCCGGCCGCCGCGACGAAGAGGAAGCCGTCGTCCATCTCGACCATGGTCTGGCGCACGCCGCCCGTGTGGAAGTGCCGTCCCGCGCCCTTGGCGAGGCTGTGGAAGCCGGAGGCGATGGCCGCCAGGTGCTCCGCGTCCTCCCTGCTGAGTCCGCTGGAGGCGCCGACGGCGAGTCCGTCGTTGGAGAGCACCACCGTGTGGCGGACCTCGCGGACGCGCATGACGAGGTCGTCGAGGAGCCAGTCGAGCTCACCGGAGCGGTGGTGGGAGATCCTCTCGTGGTCGATCATGCGTCGTCTCCTTCGGATCGCGGGTCATGGACGGAGGGGGTGGAGGGGGTGGAGGGGGCGGTGGATGCGGTGGGCGTGGCAGGCGTGGCGGGGAAGGGGTCGAACACGGAGGCCGTACGCGCCGTGCCCGGCTCGGCTCCTGTACGGGGCTCGGGCGGCGTACGCGACTCGGGCGCCGTACGGGGCTCGGTGAAGCCGGCACCGAGGGGGCGGCGGGTGCCGGGACCCGCGCCGCCGCCGCGCTGCCAGCCGTCGCGGTAGGCGGCCATCCGGTCCCTGACCTGTTCCGGGGTGCGGGCGCCCTCGTCCGCGGTGAAGCGGCCGGACGGCGGCGCCGGAGCGGGCGCCTCCCTGAGCTGCGGGACGAGGTGTGCCTGCCGTACGCGCCGGGGCAGTTCGCCGTCGGCGTCGGGTCCGGGCGGCGGGACGGGAGGCGTCGGCGGAGCGGGTACGGAGGGCCCCCGGTGGCGCAGGGCGGTGACCCCGGCCGGCGGTGGACCGTCCTCGGGTCGGGCCGCGAGCGCCGGTACGGGTGCGGGCCGCGACAACGGCTGCGGACGCGCCCGGTCGGGTGTCGGCGGCGGAGTCGGGGGCGGCGGGGCGGACGCCGAGGCCCCGCTCGACACGGAGAACGGGTACGACGCGCCCTCACCCACGGCCGGAGGCGTCTGGCCGGGGTCGCCGTTACCGGGGTCGACTTGACCCCGGGCCACCTGGCCGCGGGCCGTCTGACCGTCGAGCGCCCGACCGTCGGACGCCCGGCCGCTCTGGGGCAAGGCCCCGGGTGCGGCGGCGGGGCCCGGGCCCGACGGTCCCGCGCCGACGGAGGGACGGGGGCCCGCGGGGCGCCCGAAGCGGCGGGCCTCCGCGCGGTGCGCCTCCTCGCGCTCCCGCGCGGCGCGCCGCTCGTCCGCACTCCCACGGCCCCCGGCGGCCGTTGCGGCGCCCGTCCGCTCGCTCGCGGGCGCGGGGTGCGTCGCGGGACGGACGGCGGCGCCGGCGTCGGAGTCTGAGCCGACGGAGGGGGCCGGGGCGGTCCGGCCGGGCGGCAGCGCGCCCTGGAGCAGGTCGGTCGGGAGCAGGACGACGGCGGTCGTGCCTCCGTAGGGGGAGGTGCGCAGATGGACCTTGATGTCGTGCCGGGAGGAGAGCCGGCTGACGACGAAGAGGCCGAGCCGGTCGCTGTCGAAGAGGTCGAGCGCCTCGGACTGGGCGATGCGGGCGTTGGCCTCGGCGAGGGTCTCCTTGCCCATGCCGAGTCCGCGGTCCTCGATCTCGAGCGCGTAGCCGTTGCCGACGGGTTCGCCGCTGACCCGGACCTTGGTGTGGGGCGGGGAGAACTGGGCTGCGTTCTCGATGAGTTCGGCGAGGAGGTGGGTGAGGTCGGCGACGGCGCCGCCGACGACGGCGGTCTCGGGCAGTCGGCGCACCTCCACGCGCGCGTAGTCCTCGATCTCGGAGACGGCGGCGCGGACGACGTTGGTCAGGGGTACGGGCATGCGCCAGGCGCGGCCGGGCGCGGCGCCCGAGAGGATGATCAGGCTCTCGGCGTGGCGGCGCATGCGGGTGGTGAGGTGGTCGAGGCGGAAGAGGTCGCCGAGTTCGTTGGGGTCGTCGACGCGCCGCTCCATGCTGTCGAGGAGGTTGAGCTGGCGGTGGACGAGGACCTGGCTGCGGCGGGCGAGGTTGACGAAGACGCCGGAGATGCCGCTGGCGAGTTCGGCGCGTTCGACGGCGGCCGAGAGGGCGGCGCGGTGGACGGTGGTGAGTGCCTCTCCGACCTGTCCGATCTCGTCCTGGGAGACGGGGCCCGCCGGGGCTTCGGCCTCGACGTCGATCTCCTCGCCGACCCGCAGTCTGCGCATGGCGGCGGGGAGTTTGCGGCGGGCGATGCCGAGGGCGGTGTTGCGGAGGCTGACGAGTTCGACGACGAGTCCGCGGCCGATGCGGACCGAGATGACGAGTGAGGCGACGACGGCGGCGAGGCCGAGGACGACCGCGGCCCCGCCCGCGTTGAGCGCACCGCCGCCGAAGGGGTCGGCGCGGTCGGCCGCGGCGGTGCGGGCGTCGGTCTCGACGGCGGTGAGCCCCTCCCGTACGGCGGTGGCGGCCGCGGCCCAGTCCGCGGAGGTGACCGCCTGCGCGGCCGGGCGGCCCGGGGCGGCCGCGAGGACGCGGTCCTCGGCCCGGTCGAGCCGGGTCGTCTCGGGTCCTGCCACCAGCCGTGCCCAGGCGGCGCGTGCCTCGGGCGGGAGGTCCGCGGTGGCGGCGGCGGTGAGGGTGCGTCGGGTCTCGACGGCGCCGGCGAAGGCGCGGAGGTCCCGCGCGGTGAACCGCCCGGTGAGGTGCGCGACGCCGAGCAGGGCGTCCTCGCGGGCCAGCATCTCGGTGGCGCGCCCGAACTCCAGGAGCACGCGCGCCTCGGAGCCCTGCCGGGTGTCCTGGATGCCGGTGAGGGCGCCGCCGACCGCGAAGGCGGCGGAAACGGCGGCGGTGTACTCCTCGTACACCTGGTGGCCGTCGGCTCGTCCGTCGGCGGCGGCGGTACGGAGCCGGGCGAGGCCCTCGACCTTGGCGACGAGGGCGCCGACCCGCTCGGCGACGTCGTCGGGGAGGTCGCCCGTGTCACCGACGGTGTGCTCGTCGTCCAGGCGCAGCCGCCCGACGGCCTCGTCCGTGCGCCGGATGCGGTCCGTGAGTTCGGCGGAGCGGGTGCTGCCGGGGGCGGCGACCTGGCGTACGGCGGCGAGCCGTTCGGCCTGGAGCGCCGCGAGGACTGCGGTCACGGGCTCACGGATCTCGGCGTCGACCCGCTGCATGTGGCGGAGGCGCTCGACGTCCTGGGCCGTGGTGACGGTGGCGAAGCCCCAGAGCGCGAGGAGCGAGACCACCGGGACCATGAGCAGCGAGACGATCTTGGCCCGGACGGTACGGGGGCGCAGACCGAGGCGCCGGGGGCGCGCGCCCCGTCCACCGGAGGGCAGGGCCGCGTACGGGTCCGAAAAGAGGTCCGGCGAGAGCTCCGGGGAGGGGGCCGGGGAGGGGCCCGTCGCGGAGGCCTCGGTGCGGGGTTCGTCCGCGGGCGGCCCGGCGTGCGCGCGCCGCCCGCGCGCGGCCACCGACGGCGGTGTCGCCGCGGTGTCCTGGGTCTTGCGGGGAGTTCGCATGGCCTCCTCGTTCCGGCTGCGTCTGGTGCGCGCGCCTCTGGGGCGCGGGGGGGGGTGCGGGGCTGGTCAGGTGGCGCGCGTCCGCGCCGGTTCGGGGCCGACGGGCGCGGCCGGGGCGGCGGGTGCGGCGCGGAAGCCGGGGGGTGCCACGTCCACGGCGCGCTCGTCGGGTTCCGTGAGGCGCTCGGCGGAGGCGTACGCGGCCCGTTCCTTGGCGGTCGGGGAGAGCGCCACGAAGGCCGAGGTGATGAAGAGGTACGAGCCCAGGCCGACGGCGAGCGGGAAGATGAACTGCATGACGGTGGCGCCGGGGAGGGCCGTGGCGGAGGGCACGACGTCGACCCGGACCGCGAACATCCCGGTGTAGTGCATGCTGCTGACGGCCGCTCCCATCACCAGGGAGGCGACGACCACGGCCACGGGCGCGTGGATGTGGAGGGCCGCCCAGAGCGCCGCCGTGGCGGCGACGACCGCGATCACGACCGAGAGGGCGACGAGCAGCGGGTCGTACGTGACGCCGCCGTGCAGCCGGAGCGCCGCCATGCCCATGTAGTGCATGCTCGCGACGCCGACGCCCGTGGTCAGGCCTCCGATCAGGAGCGAGCGCACCCGGTCGCGTCCGTAGCCGACGGCGAAGACGCCGACCCCGACGACGGCCATGGCGATGACCAGGCTGAGGAGAGTGAGCGGCACGTCGTAGCGGATGTCGGTGCCCGTCACGCCGAAGCCCAGCATCGCGACGAAGTGCATCGTCCAGATGCCGGTGCCGAGCGCGGAGGCGGCGGTCAGCAGCCAGTTCCGCCGGGAGCGACCGGTCGCGTCGAGCGCGCGCACGGTGCAGCGCAGCCCGAGGGCGGCGCCGATGCAGGCCATCGCGTACGACAGCAGAGGTGTAAGCCAGCCGAAGGTGGCGTGGTCCAGGTGTCCCATGGCTCAGGGACGCTAGTGCGCACGAGGGGGCGCATCCGGGGCGCATTTCGAAAGCTGATGGAATATGACAGAGAGATGTACCGGAACGATCACGCCACGCTCGAACGTGCGCACAGATCGTTCACCCTCACGGGTAAGCCATCATGACCGTCATGAGTCCCATGAGCGATGACCCCACACGTGTCCGAGAGTTCTTCGGCGCCCGCGCCGCCGACTGGGACAGCCGGTTCCCCGACGACGGTCCCGCGTACGCGGCCGCGGTGGCCGACATGGGGCTGCGGCTCGGCGACGCCGTCCTGGACGCGGGCTGCGGGACCGGTCGCGCGCTGCCCGCGCTGCGCTCCGCCGTCGGCCCCGCGGGCACGGTGATCGGTGTGGACCTCACCCCGGAGATGCTCGAACAGGCCGTACGGGCGGGGCGCGTCGGCCCGGACGGGGCGACCGCGCTCCTGCTCGGCGACGTCGGCCGGCTGCCGCTGCGCGACGGAACGCTCGACGCCGTCTTCGGGGCGGGGCTCGTCTCCCACCTGGCGGACCCCGTCACCGGTCTGCGCGAGCTCGCCCGCGTCGTCCGTCCCGGCGGCCGGCTCGCCCTCTTCCACCCGATCGGCCGAGCGGCCCTGGCGGCACGCCACGGCCGGCAGATCACCCCGGACGACCTGCGCGCGGAACCGCGCCTGCGCCCCGTGCTCGCCGAGGCGGGCTGGGAGCTGGTCACGTACGTGGACGAGGACACCCGCTACCTGGCCCTGGCCGTGCGCGGCGGGACGCCGGCCGGGATGGGTGGTCGCTGATCCAACACCCCCTTCTGTCCCGGCACTTCGCTGTCTACGGTGGAAGGGCCGGGCGACCGCGCCCGGGGAAAGGCGGCAGGCCGTGACACGGATACCGGAACGACTTCTCCCCGAACGACTGCGCAGGCTCCTCCCCTCCGCCCGGCAGGCCGCCGGGGCCGACGGGACCGCCGCCGGGCGGGCCGCCGCCTCGCCGCCCCCGCGCCAGGGGCACAACCTCTTCGAGGCGGCCGCGGTGTACGTGGCGGCGTGCGCCGAGGACGACCAGGAGCGGGCGGAGGAGGCGGCGGGCTGGGTCTCCCCCGGCGCCCTCTCCTTCGGCGTCAATGAACTCGCCTGCCGGGCGCTCATCGCGCTCGCCAGGGAACGGAACGAGTCGCCGGGCACCGTCGCCCGGTCGTTGCTCGGCGTGCGGGAGGGCTGAGGGAACCGTCAGGGGCAGGACAGGGGCAGGACCTGCCACGCGGGAGGGCGGGCGGGCGCGGAGCCGAGCGCGGGCTCGGGCGGGCGGCCCGGCGGGGGCGGAGTCCGGCTCGGTCGGTTTCCGCTCGTCGGGGCAACGGGCGCGCGCACTGACCTCTCGACGCGCAGGTTACTCACTGGTTAAGGTGCGCCGACGACCAGATGGGAGGCCACCGTGGGTGGGACGGACCGTACTGCCGCCGACGCGGGCGCCGCGACCGGCCGGGGCCCGGACGCCCCCGCGCCCGCGGGCGGGGGGAGCACCGAGGCCTCCGAGGCCGACGCCGACGCGCTCTTCGTGCTCACCGCCGCGCTGCTGACGCCCGCGCGCTTTCCGAGCGTGCTCGGCGACGACTTCCCCGAGGCCTGCGCGGCGCTGGGTCTGACGCCGTACGAGGAGGGGTACGGCCTGATCTTCGGGCAGGACGGGCTCGGCGCGCGGTGGACGGTCGTCGTGGACGACGTGTCCCTGGTCGCGGCGGCCATCGCCTCCTGGGACTGCGGCATGGCCTACGACCTCTCGCCGGACGAGAACGCGATGGTGGCCGGGCTCCCGGGGTGGCCCCTCGAGGTGGTGAGCGTCGCGCCGGGCGTGCCGGCGCCGCACGACCCCGAGCCGGAGGAGGGCGATCCGGCCCCGTTGACCCCGCCGTCGGGCGACGTCTGGGGACCTGCCCAGCGCCGGCTCGGCGCCGACGAGGTGGCGCTCCACTGGGCGGCGTGGCGGGCCCAGGTGGACGAGGACGGCACCGCCGGCGCCTCCCCTCGTACGGAGGGCGGCACGGCGTCGGCCGCTGTCGGCACGGCCGCTGCCGGCACCACCGCGGCCGACGCGGGTCGGGGCGACACGGCCGCGGCCTCGGGCCGGGGCGACACGGCGGAGACGGACGCCGACGCGGACCGGGGCGGTGCCCCCGATCCGTACGACGGCGTGCGCAGGGCGCTGCGCGAGCTGCGCGGCTACCTGGAGGAGCCGCCCCCGGTGGGCCGGGTCCGGTCGACGTTCCTCGGGGAGGACGCGCGGATCCTCCGGGCGGACGGGCCGGGCTGGTCGCTGGTGGCGCGGACCGACGACATGGCCTTCGTCCTCCTGGACGACGTGCCGCGCGAGGTGCTGCCGGTCGCCCGCGGCCCGCAGCTTCCCGCCCTCCTGGAGGCGCTCGACGCGATGGCGGTGCGCCCCTTCTGACCGCCCGACGGGGTCGTTCGGCTCAGACCCGGTCGAGGGGGCGGTGCGGCTCCGCCGGCAGTTCCACCCGGATCGGGTCGCCGGGCCGCACCTCGCCGCCGACGAGCACGATGCTCATGATGCCCGCCTTGCGCACGAGGTCGCCGTTCTCGTCGCGGCCGAGCACCTGCTTGAGCAGGCCGTGCCGGAAGTCGTCGATCTGGACGCACGGGTTGCGCAGGCCGGTGACCTCGACGACGGCCTCCTCGCCGAGGTGCAGCCGGGTGCCGACGGGCAGGGACAGGAGGTCGATGCCGCGGGTGGTGACGTTCTCGCCGAGGTCTCCGGGCGCGACCTCGAATCCGGCCTCGGCGACCTCGTCGAACAGCTCCGCGTGGATGAGGTGCACCTGACGGAGGTTGGGCTGGGTCGGGTCCTGGGCGATCCGCGAACGGTGCTTGACCGTCACGCCCGCGTGCACGTCGCCCTCGACCCCGAGGCCGGCGAGAAGGGTGATGCCCTCGCGGTTGGGCTTGGTGAACGAGTACGTGCCGTTGCTGCTGACCGTCTGGACGGTGGCGGTGCTGGTCATGCTCGGGAGTCCCCTTCTCCGTTCCGTCTCGCACCCGGACGGCGGACACGCTCTCCCCCACCGCCCCGGGACGATGATCACATCGCCTGTGATCGTCCTGAACCCTACTCCCCCGCCCGGGCGCGCTCCTCGCGCTCCGTGCGGAGCGGGGCGCCCACCTCGTGCAGATGGGCGAGGGCCTGGCGGTACGACTCGACGAAGCCGGTCTCCGTGTACGGGACGCCGAGGTCCCGGCAGTGGGCGCGTACGGCGGGCTGGGCGAGGCGCAGGTGGGGGCGCGGCATGCTCGGGAAGAGGTGGTGCTCGACCTGGTAGTTGAGCCCGCCGAGGAACCAGTCGGTGAGGGCGCCGCCCCGGATGTTGCGCGAGGTCAGGACCTGTCGGCGCAGATGGCCCCAGTCGTCGCCGTCCGCGTGCTCGTCGGGGCGCTCCATGCCCTTGTGGTTGGGCGCGAAGGCCATGCCGAGGTGGAGGCCGAGGAGCATCTGGTGGAGCAGGGCGAAGACGAGGGCCTGGGCGGGCGTGAGGAGGGTGAGCAGCAGCGTCGTGTAGCCGACGAGGTGGGCGAGGAGCAGGGCGCCTTCGACGAGGCGCTCGCGCCGGGTGCGGTACGGACCGTTCTTCGCGAAGAGGGCCTGGACGCCGTAGACCTTGAGCGCGATGCCCTCCAGGGTCGTGAGCGGGAAGAAGAGCCACGCCTGGTGGCGGGTGAGGAAGCGGCGCAGCCGGGTGCGGCGGTCGGCCGCCTGGTGCTGGGCGAAGACGAGGACGTCGGCCGCGACGTCGGGGTCCTTGTCGAGGTGGTTGGGGTGGGCGTGGTGGCGGTTGTGCTTGTCGTTCCACCACTCGCGGCTCATGCCGAGGAGGAGGTTGGCGTGGAGAAGCTGGATCAGCCGGCTCGCCCTGCGGTCGGCGGTGATCTGGGCGTGGCCGGCGTCGTGGGCGACGAAGGCGACCCGGGCGGTGAGGAGCGCGAGGGGGACGGCGAGGGGCAGGGTCCACCAGGAGGGGCCGAGGAGGGCGAGCGCGACGACCACGGCGGCGAGGCCGAGGAGGTTGGCGGCGATGCCGCGGGCGTACCAGCCGGGGCGGTGGTCGAGGAGTCCCTGCGACCTGATGGTCCGCAGGAGCGGCGTGAACTCGCTGCCGCCGCCGCGGGAGGGGCGCGCGGGGACGTCGGCCCGTGCTCCCGGGTCCGTCGGAGCGGGGGCGACCGGTGGGGTCGCGATGGCCTGGGGCATGGGCGGGCTCCGGGTTCTGTGGAGGCGGGTGGGGCGTGCCGGGTGTGCTGGGCCGGGTCGGGGCGGCGGTCCGGGCCGCGCCGCGTCGACCTCCTCGAACGTACGGATCGGTGACACGGCGGGACCATGGCGTCACCACCCGTCCGGGGCAGGGGGTCGCCGGGGGTGTGGGGGTGGGGCTCTCCCCACCCCCACACCCTCCAGCGGACCCGTGATGTGGATCACAGGTTCGAGCGCTCCGAATCGACGTCCCATGAGGTAGGGTCGGCGGCTCGGCCTCCCAGTAGTCAAATTTGAGGAATGCGTTGTCGCTGTCGCACGGTCCCGCAGAACCCGCCCGCGCAGTCGCCCCACGAACCGCTCCCACAACCCCCGAATCCGCCCCTGTCTCCGCCGGATCCACCTCCGGCGCCTTCCCGGAACTCGCCCTCCACTCCGCCGTCTTCCTCCCCGCCGACCCGCCGCGCGCGGGCCGGGTCGCCTTCTGGTCGCCCGAGGGCGACCCACTGCCGACCCCGCCGACCGGTGCGTCCGGCACGGCCGTCGAGGGCGAGATCACCGTCGTCGACGGTGCCGACCTCCAGGCGCCGCGGGCCGTGTCCGCGCCCGCGCTGCTCCTCCCCGTACGGGACGCCCTCACGCTCCTCGCCCGCGCCCGGCTCTCCGGCGGCGCCCCGGCGGCGACCGCGTTCTGGGGCGCCGGAGCGCTCCTCGCCCTCGACTTGATCGCCCGCGGCCTGCTGCTGCCCGGCGTGAGCCCCGAGGGGTACGACGCCTGGCGGGCCGGGCCCCTCGGCCCCCGCGAGCTGGGCGAACTCCGCACGCTCGCCGCCGCGATGCCGCCGACCGCCCATGCCGTACCCCTGTCGGCCGACGAGCCCCTGCTGCTTCCCGAGCCCGAGGCGCTGCTGCGCGCCTTCGTCGACGCGGTCGCCGACGCCCTGCCCCGTACCGCCGCCGCACCGCTCGCGGCGGGCGGACCGGCGTTCGCGGCCGAGGAGGCCCAGCAGATCCCCGAACAGCGGTCCTGGGCCGCCGATGTGGCGGCCGGTCACGACGCGGGGGTCCGGCTGTCGCTCCGCATCGAGCTGCCCGGTTTCACCGCGGAGGCGCAGGAGGCACAGGAGTCACCGGTGTTCCGGGCCGTCCTCCAGCTCCACGGCGTGGCCGATCCGGCCCTCGTCGCCGACGCGGCCGAGGTGTGGGCGGGTTCGGAGCGCGCCGGTGCCGGGTTCGGGCCGCGGGCCCGGATGGACGCGCTGCTCGCGCTGCGCAGGGCCGCCCGCGCCTGGGCGCCGCTCTCGCCGCTGCTCTCCGCCGCCGTGCCCGACGCCGTCGACCTGGCGGACGAGGAGATCACCGAACTCCTCGGCCCGGCGGCCCGCGCCCTCGCGGCGACGGGCGTGCAGGTCCACTGGCCGCGCGACCTCGCGGACCGGCTGACCGCCCACGCGGTGATCGGCCCGCCGGACGCGGACGCTTCGCCCGACGGAGACGGAGACGGCACAGGCATCACGGGCGGCGCGGACGGCACGGGCGTCCCGGGCGGCGCGGCGGGCAGGGACGGCGCGTCCGTCACCGCCGATGGCCTCGCTCCCGCCCTCCACGGCGACGACGCCGGCGAGCCCGGCCGGACGTCCGGCGGTCTTCCCTCCTTCCTCTCCGCCGACGCCCTGCTCGCCTTCAACTGGCGCTTCGCCGTGGGCGACCACGCTCTCACCCGGGCCGAACTCGACCGCCTCGCCGAGGCCGGCCGCCCGCTCGTCCGGCTCCGCGACCGCTGGGTCCTCGTCGACCCCGCGGAGGTCCGGCGCGCCCGTGCCCAGCAGGACCGCAAGGTCACCCCGGTGGACGCCCTCGCGGCCGTACTGACCGGGACGACCGAGGTCGACGGACGGCCGGTCCCGGTGGCGGCGAGCGGCTGGCTGGAACGACTGCGGGAGCGGCTCGCCGACCCCGAGGGTGGCGCCCAGGAGATCCCGCAGCCCGCCGCGCTCGCGGCGCACCTGCGCGACTACCAGCTGCGCGGGCTCAACTGGCTGCACCGCATGACCTCGCTCGGACTCGGCGGCTGCCTCGCCGACGACATGGGCCTCGGCAAGACGATCACGGTCATCGCCCTCCATCTGCACCGGCAGACCGATCCCGCCGCGGCCGGTCCGACGCTCGTGGTCTGCCCGACCTCCCTGATGGGCAACTGGCAGCGGGAGATCGAGAAGTTCGCGCCCGGCACGCCGGTCCGGCGCTTCCACGGCGCCGCGCGCGACCTGGACGACCTCGTCGACGGCGGCTTCGTCCTCACCACGTACGGCACCATGCGGCTCGACGCCGAGCGGCTCGCGGAGCAGGGCTGGGGCCTCGTCGTCGCGGACGAGGCGCAGCACGTCAAGAACCCGTACTCGGCGACGGCCCGGCAGCTCCGCACGATCGGGGCACGCGCGCGTGTCGCCCTGTCCGGCACGCCCGTGGAGAACAACCTCTCCGAGCTGTGGGCGATCCTGGACTGGACGACGCCGGGGCTCCTCGGGAGCCTCGGGGCGTTCCGCACCCGTTACGCGTCCGTCGTCGAGGGCGGCGCGGACCCCGCCGCGGCCGAGCGGCTCGGTGCGCTGGTCCGCCCCTTCCTGCTGCGGCGGCGCAAGTCCGACCCGGGCATCGCGCCCGAGCTTCCGCCGAAGACGGAGACCGACCGGACCGTCTCCCTGACACCCGAACAGGCGGGCCTCTACGAGGCGGTGGTGCGGGAGAACCTGGTGGCGATCGCCGAGGCGGAGGGCATGGAGCGCCGCGGCCTGGTGGTGAAGCTGCTCACCGGGCTCAAGCAGATCTGCAACCACCCCGCCCAGTACCTGAAGGAGGACCGGCCGAGGATCGAGGGGCGCTCGGGCAAGCTGGAGCTGCTCGACGAACTCCTCGACACGATCCTCGCCGAGGGCGCGAGCACGCTGGTCTTCACCCAGTACGTGGCGATGGCGCGGCTCCTGGAGAGCCACCTCGCCGCCCGCGGGGTGCGGACGCAGTTCCTGCACGGCGGCACGCCGGTCGCCGAGCGGGAGGCGATGGTGGCCCGCTTCCAGAGCGGTGACGTGCCGGTCTTCCTGCTCTCCCTGAAGGCCGCGGGCACGGGTCTGAACCTCACCCGCGCCGAGCACGTCGTGCACTACGACCGCTGGTGGAACCCGGCCGTCGAGGCGCAGGCCACGGACCGCGCCTACCGGATCGGTCAGAACAGGCCGGTGCAGGTGCACCGGCTGATCGCCGAGGGCACGATCGAGGACCGGATCGCGACCATGCTCGACCGGAAGCGCGCGCTCGCCGACTCCGTCCTCGGCACGGGCGGCGACACGCCCCCGGAGCTGACCGAACTGACCGATGCCGAACTGGCCGAGCTGGTGCGACTGCGAGGGGACGGACGATGAGCGCGTACGGGAACGAGGGCGACGAGCGGACGTTCGCGGCGCTGCCTCCCGCTCGGGGCGCGGCGTTCGCCCGCACCTGGTGGGGCCGGGCCTGGCTGAAGGCGCTGGAGGACACGGCGCTCGACGGCCAGCAGCTCAAGGCCGGGCGGCGACACGCCCGTGCGGGAGCGGTGGGCGCGGTATCGGTGCGGCCCGGCCGGATCACGGCCGTGGTCAAGGACCGCGACGGGACGGCACACCGCAGCGACGTCCTGGTGCGGGAGCTGTCGGACGAGGAGTGGGAGCGGCTCCTGGACCTCGCCGCCGACAGCGCGGGACACATCGCGGCGCTGCTCGACCGGGAGATGCCGCCGCACCTCGTGGAGGACGCGGCGGCGGCCGGCCTCGACCTGCTGCCCGGCATCGGGGACCTCGATCCGGAGTGCGGCTGCGAGGCGTGGGACCACTGCCCGCACACCTCGGCCCTCTGCTACCAGGTGGCGCGGCTCCTCGACGAGGACCCGTTCGTGCTGCTCCTGATGCGGGGGCGGGCCGAGCGCGCGGTGCTGGACCAGCTCCAGGAGCGCAGCGCGCACCGGGCCGCCGAGGAGCGGGGCGCGGCCTCCGGCCCCGACGGCTCCGGCGGCACCGACGGCTCCGGGGGTCCGGCGCCCGGGGCGGGCGGGATGCCCGGCGTCTCCGCGGCGGAGGCGTTCGCGGCGCGGGACATCCTGCCGCCGCTGGCCGCGCCGCCCGTGGCCGCCTCGGCGCCGGGCGAGCCGCCGTCCCTGGACACGGAGACAGGGCCGGAGCCCGGGGTCGATCCGGCGGCGCTGGAGTTCCTCGCGGCGGACGCGGCGACCCGGGCGCACCACCTGCTCGTCGCGCTTCTGGGGCCGCGGGGCGGCACCGCGAAGGACCGCGCCGAGGGCGGAGCGGGAGGCGCCGGCACCGGAGGCGGGGATCCGGGCGGTACGGAGGCCGGTGTGGGCCGTGGTTCCGAAGCGCCCGCTCCGCTGACGGCCCGCCAGGACGCGGTACGGCTCGCCGCGGGGAAGCCCGCGCCCTGGATCGCGGCGCGGCTGGCCACGGGGTCGGGGCGGACGCGTGCGGAGCTGGACCTGTCCACGCGCGCGTGGCGGTACGGGGGCGCCGCCGCCCTCGCCGTACTGGAGGAGGAGTGGACGCCGGACGCCGAGGCGCTGACCCGCGCTGCGGCGCGGCTCGCGGAGGCCTGGGAGGAGGGGGACCGGCCCGCGCTGCGGCGGTCGGGCGGCGCCCGCTGGACGGTGGTGGGCGCGGACGCGCAGCTGCGGCTCGGCGCCGACGGGAGGTGGTGGCCGTACCGCAGGGCGGGGGCACGGTGGGCTCCGGCCGGCCCCGCGGACCGCGATCCCGCGGCCGCGCTCGCCGCCGCCGAAGCCGGCGAAACCGCCGCAGCCGCCGACACCGGCGCGGAGGCTACAGGAGGGGCCGGGTGAGTCCGGTTCCGTCGCCGGACGGGGCGGCGAGGCTGCAGGCCGCCGTGTCGGAGCCGAGCAGGTAGCTGGTGCGGTAGGGGTACTGGACGAAGGTCGTCCAGCGGGTCCCCGCAGGCTGGCGCTCCGCCTTGAGCCGGAGCGGCAGTCGGCACAGCTGCGTCGCCGCCTCGCGTACGGCCGGGTCGTCGGCGTACGGGCCGGGCAGCCGGGGCCGGGCGACGACCTCGGCGTCGTGCGGCGCGTCGCAGGGGCGGCGCACGACGGTGCCGGGCGCGTCGCGGTCCATGTCGAAGCAGTCGCCGACGCGCAGCACGTCGTACGAGACGGCGGGTCCGGAGCCGGACCCGCCGGTGGCCGACGTCGTGGGCGCGGGGGACGCGGGCGTACGGGAGGCGGTCGGCCGCGACGGCGTGGCGGCGGCGTCGCCCGGGGCCCGCGGCGTCGGAGAAGCGAGCGGCGAGGTGCTCTGCTCGTGGGGATCGGCGTGGCGTTCGTGCGGGACGCCGTCCGGTGCGCCGTCGGACGCCCCCTCCGCCGCGTCTCCCGAGGCGCCGTCGTCCGTCCGCGCGTCGGCCTCCGGCGCTCCGCTCCGGTAGGTGTCGCCCACGGCGCCCGACGCGCCCGCGGGGTCGTCTGCCGTGCCCCCGACCGTCGTGAACACCGTCACGACGACCGTCGCCACGAGCAGGGGCACGAGGGGAACTCCCACGCGGCGCGTCCAGCGGGCGCCATCGCCGGACGGGTGGGACGAGGCCGGGGGGACCGAACGGGGTGAATCGGATGGGACCGACACGCCGGGCCGATGGGCGGACTGCGGGGGATCGATCGGCGGATGCGGCACAAGGTCCACCCTGGACTGTTCTCGGCCATGTGGCGAGCGATCCGGGGTCGTTGATGGCACCTTCTCACTGAATCGTGACAATCGCCGACCGTCCCTCACCGATCCGCACCGACCCCTTACGCCGGTCCCAGCCGGCGCTCGGCCGCGTCCACCGTCCGCGCGAGGCGCACGGCGGTCTTCGCCCTGGACGAAGGCCGGCTTGCGGCCAGGGCGGGAACGCCGGGGGTTCCGGGCGCTTGTGGGCGGCTCGGGCGCGTACGACGATGAGCGCGACGGACGCGGTACGACCTCGACGGGGAGGCCGAGTTGAGCGGTACGGGCGCGGCGGAACGACGCCAACCGGAGGACGGCGGGGACCGGCGTGCGGCGCTCGTCGCCCCACGGGGCCCCGTTCGGCCGGTGGTCGCGGAGTCGTGGCGGCGCTCGGCGCGGGCGAGGGTGAGCAGGGACGGCGCCGCGCCGGTGGAACTGGACGAGACGGAACTCGTCCCGTACCGCGACGGGCACCCCCTGGCGGCGGCCATGCCGGTGATCCGGGAACTGATGGCGGCGGACGCCCGGGACGGCGAGCACCTGGTCGCGGTGTGCGACGCGGGCGGCCGGATCCTGTGGGTCGACGGGCACCGCGACACGCTGCGCAAGGCGCGGGGGATGAACTTCGTGGCGGGGGCCCGCTGGTCCGAGGCGGCCGTCGGCACGAACGCGCCCGGCACCGCCCTCGCCCTCGACCGTCCCGTCCAGGTCGTCGCGTCCGAGCACTTCCGGCGGCCGGTGCGGTCGTGGACCTGCGCGGCCGCCCCGGTCCACGATCCGCTCAGCGGGCGGCTCCTCGGCGCCGTCGACATCACGGGCGGCGACCGGCTCGCGCACCCGCACAGCCTCGGTTTCGTCCAGGCCGTGGCCCGCGCCGCCGAGGCCCACCTCGCCCTCGTCGGCCCGCGCCCGGAGCGGGCCGCGATCCGGCTCTCGGCGCTCGGCCGGGACGAGGCGGTGCTGTCGGCCGGAGGGCGGAGACTGCGGCTGAGCCGCCGGCACAGCGAGATCGTGGTGCTGCTCGCGCACCGCCCCGAGGGCATCGGTGGCGAGGAACTCCTGACGCTGCTGTACGAGGACGAGTCGGTCACCCCGGTGACGCTGCGCGCGGAGCTGTCCCGGCTGCGGGCGCTGCTCGGCGGCGACCTGCTGCGGTCGCGGCCGTACCGCCTCGCGGGTGCGGTCGAGGCGGACTTCGCGGCGGTGGACCGGCGGCTCGCCTCGGGCGCGGTGGCGGCCGCCGCCGGTGACTACCCGGGCCCGCTCCTTCCGGGGTCGGCCGCGCCCGGCGTCGTACGGCTGCGGGAGCGGCTCGCGGACCGGCTGCGCGCCGCGCTCGTCGAGCGGGGCGATCCGCGGCTGCTCGCGGACTGGGCGTACAGCGCGTGGGGCGAGGACGACGTGGAGGTCTGGCGGGCCTTGTGCGCGGCGGTGCCGGGTCCCCAACTCGCACCAATCCGGGCGCGGCTGACGGCGCTGGAGGCCGAACTCTCCTCCGGTGCAACGGGCTTGCAACGTCCGGGACCCCAGACTCGGCGGTGAGCGCCGGCCAGGGACGGCCGGCGCGTCCGAGGGAGGCCTGCCATGACCCGTTACGCCGCACCCGGTACCGAGGGCGCGCTCATGTCGTACGAGCCCCGCTACGACCACTGGATCGGGGGCGCGTACGTGCCTCCGGCCCGTGGCCGGTACTTCGAGAACCCGAGCCCGGTCGACGGCAGGCCGTTCACCGAGATCGCGCGCGGCACGGCCGAGGACGTGGAGCGGGCGCTCGACGCCGCGCACGCGGCGGCTCCGGCGTGGGGGCGGACGTCCCCGGCCGAGCGGGCGGCCGTCCTGCTGCGGATCGCCGACCGGATGGAGGCGAACCTGGAGGCGCTCGCGGTCGCCGAGACCTGGGACAACGGCAAGCCCGTCCGGGAGACGCTGGCAGCCGACATTCCGCTCGCCGTCGACCACTTCCGCTACTTCGCGGGGGCGCTGCGGGCCCAGGAGGGTTCGCTGAGCCAGCTCGACGACGACACCGTCGCGTACCACTTCCACGAGCCGCTGGGCGTGGTCGCGCAGATCATCCCGTGGAACTTCCCGATCCTGATGGCGGTCTGGAAGCTGGCCCCGGCGCTGGCGGCCGGCAACGCCGTCGTCCTCAAGCCCGCCGAACAGACCCCGGCGTCCGTGCACTTCTGGCTCGGCCTGGTGGCGGACCTGCTGCCCGCGGGCGTCCTGAACGTCGTCAACGGCTTCGGCGAGGAAGCCGGGAAGCCGCTGGCCTCCTCCCCCAGGGTGGCGAAGATCGCCTTCACCGGTGAGACGTCGACGGGCCGCCTGATCATGGGGTACGCCACGGAGCACCTGAAGCCGGTCACCCTGGAGCTGGGCGGCAAGTCGCCGAACATCTTCTTCGACGACGTGTGGGCGGCGGACGACGACTTCCGCGACAAGGCCCTCGAAGGCTTCACGATGTTCGCCCTCAACCAGGGCGAGGTGTGCACCTGCCCGTCGCGGGCCCTGGTGCAACGCGGCCGCTACCACGAGTTCCTGGAGGCGGCGATCGCCCGCACGGAACTCATCGCCCCCGGCCACCCCCTGGACACGGCGACCATGATCGGCGCCCAGGCCTCCGCCGACCAGCTCGCCAAGATCCTCTCCTACCTGGAGATCGGCCGGCAGGAGGGCGCGAAGGTCCTGACGGGCGGTCAGCGTGTCGAGCACGGCGGCGACCTGGCGGGCGGCTACTACGTGCAGCCCACGATCTTCGAGGGCGACAACCGCATGCGGATCTTCCAGGAGGAGATCTTCGGCCCGGTCGTCGCCGTCACGTCGTTCACCGACTTCGACGACGCGATCACCACGGCCAACGACACCCTGTACGGCCTGGGCGCGGGCGTCTGGACCCGTGACACGAACACGGCCTACCGCGCGGGCCGCGCGATCCAGGCGGGACGCGTCTGGACGAACTGCTACCACGCCTACCCGGCGCACGCGGCCTTCGGCGGCTACAAGCAGTCGGGCATCGGCCGGGAGACGCACCGGATGATGCTGGACCACTACCAGCAGACGAAGAACATCCTGCAGAGCTACTCGCCCAGGAAGCTCGGCTTCTTCTAGATCCAGGTGGATCTGGGTGGATCTGGGGCACGGGGACGAGGGCCGGAGAAGGCTCCCGTCCTCGTCTCCCGCATCCTGCGGATCGTGCGGGCCCCGTCAGCCGCCGATAGGGGACCTTCAGGGGTTCTGGCGGCCTCGGAGGGAGTCCTTGACGCCCTTGGCCCGCTCCTCGGCCTTGCCCGCGGCCTCCCGCGTCTTGCCCTTGGCCTGGTCGGTCTTGCCCTCGGCCCGCATCCGCTCGTTGCCGGTCGCCTTGCCGACGGCCTCCTTGGCCTTGCCCTTGGCCTGCTCCATCTTGCCCTTGGCCTTGTCCGCCATGGGACGACTCCTTTCCGAGAGGGACATTCACCCATAAATTAGGGCAGATGTGTGGTTCCCGCTCACCGAGTCGAGGGGGCGGGGCCGGGGTGGGGAGCAGGTGTGCATGCAGACCTTTCTTCCGTACGAGAGTTCTTCCGCCTCCGCCGCCGTGCTGGACCCGAAGCGGCTGGGGAAGCAGCGCGTCGAGGCGCTCCAGGTGTTCCGGGGGCTGACCGTGGAGGACTACGGATGGCGGCGGCACCCCGCGGTGCGGATGTGGGCCGGGTACGAGGAGGCGCTGGTGCGGTACGGGCTGGACGTCTGCGCCGTGTGGACCGGGCAGGGGCGGGCCGACACCTGCGCGGTGACGTTGCTGGACGACTACCGTGCCTGGCGGCCGTCGGGCACGGTGCGCGGGCAGGACGAGCTCGCGCGGGCGGACGAGCTGCCGCCGTGGCTGGGGAACCCGGCGTTCCACCGCAGCCACCGTTCGGCGCTGGTGCGCAAGGACCCGGCGCACTACCGGGCCCGTTTCCCCGACGTGCCGGACGATCTTCCGTACGTGTGGCCTGCGTCCGACCGCGAGGGGTGACGGACCGGGCTCGTAGACTGGGGCAAAGGCACCGGAATCGGCAGCGGAGTGGGAATGGGACAGCCTCAGGAGACGGGCGGGGAGGCCGAAGGCCTCTTCGACGTGGCGGAGCTCGTCGCCGCGTCCGCGTCGGCCGGGGCGCGCGAGGGGCGGGCGTTCCGGGAGGGACCCGAGGCGGCTCGGCTGCTGCGGGTGGCGGAGATCCACGCGGAACCCGGTGCCGCGGCGTCCTGGCGGGGGCAGGAGATCATCGCGAGGTTCCCCGACGCCCGGCTCGTCGAGACCGGCTCGCACTGGCGCATCCCGCACCTGCACGGCAACGAAGGCAACGTCGAGCACTGGGTGCGGGTGAAGCGGGAGACCCTCGTCCTCGGCGAGCGTTCCTCCCTGACCGTCCGCCCCAACGGCCGCTCCGCCGACTGGATCGCCCCCGGGCTGTCCAACGGCTGCGCGATGGCCTGCGCGTACTGCTACGTGCCGCGCCGCAAGGGCTTCGCCAACCCCATCACCGTCTTCACCAACGTCGAACGGGTCCTGGCCGCGATCGGTCGGCACATCGCCGCGACGGGACCGAAGACGGAGCCGAACCAGTGCGACGAGCGGGCGTGGGTGTACGACGTCGGCGAGAACGGCGACTGCGCGGTGGACGACCTGATCAGCGACAACACCGCCGACCTCGTCCACGCCTTCCGTCGCTGGCCGACCGCCAAGGCGTCCTTCGCGACCAAGTTCGTCAACCCCGACCTGCTGCGGCTCGACCCCCGCGGGCGTACCCGCATCCGCTTCTCCCTCATGCCACCGGACGACTCCCGGCTCCTCGACATCCGCACCAGCCCGGTCCCCGCCCGCCTGGAGGCCGCCGGCGACTTCCTGGACGCCGGGTACGAGGTGCACTTCAACCTGTCGCCGGTGGTGATCCGCCCCGGGTGGCGGGAGGCCTGGGGTGAGCTGCTGCGGATGATGGACGACGTGCTCCCGCGGCGGGTGAAGGAGCAGGCCGCGGCGGAGATCATCATGCTCACCCACAACGAGGACCTGCACGGGGTCAACCTCGGCTGGCACCCGCGTGCCGAGGACGTCCTGTGGCGACCGGACCTCCAGCAGCCCAAGAGGTCGCAGAACGGCGCCCTGAACGTCCGCTACCGCACCCCGGTCAAACGCGAGGCCGTGGAGGCGCTGACCGGCATGATCACGGAACGGACGCCGTGGCTGCGGGTGCGCTACGCCTTCTAGGTCGTTTCCTTCGGGTCCGGCACCGGACGCCGGGAGCCCGGCAAGATCCGAAAGAGACGGCCTAGCGCCCGATTGCCGTCCGCCGTCCCCGTCGCAGCAGCATGAGGACGCCGAGGCCTGCGCCCACGGCCATCAGGACCAGTCCGCGTGCCCAGACGTCGGCCTCGATCTGCGTCGCGAGGACGATGCACGACAGGGCGCCGAGCACGGGCACGACGGTGGGGGCGCGGAAGTGGTCGGCGGGGGCGGACCGGTCACGCCGCAGGACCAGGGCGGCGGTGTTCACGGTGAAGAAGACGACCAGCAGGAGCAGCACCAGGGTGCCCGCCAGGACGTCGATCTCGCCGGTCGCGGCGAGCAGCGCGGACACGACGGTCGTCGCGGCGATCGCGGCCCAGGGGGTGCGCCGGTTCGGGAGGACGCGGGCGAGGAACCCGGGGAGAAGGCCCTCCCTGGCCATCCCGTACGCCAGCCGGGAGCTCATGATCCCGGTCAGGAGGGCCCCGTTGGCCACCGCGACCAGGGCGATGAACGCGAACAGCCGCGGCGGTACCCCTCCGGCGGCCCGGACCACTTCCAGCAGGGGACCGTCGGAGGCGGCCAGGGTGGCGGTGGGCACGGCGGCGGAGGCCGCCGCGCCGACGGCCGCGTACATGAGCCCCGCGGTGGCGAGCGCTCCGAACAGGGCGCGGGGATAGGAGCGTGCGGGGTCCAGGGTCTCCTCGGCGACGTTCACCGAGGTCTCGAAGCCCACGAAGGAGTAGTAGGCGAGCACCGCTCCCGCCAGCACGGCCGCCGTGGGCGACGCGGATTCCGTCCCGAGCTGCGTCAGCCGGCCCACGTCGCCGTCGCCCCGGAGGACGACCCAGGCCCCGAGTCCCACGATGAGCAGCAGTCCGCCCGCCTCGCACAGGGTGGCGAGCGTGTTCAGCCGGGTGGACTCCCGGATACCTCGCGCGTTCAGCAGCGCCAGCAGGACGAGGAAGACCACGGCGACGAGCACCACCGGCACGGACACGAGGGCGGCGAGGTAGTCCCCGGCGAAGCCCCGGGCGAGCGCCGCGACCGACACGATGCCCGCGGCCAGCATGCAGTAACCGGCGAAGAAGCCCACGGCGGGTCCGTAGGCGCGCGTGGCGTAGTGGGAGGCCCCGCCGGCCCTGGGGTACTTCGTCGCCAGCTCGGCGTACGAGGCGGCGGTCAGGAGTGCCAGGAGGAGCGCGCACGTGAGCGGCACCCACACACCGCCGCCCGACTTCGCGGCCACCTGCCCGATCAGTACGTACACGCCCGCGCCGAGGACGTCACCGAGGATGAAGAAGTACAGGAGACGGGTGGTGAGGACCTGGCGGAGCGGCTGACGCGCGTCGGTGTCTGCGGGACGGGAAGGCATGGGGTCTCGTCTGTTCTGTCGTGCGGTCGGGGGCGTCCGTCGTCCCCCTGGGAACATGGATCTCTTCACCGGGCGAACCGGGAACAAACAGGTCTTCCGTACGTGACCGGAGTCGCGCGGGCCGGGGTCGGGCGACGTGGCGTGGACCGGCGGAACCCGGGTACGAGCGGGGTCGTACGGCGCCGCGGCGCTCTTTGCGCCGCGGGCGAGTAGCGTACGGAGGGACGGTTTCGTGCCGTGCGGCTACGGGAAGGGGCTCGCGGTGGCCGGTCTGAGGCTGGGTCCGCTCCTGCGTCACGTGGACTGGGAGTCGGGCACGAGGGCGACGGTGTGGGTCGAGACCGACCGCGCGTGCACCGCGGAGGTCCGGTGCCCGGGCGGCGCCGGCGGTTCGGCGCCCACGTTCCGCGTCGCCGGCCACCACTACGCGCTGGTGGTCGTGACCGGGCTCGTCCCCGGGACCGTCACCCCGTACGAGGTGCTCCTCGACGGCGAGCGGGTGTGGCCCCTCCCCGACGCGCCCCAGCCGGCCAGCACCATCCGCACGCCCCCCGTCGCGGCGACGGACGCGGTCGTCGCCTTCGGGTCGTGCCGGTGGGCGGCGCCCGCCGCCGACAAGTCCGATCCGGTGGGCCCCGACGTCCTCGACACCCTTTCCGCCCGGCTCGCCGCCGACCCGGACGCCGGGCGGCCGGACGTTCTGGTCCTCCTGGGCGACCAGGTGTACGCGGACGAGACCTCCGCCGACACCCGCGCCTGGATCGCCCGGCACCGGCGGTCCGCGGGCACCGGCTCCGCCGCCCCGCCGGACCAGGTCGCGGACTACGAGGAGTACACCCGCCTCTACGACGAGTCCTGGGGCGATCCCGAGCTGCGCTGGCTGCTCTCGACCGTGCCCAGCTGCATGATCTTCGACGACCACGACGTCATCGACGACTGGAACACCAGCGCCGCCTGGGTCGCGGAGATGCGGGCGACGGAGTGGTGGCACGAGCGGATCACCGGCGGCCTG
This sequence comes from Streptomyces sp. NPDC003327, assembly GCF_053589515.1. Classification (NCBI taxonomy): domain Bacteria; kingdom Bacillati; phylum Actinomycetota; class Actinomycetes; order Kitasatosporales; family Streptomycetaceae; genus Streptomyces; species Streptomyces sp. NPDC003327. The sequence goes on along the minus strand of NZ_JBSFSA010000015.1, from coordinate 52,788 downwards.
ATGTCGTACTGGGTCTACCAGCACCTCGGGAACCTCTCCCCCGCCGAACTGGAGAAGGACGAGCTGTACGCGGCGGTGCTGGCGGCCGGTGACGGCACGGAGGTGCTGCGCGCGTTCGCCGAGCGCGCCGACGCCGACCCGGCGACGGTGCGCTGGAGCTACCGGAGGGACTTCGGCCGCACCCGGCTGCTGATGGTCGACACCCGGGCGGCGCGGGTGCTGGAGGAGCAGCACCGGGCGATGCTGGACGCCGAGGAGGCGGCCTGGCTGCGGGCGCAGGCGCTCGACGGCCTCGACGGGGTCGACCACCTGCTGGTCGGGACCTCGCTGCCGTGGCTGCTGCCGCCGATGGTCCACTTCGCGGAGGGCTGGCACGCGGCGCTCTGCCGGGGCGAGCGCGGGCCGCGCTGGGCACGGTTCGGCGAGTGGCTGCGCCGACGGGCGGACCTGGAGCACTGGGCGGCGTTCGTCTCGTCGTTCCGGAGGCTGACGGAGACGGTCGCCGAGGTGGGGAGGGCCGAAGCCGCCCCGGCCACGGTGTGCGTGCTCTCCGGAGACGTCCACCACGCGTACGTGGCGGAGCCCGTCTGGACCTCCGGGCTGCAGCCGCGCTCACGCGTCTTCCAGTTCACCTGCTCGCCGCTGCACAACTCGGTGCCCGCGGCGATGCGGGGGGCGTTCCGGTTCGGCTGGAGCCGGTTCGCCAAGGTGATCGGGCATCTCCTCGCCCGCCACGGGCGGGTCGCGAGGCCGCAGGTGCGGTGGGAGCGCACCGGTGGACCGTGGTTCGGCAACCAGTTGATGACGCTGACCCTGCGGGGGCGCACGGCGCGGCTGCGGCTGGAGAAGGCGTCGGCGGGCGTGCGGGGGGAGCGCCGTGGGACCGACCGCGCGGGAGCGCGGCTCACCGGCGTCCTCGACCGAAGCCTCACGGACGCGAGCTGACGCCGCGGGGGGGCGGCCCCGCCGGAGCGGGGAGGCGCCGAGGCGGGGGCCGCGGCCGGCTTCCCGCGCCCCTCGGGCTCTTCGTCGGGGGCGTGATCAAGCCGTCTTTCCGTCACCCGGTCGGCTCATCAGGATCTAGAGTGTGCGCGTGACCGAGGAGAACCACGCACTCATCGCCGGCCGCTACCGCCTGGTCGAACGCATCGGCCAGGGCGGCATGGGCCGGGTCTGGCGCGGGCTCGACCAGCAGTTGTTCGGACGCGAAGTCGCCGTCAAGGAGATCCTCTTCCCTCCGGGCATGACCGAGGCCGACCGCGAGGCGCTGCTCAGGCGGTTCACCGGTGAGGCCCGCGCAGCGGTCACTCTCAGCCACCCGGGCGTCATCACCGTCCATGACGTCGTGGAGCACCGCGGCGCCCCCGTCATCGTCATGGAGCTGATTCGCGGCCGGTCCCTGGCCGCCGAGATCAGCAGCCTTGGGCGGCTGCCCGTACGGCGGGTGGCGGAGATCGGCGCCGCCGTGCTGGACGCGCTGACCGAGGCGCACGCGGCACGGATCGTCCACCGCGACATCAAGCCGGACAACGTGCTCCTGGCCAAGGACCGGGTCGTCCTGACCGACTTCGGCATTGCGCACCTCGCCGACGCCACGACCAAGCTGAGCCACAGCGGGATCGTCATCGGCACCCCGCAGTACATGCCGCCGGAGCAGCTCGACGGCAAGCGTCCGACTCCCGCCAACGACCTCTGGGCGCTCGGCGCCACCCTTTACCACGCCGTCGAAGGGCATCCCCCGTTCGAGGCGGAGGGTCTCCACGCCCTCGCGGTGGCCGTGTTCACCCGTCCGCACCGGCCGCCGGTCCACGCCGGCCCGCTGGCCCCGCTGCTGGACGCGCTGCTGACCAAGGACCCGGCCGAGCGCTTGGGCGCCTCGGAGGCGGCCGAGATGCTCAGGGCCGTACGGGGCTCCGCCTCCTCCCCCGACGGCCCGGACCGCGGGCCCGGCCCCGCGCCGGAGACCGGACCGGGCGGCGGGCCGGGACCGGAACCCGCTCCCGGCCCGAGGACGGTTCCGCCGCCGGACGCGCCGGCGGAACCGTCCTCCGCCTCGACGACGCCCGAGCGGGCCCCCTCGTCGACGCCGTCCGTACCGACCCCCACCGTCGTCGACTCCTCCGGGGGCGGCGCGGGTCCCGCGCGTCACCGCGTGCCCGACCGGCCGACCGCGCCGCCGGTCGTCGTGGCCCCCCAAGAGCAGCCGCCGACACTCGACGCGACGGTTCCGCCGGAGCCGGGCGACCGGACGTCCAGGGGGCTCCGGGGCCTCACCCGGCGCTCCGCGGTCCTGGGGACGGCGCTCGCCGTGCTCGCCACGGGCTCGCTCCTGACCTGGTCCCTCACCCGCGACGACGGCCCGCGGGGCGGCGGGAGCGGCAGCGGCTCGACGGCCTCCTCCCTCACGGTGCGGATCGGGGTGGACGCGCCCCTCAGCGGCGGACTCTCCTCGATGGGCACCGGCGTCAGGAACTCCGCCGAACTCGCGGTCCGGACCGCCAACGAGACCGGACACGTCCCCGGCGTGACCTTCGAGCTCACGGCCGTGGACGACGGGGCCGACCCCTCCAAGGGGGCGGCCAACGCGACCCGGTTCGTGTCCGACGACAGGCTGGTCGGCGTCGTCGGCCCCCTCAACTCCGCCGTCGCCCACACCCTGGTGCCCGTGCTCTCCCGCGCGGGCGTGGTCAACGTGTCGCCGGCGAACACCGACCCCGTCCTGACCCTGGGCCCCGACTGGGCCGAGGGCACCCGCGCCCGTCCGCACGCCACGTACTTCCGGACGATCGGCACGGATGCCGACCAGGGGCCCTTCGCGGCGCGGTACCTGCGCGGCGTCGGGAAGACCAAGCTCTACGTGGTCGACGACGCAAGCCCCCACGGGACCGCCGTCGCCTCCGGCCTCACCACCGCATGGAAGAAGCTCGGGGGGACGGTCGTCGGCACCGAACAAGTCGATCCCGCGGAACGCGACTTCGCGGGACTCGCCCTCAGGGTACGGTCGTCGGGCGCCGATGCCGTCTACTTCGGCGGCTACTACGACACCGCGGCGCCACTGTCCCAGCAGCTCAAGCAAGCGGGCGTGACCCTGCCCTTCATGGGCGGCGACGGCCTCTTCGACCAGGCATACCTCACCGGGAACCCCCGCGCCGACGGTGACCTGGCGACCCAGATCGGCGCACCGGCCACGGAGTCGGCGGCGGGCCGCGACTTCCTCGCCCGGTACGAGAAGGCGGGCTACGCGCAGCCGCCAGGCTGGTACGGCCCCTACGCCTATGACGCGACCTGGGCCCTCATCGAGGCGGTGAAGGCCGTGGCGAAGCCGAACGGCGGCCCTCGTGCCGGTGACATCCGTGCGAAGCTGCCGCAGGCCGTCGAACGGCTGGCCTTCGACGGCGTCACCGGCCCCGTCGCCTTCGACGGGGCCGGTGACGCCGTCCACCGCCGACTGACGGTGTACCAGGTGGACGGCGGGGCCTGGCAGGCAAGGTCGACCGGACCGTCCGCCCTGTGACGAGGCGCCCCGCGGCTTTCGTCGCCGGTCCGTCTCAGGTGGCGGAGGTGACACGTCCCGGCCGGCGCCACGGGCAGCCGGCCGGGACGCCCGCCCCCGACCACGGTCGTCGTCGGCGGGGGCGTAACGTCAGGCGAGGTCGAACCGGTCGAGCATCATGACCTTGTCCCAGGCCGCGACGAAGTCGCGGACGAACTTCTCCCGCGCGTCCTCGGCCGCGTAGACCTCCGAGATGGCCCTCAGCTGGGAGTTCGCGCCGAAGACCAGGTCCACGGCGGTGGCGGTCCACTTCGGTGCGCCGCCCTCCGACCCGGCGACGCGGCCCTCGAACACGTTCTCGTCCGTGGCCGACGCCTTCCACTGCGTCCCCATGTCGAGCAGGTTGACGAAGAAGTCGTTGGTCAGGGTCTCCGGCCGGTCGGTGAACACGCCGTGCGAGGACCGCTTGAAGCCCGTGTCGAGGGCGCGCATACCGCCTACCAGCACCGTCATCTCGGGCGCCGTCAGGTTCAGCATGTTGGCACGGTCCAGCAGCAGCGTCTCCGGCGACAGCTTCTCGCCCGCCGACAGGTAGTTGCGGAACCCGTCGGCCCGCGGCTCCAGCACGGCGAACGACTCCACGTCCGTCTGGTCCTGCGTGGCGTCCGTGCGTCCCGGCGCGAACGGGACCGTGATGTCGTGCCCGGCGTTCTTCGCGGCCCGCTCGACCGCCGCGCAGCCGCCCAGGACGATCAGGTCGGCGAGCGAGATCCTGGTCCCCCCGCTCTGGGAGTTGTTGAAGTCCTGCTGGATCCCTTCGAGGGTGCGCACGGTCTCGGCGACCTCGGGCTGGGCGTTGACCTCCCAGTCCTTCTGCGGCGCGAGCCGGATCCGGGCGCCGTTCGCACCGCCCCGCTTGTCGGTGCCGCGGAAGCTGGCCGCCGACGCCCAGGCCGTGGCGGCCAGCTGGGAGACGGTCAGCCCGGAGGAAAGGATCCTGTCCTTGAGGACGGCGACGTCCTCGGGCGTCACCAGCTCGTGGTCGACCGGCGGCACCGGGTCCTGCCACAGCTGCGGTTCGGGGATCCAGGGGCCGAGGTAGCGCGAGACCGGGCCCATGTCGCGGTGCAGGAGCTTGTACCAGGCCCTGGCGAACGCGTCGGCGAGCTTGTCCGGGTTCTCGTGGAAGCTCTTCGAGATGGGGGCGTAGACGGGGTCCACCTTCAACGCGAGGTCCGTCGTGAGCATCATGGGGGCGTGCCGCCTGCCGGGATCGTGCGCGTCCGGCACGGTGCCCTGCGCCTCGGGGTTCCTGGGGGTCCACTGCTGCGCCCCGGCCGGGCTCGTCGTCAGCTCCCAGTCGTAGGCGAACAGGTTGTTCAGGTAACCGTTGTCCCACTTCGTCGGCTCGTTCGTCCACGCGCCTTCGAGCCCGCTGGTGATCGTGTCGGCGCCCTTGCCGCTGCCGAAGGAGTTGTGCCAGCCGAGTCCCTGCTGCTCCAGCGGGGCGGCCTCCGGTTCCGGACCGACGTACTCGGGGTCCACCGCGCCGTGGCACTTGCCGAAGGTGTGGCCGCCGACGATGAGCGCGACCGTCTCCTCGTCGTTCATCGCCATGCGCCCGAACGTCTCGCGAATGTCCCGGGCGGCGGCGAGGGGGTCCGGATTTCCGTTGGGGCCTTCGGGATTGACGTAGATCAGGCCCATCTGCACCGCACCGAAAGGACCGGTGAGTTCCCGGTCACCGCTGTAGCGCTCGTCTCCGAGCCAGGTGTCCTCGGGCCCCCAGAAGACCTCCTCCGGTTCCCAGACGTCCTCCCGGCCGAAGCCGAATCCGAACGTCTTGAACCCCATGGACTCCATGGCGCAGTTTCCGGCGAACACCAGGAGGTCGGCCCAGGAGATCTTCCGCCCGTACTTCCGCTTCACCGGCCAGAGCAGCCGCCGCGCCTTGTCCAGACTCGCGTTGTCCGGCCAGCTGTTGAGAGGGGCGAAGCGCTGCGCGCCGGAACCGCCGCCGCCGCGGCCGTCGGCGATGCGGTACGTTCCCGCCGCGTGCCAGCTCATCCGGATGAAGAGCGGCCCGTAGTGGCCGTAGTCGGCGGGCCACCAGTCCTGCGACGTGGTCATCACCTCGAAGACGTCGCGCTTCAGCGCTTCGACGTCCAGGGTGGCGAACTCTTCCGCGTAGTCGAATTCCTCGCCCATCGGATTGGCCCGGGGCGAGTTCTGGTGGAGAACCTGGAGGTCCAACTGGTTCGGCCACCAGTCCCGGTTCGTCCTGGGACGAGTGGGCGCGGGGGTGGGGGAAGGGATTGCGGGGTTCTCGCTTTCGCTGCCGGACACGTCCGTCCCTCTTCCTGTCGGTGCTTCCATAGGGCTGCGCGCTCTTGACGGCGTCCGTATGGTCGCGCACCTCGGACCGCCCGGCGGAGAGAACACGCAGGGCTTTCCCGAAAAGCGAAAGAGGCGCCTGACCGGGGGTTCTCCCCGGCCGGCGCCCCTCCGCACGGGAGCGTTCGGCTCCGTGCCCGAGCGTCGGGCGTCAGCGGCGCAGCTTCAGGCGGTGGACCCCGCCGTCGACCGTGCCGACGTAGAGCGTGCGGCCGTCGGGGGCGGCGGCCAGCTCGGTGGTGTCGGTGTTCTGAAGGCCGCTCGAGATGTTCTCCCAGGTGGAGCCGTTGTCGGTGCTGCGCAGACGTCGGCCGGGTGGGGGTTGGCGGGATCGACCGCGGCCTCGATGCCGGCGATGATGTCGGAGGTGTAGCCGCTGCCGTCGGCGCCGGTGACCTTGTAGGCGAGCAGGCGCGCGTCGGGCGCCATGCCGCTGACGCCTCCCTCGCGGGCCGCCTTGCCCGCGATGATGCCCGCGACGTGGGTGCCGTGCCCGTTGTCGTCCATCGGGTCGTCGTCGCCGTTGGCGAAGTCGAAGCCGCCGACGACCTTGTGGCCCTCGCCAAAGCCGCCGCCCAGGTCGGGGTGGCCGTAGTCCACGCCGCTGTCCAGGACCGCCACGACAGTCCCTCTGCCGGTGGCCTTCGCCCCGGTCGGGTCCTCGCGCTTCCAGACGTCGGGCGCGCCGGTCAGCGGAACGCTCGCGTCCGTGCGCACCTGTATCCGGGTGTCGGGCCGGACGGCGACGACGCCCGGCAGTGCGGCCAGCCGTGCCGTCTCGGAGGCGGGCACCGTCATCGCCACGGCGTTGACGAGGAGCCCCAGTCGGCGGGGTGCGGCGGGGCGCAGCCCGGCTTGCCGTGCCGTCCTGAGGAAGGCGTCCTGCCGCGCGGCCAGGGCTCGTCGGGCGTCGCCGACGGCGGAGGTGGCGGCGGCTGTCGGATAGGTGAGCGAGCCACCGGGCACCGCTGCCACGGCGGCGTCTCCGGACAGCTCGACGATGACCCGCTGGTTCGGGTCGGGCGACTTCGCTGTGGCGGCGTCGGGTGTCGCGGTGAGCGTCCCGGCCAGCGCGACGGTGGTGACCGCGGCGGCCAGCAGACGTCGGCTTCTTCGTGGGTTCTTGGCCATGGGGAAAAGTCCTAGCGCCGAAGTCACTCTCCGTACAACGGATCTTGACGGCCCATTGCTGCACCTGGCACACGTGGGCCAGGATCCGCATATGACGAGCGAGCTCACCGCGGCAGGCATCGATCCGTTCGACGAAAGCGTCTACCGGGCCGTGTTGACCCGGCGTTCGGCGGCCCCTGCCGAGCTCGCCGCCGACCTCGGCTGTTCGCCCCTCCGTGCCGCCAGGGCGCTGGACCGGCTGCACGACCACGGCCTGGTCGGGCGGCTCGCGGGGGCCCGTCGGCGGTACGCGGCGATCGAGCCGGGTGCCGCGGTCGAGTCCCTGATCCGCAACAGGACAGCGGAGTTGGACCGGGTCCGGTCGGCGGCCGGCGAGCTGTCGCGCCTCTTCGCGGCGGCGCAGGCGGGCACCGCCGGGGAGGACGAGGTGGAGATCGTCACCGGGCGCGAGGCACTCGGCCGCTGGTTCGTCCGCCTCCAGCAGGAGGCGCGCGACGACGTCATGACGCTGGACCGGCCGCCGTACGCGCTGACCACCTCCAACCCGGTGGAGAGCACCGCGCTGGGGCGCGGCGTGCGCTACCGCGCGGTCTACGCCCCCGAGGCACTTGAGTGGCCGGGGGTGCTCGAGGACATCCGCGGCCTCGTGCGCCGGGGCGAGCAGGCCCGGGTGATGCCGGGGCTGCGGATCAAACTCGCCGTCGCGGACCGCCGGTTGGCCCTGATGCCGCTCTCCCTGGATCTCGACGGCGTGCGGGCCGCGGTGATCCGGCCGTCCACGCTGCTGGACGCCCTCACCGCCTACTGGGAACTGTGCTGGAAACAGGCCCTGCCGCTCGACGCGCCGGCCGAGGACCCGCTCGGCGAGGAGGATCGCCTGGTGCTCACCCTGCTGGTCGGCGGCCTGAAGGACGAGGCGATAGCCCGCCAGCTCGGCTGGTCGGTGCGCACCATGCGGCGGCGCATGAGCCGCCTCCTCGAACTCCTCGGCGCGGTGAACCGTTTCCAGGCCGGCGTCGTCGCGACACGCCGGGGCTGGATCTGACCTGCCGCAAGGACCGGGTCCGACGACCGGCCGACCCTGGCCCCGCCCCCCTTGCCGTGACCGGGGGTGCCGCGTGGGTGTCCCGACGGTCCCGGGTCCGTGCCGGCGGGGGTCATTCGCACGCCGCGTCGACGGCGCGCGCGAGCTGGACGCGGGAGTGCGGGCCCAGTTCGCGGGAGACGCGGGTGAGGGTCGCCTCGACCGTCTTGACGCTGACGGTGAGGGCGGCGGCGATGTCGCGGTTGCTCCCGCCGTCGGCGGCGAGCCGGGCGCAGTGCTGTTCGGCGGTGGTGAGGCGGGGCTGGTCCTCACTCCGCGGGTTTCCCGGTGTGTTCAAGCGCCGTCCACCTTTGCGTCGCGTACATGACAGGCTGGACGACGAAGGTCTTCCTACCAGGGCAAACACCCCTATCTCAGGAAGAAACATGACGACACGTCTGGCTGTTCGCGCCTCCGCGCTCGCTCTCTGCACGACACTGGCCACCTCGTTCGCGCTCCCGGCACACGCCTCCGGGATCGTCAGCGTCCTGCCGAAGGCCGAGACCACCCCGCTGTACGACGACGAGGCGGGCGGCAACGCCAACGCGGACGACCCGGCGATCTGGCGCAACTCCGCCGCCCCGGGCCGCAGCCTGGTGATCGCGACGGCCAAGCAGGGCGGTCTGCGGGTCTACGACCTCGACGCGCGCCAGGTGCAGTCGATCCCCGCCCCGGCCGGACCGGGCGCCGACGACAAGCCCGGCCGCTTCAACAACGTCGACCTGGTGCAGGGCCTGCGCCTGGGCGGCGGGCGCGCGGACGTCGCGGTGGTCAGCGACCGCGGCAACGACCGGCTGAGGATCTACCGCATCGACCGCGACAAGCCCGGCGGCCCGCTCACCGACGTCACCGACCCGGCCGTGCGGCCCGTCTTCTCCGCCGACCAAGCAGAGATCAACGAGCAGCAGACCGCGTACGGGCTGGCCACCTGGACCGACCGCGCCACCGGCCGCTCCTACGCCCTGGTCAGCCAGCGCAACCGCACCCGGATCGCCCTGATGGAGCTGGTCGCCACCTCGGCCGGCACGGTCGACTACCGGCAGGTCCGCGTCCTCGACCTGCCGTCCTCCTTCCGGATGCCCAACGGCGCCCCCTGGACGCCGTGCGGCGAGCCGGGTGAACTTCCGCAGGTCGAGGGCATGGTCGTCGACCCGGTGGACGGCACCCTGTACGCGGGGCAGGAGGACGTGGGCATCTGGCGCATCGACGCCGGCCTGACCGGCACGCCGCGCCTGATCGACAAGGTCCGCGAGTACGGCGTCCCGGGCACCTACGACGAGGAGACCGAGGAGTGCACGCCCGGCGCCGACCCCGGCTTCGGCGGCACGCACCTCAGCGCCGACGTCGAGGGCCTGACCCTGGTCACCGAGGCGGACGGCGACGGCTACCTGCTCGCCTCCAGCCAGGGAGACGACACCTTCGTCGCGTACGACCGCGAGCGCGACGAGGACAACGAGTACGAGAACACCTTCCGCATCGCCGCGGCCTCCGCCACCCTCGACGGCTCCGAGGTCTGCGACGGCGCCGCCGCCCTCAACGCCCCGCTCGGCACCCGCTACCCGAACGGCCTGCTCGTCGTCCAGGACGGCGAGGAGACGCCCGGAGACGGTGACCGCGAGGCCACCGGCTTCAAGTTCGTCGACCTCGGCCACGTGGTCGACGCCATCGACTGAACGCCCCACGCGTGAGCCGCGGGCGGGGACGGCGCCCCCGCCCGCGGCTCACGCCACTGGAGCACGGCAGGACGCCGCGAGTCCGCCCGGACCGAGTCACGTCGGTCCGGGCGGACTCAGCTCGTGCGGTCGAGGATGGGGGCGCGGGGTCAGGCGGGGTCGGCGGCCAGGGGGTCGCACGTCCACAACCCCGTGACGTAGTTGCCGTTCGTGCCGTAGCCGGAGAAGGTGGCCCAGCCGCCGGGCTCGACGACGCGGCACGGAGCCCACTCGCCGTTCGTGTACGTGACCGTGACGGTGACGGTGTCGCCGCAGCCGTTGTGGACGTCGGTGTAGCGCCAGCTCTGGAAGTACTCCACGCAGCCGGGTGCCGACACGGGGGCGGCCGCGGAGGCGGGGGCGGCGGCGAGGCCCGCCAGGAGGCCCGCCGCGGTGAGGGTGGTGAGAGCGAGGGAACGCGCTGTGCGCTTCGGGTCGTTGGCCATGGCCCGCATCCTCGGGACAGGCCCGGATGCGATGCAAGTTTCTGAAATCTCTTTCAGTCACGACCGGGGCACCGCCCGTGACGGCACATCAAGCGGTGGGCCTGCGGAGCAGTACGGGCGAACCCGTGTACGGCGGCGCGCTGCGCCAGTAGAGTCTGACCGAAACTTGCTGCAAGAACTTGCAACAGGAGAGGGACCGCCATGCCCGGACTCGCCCCACCCGTCGCCGACGAGCGCTCGGCCCTGACCGCCTATCTCGCGCACCAGCGGCGCGCCTTGCGCGTCACCGCCCACGGTCTCACCGACGAACAGGCCCGCATGACGTCCCCCGTCGGTGACCTGAGCATCGGCGGGCTGATCAAACACGCCGCGCGGTGCGAGACCTTCTGGACCAACCTCGTTCTCGGGGAGCGACACGGGCCCCAGCGGAAGGCGGACGAGTCGGACGACGACGAGTTCCGACTCGCTGCGGACGAGACCCTCGCCTGGGCGCTGGCGGCGCACGCGGAGGCGACCGCGCGGACCGACGCGGTGATCGCCGGCGTTCCGGACCTCGGGCAGGCCGTTCCGGTGCCGCAGGGTCTCCCCTGGTTCCCCGCCGAGGTCGGGGAGTGGTCGGTCCGCTGGGTCCTGCTCCACCTGATCGAGGAGACCGCACGCCACGGGGGCCACGCCGACCTCATCCGCGAGAGCATCGACGGCGCGACCCTCTATCCCCTGCTCGCCGCCGCCGAGGCGTGGCCCGACCCGTGGTTTCGTCCCTGGGAACCCACGCGCTGAACGAACCCGGCTGTCCACGTGGTGGACGCCCCGGTGGCGGATCTTGTGTCCGCGGGGGTGAAACACGCAGGTCAGAGCGGTCCCTACGAACCGTCAGGTGGCGCAATACCGCGGCAACACCATCGGCCGCACTCCCCCGGTACGTTCCCTGACATGCCAGCCGAACCCACCCCCGCAGCCCGCCCGGTCGCCGCCGCGCGCCGACGACGACTGCGTGCGGACCGGGCGCGACAGCTCGCCGATCTGCTGCGCCACCAGATCCTCGCGGGCGGCTTCCCCCAGCAGGTCCTCCCCCTGGAGGACGTCATCGCCAGGGAGTACCGGGCCAGCCGCAACACCGTGCGACACGCCCTGGACCTGCTGCGCGGCGAACAGCTCGTCGAGCGGCAGCCCGGCGTCGGCACCGTGGTGGTGTGCGAGAAGTACCCGCACGGCCTGAACCGCCTCCAGGGCCTGGCCGAGACGCTGCACGAGCACGGTCGGGTCACCAACGAGGTCCGTACCGTCGGCCCCGTCTCCGCCCCCGGGCCGGTGGCGCACCGGCTGGGGGTGCCCGCCCACAGCGACGTGCTCTGCATCGAGCGGCTGCGCCGCCTGAACGGGCTTCCGCTGTCCCTGGACCTGTCCTATCTGCCCATGGACGTGGGCGGGGAACTCCTCGGCTGCGACCTGGAGAACACGGACGTGTTCCGGCTCCTGGAATCGCTCACCGGCGGTCCGCTGGGGCACGCGGAGATCACCCTGGAGGCGATCACCGCCGACGCGCACTCCGCCGCGGTGCTCCAGGCTCCTCGGGGCACGGCCGTCCTGATGCTGGAACGGCTGACCCGCCTGCCCGACGGACGCCCGGTGGATCTGGAGTTCATCCGGTTCCGCGGCGACCGCATCACCATGAGCGGCGTGCTGCACCGGTCCGTCTGACCACGGCCTCTCCCCGTACCTTCCCCCCTTCCCGCCCTCTTCGGTCTTGGAGACCGCCATGCCTCTCGTTCCGCAGCGTTCGGACGTCCCCGTGACCATCGACGAGTCCAAGTGCATCGACGGCTGCACCCTCTGCGTCGACATGTGTCCGCTCGACTCGCTCGCCATCCGCGAGGACGACGGCAAGGCCTACATGCACGTGGACGAGTGCTGGTACTGCGGCCCCTGCGCCGCGCGCTGTCCCACCGGTGCGGTCACCGTCAACATGCCCTACCTGCTCCGCTGAAAGGCCGGCCTCCATGCCCCGCAAGAGAATCCCGCTTCCGCTGCTCCTGGCCACCGCGCTGCTTCCCCTAGCCACCGCCTGCGGCGGGACGGCGGGCGCCGACGGCGGCAAGACCGTCACGGTGACCGTCGGCTACCAGTCCAAGACCATCAACACCGTGACCGCCGGCACGCTGCTGCGTTCCCTCGGCTACTTCGAGGAGGAGCTCGCGGCGCGCGGGAAGGAGGACGGCGTCTCGTACGAGGTCGTGTGGCAGGACTACGCGACCGGTGCGCCGATCACCGCCCAGATGGCGGCCGGGAAGATCGACATCGGCTCGATGGGCGACTTCCCGCTGCTCATCAACGCCGCCCGGGGGAAGCAGCTGGGCCAGCCGACCCGGTTGGTGTCGGTCACCGGCTACAACCTGCGCGGCGGGCTCAACACCGTCGTGACCGCCCCCGGTTCGTCCCTGGAGTCGCTGGCGGACCTGCGCGGCAAGAAGGTGTCCACCAGTGTCGGCTCGGCCGCCGACGGCACGCTCGTGCGCGCCCTGGAGCAGGCCGGTCTCGACCCGCGGAAGGACGTCCAGAAGCTCAACCAGCAGCCCAGCGTGGGCGCGTCCGCGCTGAGCGCCGGCAGCGTCGACGCGCTGTCGCAGTTCGTCGCCTGGCCGGGCCTGCTGGCCTTCGAGGGACGGGCCAAGGCCCTGTACGACGGCGCCGTGCTCGATCTGCCGACCTTCCACGGGGTGACCGTGCGGCAGAAGTTCGCGGACCAACGGCCCGGCGTCCTGGACGACTTCCTCACGGCGCAGCGCCGGGCCACCGACCACCTGCGCGCCCAGCCCGTCGCCGCGGCCGAATCGGTGGCGAAGGCCACCGGGCTGCCCGCCGAGGTGGTCTACCTCTACAACGGTGCGAACGGCATCTCCACCTTCGACCCGCAGCTGCGCCCGGAGCTGGTCGCCGCGCTGAAGGCGGACCTGCCGCTGTTGCGGGCGGCCGAGCTGGTCGGTGACGTCGACGTGGACGAGTTCGTCGACCCGGCACCCCTGGAGCGGGCCGCGTCGAGGCCGGCGTACCCGAAGGTGACCGCGGTCAAGCCGGAACTGTGGCTCGAGGGACAGGCCACCACGCGTTCCTTCGACACTCCCGAGGAGCTGCTGAAGGCCGTCAGGGGCGCCGACGTGCGGGCCGCGTACGTGCCGGACGCGCTGACCGGCACCCTGTGGTTCGCCGACAAGGCGGTGTGGGTCGCGGACGGCGAGCGGCTGCGGGCCTTCGTCACCCCGGCCAACGCGCGGACGTACGTCTCCGGGCACCCCGGCGCCCGGGTCGTCGCCTACGCCGACGCCGTACGGCTGGCGTCATGAGCGCGGGCCGCCGGCTGGTCAGGGCCGGGTCGCTCGCCGGGGCGCTCGCGCTCTGGCAGCTGCTGACCTCGCTGGACGTCAACCTGTGGCTGCGTTTCGAGCAGTTCCCCACGGTCGTCGAGGTGGCCTCGGCCTTCGCCGACCGGGTCGGCACCGCCGCGTACTGGCAGGACCTGGGCCACAGCCTGCGCCGGATCGTGGTGGGCTTCCTGCTGGCCGCCGTCCTTGGAGTGGCCGCGGGCACGGCCGTCGCCCGCTCCCGGTGGGCCTCCGACCTGCTGGGACCGGTGGTCGAGGTGGTACGCCCCGTCCCGGCCATCGCGCTCGTCCCGGTCGCCATCCTGCTCCTCCCGACCAACGAGCAGGGCATCGTCTTCATCACCTTCACCGCGGCCTTCTTCCCCGTCCTGGTGTCGACCCGGCACGCGGTCCGAGCCCTCACGCCCACCTGGGAGGAGGCCGTGCTCACCATGGGCGGGGGCAGGCTCCGGGTACTCCGCTCGGTCGTGCTGCCGGGCGCCCTCCCCGGCATCTTCGGAGGCCTGTCCGTGGGCATCGGCGTCGCCTGGATCTGCGTGATCTCCGCGGAGATGATCTCCGGCGAGTACGGCGTGGGTTACCGGACCTGGCAGGACTACACGGTCGTCGACTACCCGGGCGTGTTCGTCGGCATGGCCACCATCGGCGGCCTCGGGTGGCTCACCTCGACGGCGGTGGAGTACCTCGGCCGTCGTACGACGGCGTGGCTGCCCCGCCCGACCGCGCGCGGCGGAACGGACACCCCGAGGCGGCCCCTCCGCAGGGTGCGCGCAGCTGCCCCCGCTCCGACGGGGGACGCTCCCCCGCTCGTCGCGGACCCCGCCGCCGTCGCCGTCTCTCCCCGGAAGGAACCGGTTCGATGACCGTCGCGCCCCCGCTCGCCGGTGCCGCGCTCACCCTGGACGCCGTGCGGCTCGGCCACCCGGACGGCGCCGCCGTCCCCGGCACGCTCACGCTGGACATCCCGCCCGGCGAACTGCTGGCCGTCGTCGGCCCGTCCGGCTGCGGGAAGTCCACGCTGCTGCGCACCCTCGCGGGGCTGCTGCCGCCGCTGGAGGGCCGGGTCGGCCAGGACGGGGAGCCGATCGACCGGCCCGCAGCCGACCGTGCCCTGGTGTTCCAGCACGATGCCCTGCTGCCCTGGCGGACCGTCCGGGCCAACGTCGAGCTGCCGCTCTCGATCCGGCGGGTCCCCCGCACCGAACGGCGGCGCTCGGCGGCCGAGTGGCTGGACCGGGTCGGCCTCGCCGACCACGCCCACAAGCTGCCGCACCAGTTGTCCGGCGGCCAGCGCCAGCGGGTCCAGCTGGCCCGCGCCCTGGCCGGCGCACCCCGTGCGGTCCTGATGGACGAGCCCTTCGGGGCGCTGGACGCGCACACCCGGGCCGGGATGCAGGACCTGCTGGTCGACATCCTGCGGGGCACCGGCGCCACCGTCGTCTTCGTCACCCACGACGTGGACGAGGCGCTGTACCTCGGCGACCGGGTGCTCCAGCTGCCCTCCGGGCAGGTCCTCGACGTCCCGCACCCGCGGGAGCGGGACGCCCGGACGGCTCCCGGCACCGCGGAAGTGCGCCGCCGCATCCTCGCGTCCCTCTGAAACCCCCGTTCCCGGTCCCGACACCACTGCCGGTCACGATCCCACTCCTGATCCCCATTCCCCTCCCGATCCCGATTCCCTCCCGATGTCGGAGCGGCATCCGAAAGGCACCTCCGTGGACACGCTCGTGGACACCCCCCTGCCCGTCCCCGCGCTCGCCGACGCGACCGAACTGTCCTGCGACGTCCTGGTCATCGGCGGCGGGACCGCGGGCACCATGGCCGCGCTCACCGCCGCCGGACGCGGCGCGTCCGTGCTGCTCCTCGAAAAGGCGCACGTCCGCCACTCCGGCGCCCTCGCCATGGGCATGGACGGGGTCAACAACGCGATCATCCCGGGCCGGGCGGAACCCGACGACTACGTCGCCGAGATCACCCGAGCCAACGACGGCGTCGTCGACCAGTCCACCGTCCGGCAGACCGCGACCCGCGGCTTCGGCATGGTCCAGCGCCTGGAGTCGTACGGCGTGAAGTTCGAGAAGGACGAGCACGGCGACTACGCGGTCCGCCAGGTGCACCGCTCCGGCTCGTACGTGCTGCCGATGCCGGAGGGCAAGGACGTCAAGAAGGTGCTCTACCGGCAGCTGCGGCGGCGGGAGATGCGCGAGCGGATCCGGATCGAGAACCGGGTCATGCCGGTCCGGGTGCTCACCCACCCGGACGACGGGCGGGCGATCGGCGCGGCGGGGTTCCACACGCGCACGGGCGACTTCGTGATCGTCCGGGCGGGCGCGGTGATCCTGGCGACCGGTGCGTGCGGCCGGCTCGGCCTGCCCGCCTCGGGCTATCTGTACGGCACCTACGAGAACCCGACCAACGCCGGCGACGGCTACGCCATGGCCTACCACGCGGGGGCCGCGCTCACCGGGATCGAGTGCTTCCAGATCAACCCGCTCATCAAGGACTACAACGGGCCGGCGTGCGCGTACGTCGCCAACCCGTTCGGCGGGTACCAGGTGAACCGGCACGGCGAGCGCTTCGTGGAGTCGGACTACTGGTCGGGCCAGATGATGTCCGAGTTCGCGGCCGAACTCGCCTCCGACCGGGGGCCGGTGTACCTCAAGCTCAGCCATCTGCCCGAGGAGACCGTCGGCGCCGTCGAGTCGATCCTGCACACGACGGAACGGCCCACCCGCGGCACGTTCCACGCGAACCGCGGCCACGACTACCGCACGCACGACATCGAGATGCACATCTCGGAGATCGGGCTCTGCGGCGGACACTCCGCCTCGGGGGTACGCGTGGACGCCCACGCCCGTACGACGGTACCCCGGCTGTACGCGGCCGGCGACCTCGCCTGCGTACCGCACAACTACATGATCGGGGCCTTCGTCTTCGGCGACCTGGCCGGCGAGGACGCGGCGCGGTACCGCGCGTTCGAGGGCGAGCTGCCCGCCGACCAACTGGCCGCCGCCCACGAACTCGTCTACCGGCCGCTGCGCCACCCCGAAGGACCGCCGCAGCCACAGGTCGAGTACAAGCTGCGGCGCTTCGTCAACGACTACGTCGCACCGCCCAAGACGGGGGCGAAACTGTCCCTGGCGGTCGAGGCGTTCACCCGGATGTCCCGGGAGATCGAGGGCATGGGCGCGCGCACGCCGCACGAACTGATGCGGTGCGCCGAGGTGTCGTTCATCAGGGACTGCGCGGAGATGGCGGCCCGGGCCTCCCTGGCGAGAACCGAGTCGCGCTGGGGGCTGTACCACGAGCGCCTGGACCACCCCGGCCGGGACGACGCGGGCTGGCTGCACCACCTCGACCTGCGCAAGTCCGCCGCGGGGACGATGGAGTTCACGGCGCGGCCGGTCGAGCCGTACGTGGTGCCGGTCCCGGAGTACGCGCCGGTGCCCGGACCCGAGCGCCCACTGGGCGAGGTCGCCCTGGTGCCGGTCGCCACGGCCGGGCCGAGGGAAGCCGCCCCCGCCGCCCGCCCGGCCGCGCCGGTCGCCGCGCCGGTCGCCGCACCGGCAGCGGGCCCTTCGCCGACCGCGGTGGGGAACGACGCCGAGACGGCGCTCACGCCGGCCCCGCTGCTCCGCCTGCTCTCCCTCGCCGAGGAGTCCGCCGAGCTGGAGACGTTCCTGCCGTACCTCGCGGACGCCGATCCGGCCGTACGGGCGGCGGCGGTGTCCGCCCTCGGCGAGACGGCGCCGGCCGGCGCCGGCCCCGCCCTCGCCGCTCGTCTGCTCGACACCGCACCCGCCGTCCGGTCCGCCGCCGCGTCGGTGCTGCGAGAGCTGGTCGAAGTGCTGCCCGCCGAGCCGGAGTTGGGCGCGGGCCTCAGGACCGCGGCGGCCGCCGCCGACCCCGCCGTCACCGACCCGACCGTCCGAGCGGCGGCGCTCGACGTGTTGCGCGCCCTGCGGCTGGGCGATGCCGCGGACTACGCGGCCGCGCTGGCCGACGACGACATCGAGGTGCGTCTCACCGCCGTCCGGGGCCTGGTCTCCGTGGACGCGGTCGACGAACTGGCGGTGGCCGCCGGCGACCCGGCCCGCGAGGTGCGGGTCACGGTGGCCCGCGGACTCGCGGCCGTGCACGCCCCGGCCCCCGCGCCGCTCGACCGGCTGCTGACCGACCCGGACCCGCTCGTCAGGGGCGCCGCGTTCGGCGCGCTGGCCTCGACCGGGTGCCCGCCGCCGTACGCGGCGCGGGCCGCGGCCGCCCTGGCCGATCCGGCCTGGCAGGTCAGGGCGGGCGCCGCGAGCGCCCTGCGGGCGGCTCCGGTCACCGAGGCCGTCACGGCCCTCGCCCGCGCCCTGGCCGACCCGAACGCGGACGTCCGCAAGGCCGCCGTCCTCTCGCTCCTGGAGCACCGCGCCGCCCCCGAGGCCCGGACCGCCCTCGCCGCCGCCACGCGCGACCCGGATGCCGACGTCCGCGCCTACGCCTCCCGCGCCACCGCGTGACGCCCCGGGCCGCCGCTCGTCCCCTCACTCCTTCCGGTTACGGCGACCGCCTCACCGTCACGGCTTCCGGTCCGGCGCGGTTACGTGGAAGAACGCATTGAGCCCCGGCCCGGCACCGTCGGGCCGCACGAGACAGGTGACGCACATGCGCAACGAGGCCGCCCAGCGGGTCGAGCTGGTCTTCTCCCTCTTCGACGTCAACGGCAACGGAGTCATCGACTCCGGTGACTTCGATCTGATGACGGAACGCGTGCTGAAGGCGGCGGTCGCGTCGGACGACGACGCCAAGGAGGCCATCCGGGCGGCGTTCCGCCGCTACTGGACGACGCTGGCCACCGAGCTGGACGCCAACGGCGACGGCGTGATCACCGTCGAGGAGTTCCGCCCCTTCGTGCTCGACCCCGAGCGCTTCGGTCCCACCGTCACCGAGTTCGCCCGGGCGCTCTCCGCGCTCGGGGACCCGGACGGGGACGGTCTGATCGAGCGCCCGCTCTTCATGTCGCTGATGACGGCGATCGGCTTCGAGGAGGCGAACATCGACGCGCTGTTCGACGCCTTCGGCCCGGACGCCGACGACCGCATCACCGTGGCCACGTGGGCCGCCGGCATCGAGGACTACTACGCACCGGACCTGGCCGGGATCCCCGGTGACCGGCTGGTGGGCGCAGCGGCCGTCTGACCCGGTCCGCTCGCGAGCGTCCCGGGGCGGCACCGGCCGTCCCGGGCGCTCCGCCGGCCCGGCGGACGTCACGCCCCGGGCTTGTGGGCGAAGACCCACCGGTTCCCCTCCAGGGCGTCGTTCGGCTCGGGCAGGGGGCCCCGTCCGTGCCGGCGGGTGAAGTCGAAGGGCGTGCGCATCGACGTGGACCAGCCCCTGGCCGTCAGGCGGCCCGCCGTGTCGGGGCGCGGTCCCGGGTCGAAGAGGCCGAGCAGGTCGATGCCGATCTGCCGGCGCGTCGCCGTGTAGATGGCGCTGTCGCGGTAGGCCAGCAGGTCCTTCTCCAGCTTGGCCTCGAACGCCAGGGCGCTGCCCCCGGTGGTCAGCCGGTCCACCGTGTCGACGAGGTACGTCTCGGTGGGCCCCGGCAGGTAGAACAGCAGTCCCTCGGCCAGCCAGACGCTCGGTGCGGCCGGGTCGAACCCGGCCGCGGTCAGCGCGGTGGCCCAGTCCTCGCGCAGGTCGAGCGGTACGGGGACGCGCTTCGCCCGCGGGGCGGCCGACAGTTCCGTGAGGACCCGCTGTTTGAAGGCAAGCACGCCCGCCCGGTCGATCTCGAAAACGACGCAGTCGGACGGCAGGTCCAGCCGGAGGGCGCGGGTGTCCAGCCCCGCGCCGAGCAGGACCAGCTGGCGGGCGCCGCCGTGGACCGACTCGAGGACGAAGTCGTCGAGGACCCGGGTCCGCAACCCGAAGTAGCGGGCGAACCTGCCCCACAGCGGGTTGTCGTCCCCGTCGGGCACCTGTCCGATGCGTACCGGCCACTCCGCACACGCAGGAGCGGCCCGCACGAAGTGCTCGGCGTACACGTCCCGGGCCAGGCTGTCGGGGCGGTGGGTCTCGATCGCCCGGGCCGCGGCCACCAGGAGGGCGGTCAGCCCCACGCCTCCTTCCACGCCCCCGGCGTCGGTCCGCCGGGGCGTCGGGGCGGCCGCGGGGCCTCCGGTGACGGGACGGGGGAGGTCATCGGTGGTGGGGCTCTCGCTCATCGGTCTCTCCTCTCCGGGAGCAGGACGGGTTTGACCACGCGGCCGGCGTCGCAGTCGCGTTCGGCCTCGTTGATGTCGGCCAGCGGGTAGGTGCGGATCAGCTGGTCGAAGGGGAAGCGGCCGGCCTGCCACAGGCCGGTCAGCCGCGGTATCAGCAGTGCGGGTACCGCGTCGCCCTCGCAGATGTGGCGCAGGCACCGGCCGCGGTCGAGCGTTCCCGGTTCGAGTGGCAGCGGGGTGTGGAGGCGGGCGACGAGACCGAGGGTGCCGGTGGGTCGCAGCGCTCGGAGCGCGTCGTTGACGAGCGGTGCCGAGGCCGTGGTGTCGAGGGCGTACTGGACACCACCGTCGGTGAGTCGGCGGAGCCGCTCGGGCAGTCCGCGCGATCCGGCGGGCAGCGGTGTCGCGCCGAACCGTTCCGCCAGGGCGAGCCGCACGGGATGGCGGTCGACGGCCACGGTCCGTACGCCCGCGGCGGTGGCCGCCATCACCGCGGCCAGGCCCACCGCTCCGGCGCCGAGGACCGCGAGGGTGTCGCCGGGCCCTGCGGAGAACGTGTTGAGGACGGCTCCGGCACCGGTGAGGAAGCCGCAGCCGAGGGGTCCGAGCAGTTCGAGGGGCAGGGCGGGGTCGACCCGGACGGCGTTGCGGGCGGGGACGAGCGCGTAGGCGGCGAAGGAGGACTGGCCGAACCACCGGGGGGCCAGCGCCTTTCCGGTCGCGTCGGTGAGTCGCGGTGGTTCCTGCTCGCGTCCGCCGAAGAGGTTGAGGGAGGCGAAGGAGTCGCAGTAGGCGGGGGCGGCGGCGCGGCAGTTCCGGCAGTGGCCGCAGGAGTCGAAGCTCAGCACGACGTGGTCGCCGACGCCGAGTGCTGCGCCGGGGCCGCCGCCGGCGCCCGTCCGCACGACGACCCCGGCGCCCTCGTGGCCGAGGACCGCCGGGAGCGGGCTGCGGCCGGCCGATCGTCGTACCGCGAGGTCGGTACGGCACAGGCCGGTTCCCGCGATCTCGACCAGGATCTCGCCGGGGCCGGGCTCGGTCAGGGCGACCTCCTCGATCGTGAAGGGGTCCTCGTAGGAGCGGAGGACGGCTGCCCGGAACCTCGTGGTCACGCTCCCTCCTCGTGCGGGCGGTGGACGACGAACGGGCGGAGGTTGCCGTAGAGGCCCCACGGTCCGCCGGCGACGCCGACGCCGCTGTCCTTGACGCCCGCGAAGGGCTGGGCGAGGGAGAGCTCGGCGTGGTGGT
The DNA here is from genome assembly GCF_053589515.1 of Streptomyces sp. NPDC003327. Lineage (NCBI taxonomy): Bacteria > Bacillati > Actinomycetota > Actinomycetes > Kitasatosporales > Streptomycetaceae > Streptomyces > Streptomyces sp. NPDC003327. Next base: position 31,685 of record NZ_JBSFSA010000015.1, on the reverse strand, counting down.
TGATCCAGGCCGTGCCGCATTCGAGCCGGTCGGCCACCGCCTCGGCCCGGTCGAGGTCGGTGCCCCAGACGGAGCCGCCGAGGCCGAAGCCGGTGCCGTTGGCCGCGTCGATGGCCTGGTCGAGGTCGCGGTACGGGAGGACCGGCAGGACCGGTCCGAACTGTTCCTCGGTCACCACCGGGCTGTCGGGCGGGACGTCGGTGAGGATCGTGGGAGCGAAGAAGTATCCCGCTCCGTCGAGCCGGTGCCCACCGGCCGCGGCCCGGGCACCGTCCGCCAGGGCCCGCCGCGTCACCTGCTCGACCCGGGCGAGCTGGGCGGCGTTGTTGACCGGGCCGATCCGGGTCTTCGGTTCGAGTCCGGCTCCGACGGGGACGGTCGTCGCCCGCTGGGCGAGGGCTTCGACGACCTCGGCGTGGAGCCGGGCGGGGACGTAGACGCGTTTGACCGCCATGCAGATCTGCCCGCAGTTGCGGAACGCGGCCCAGAACAGCCGGTCCGCGATCCGGTCCACGTCGACGTCGTCCAGGAGGACGGCGGCGTCGTTGCCGCCCAGCTCCAGCGTGACCCGGGCGAGCGAGGCCGCCGCTGCCCCGGCGACGGCCCGGCCGGTGGGCACGGAGCCGGTGAAGGTGACGTGGCGGATGCCCGGGTGGGCGGCGAGCCGGGCACCGAGGGGTTCACGGCCGGTGACGACGGTCAGGACGTCGTCGGGCAGGACGGCGGCCAGGACGGAGCCGAGCAGCCGGGTGGCGAGCGGGGTGTGGGGGGACGGTTTGAGGATCACGGTGTTGCCGGCCGCCAGCGCCGGGGCGAACTTCGCCGCCGCGAGCTGGAGCGGGAAGTTCCACGGCACGATCGCGGCCACGGGCCCGACGGGCCGCCAGCGGACCTCGCTGTGGACGGGTCGGCCGTCGTCGATCCGGCGGGTCCTGGGGGCCAGGCCGGCGAAGTAGCGCAGCCGGGCCGCCGTACGGGCGACCTCGGCGTACGACTCGGCCAGGGGCTTGCCCTGTTCCCGGGTGAGCAGCCGGGCGAGGCCGTCCCCGGCCGCTTCCACGGCGTCGGCGGCGGCGTACAGCGCGGTGGTGCGGGCGGCGGGGTCGGCGCGCCAGGCGTGCCAGGCGCGCCGGGCGCGGGCGACCGCCTCGTCCAGCTCGTGCGGCTTCTGGTCGGGGGCCTCGTCGAAGGCCTCCCCGGTGGCCGGGTCGACGACGGGGAGGCGTCCGGCGCGGCGCTCTGCGGCGTGACCGGTTTCCGGTGTGGGCATCCCGGTGGTCAGCTCACGGTCCGCGCGGCGCCGACGGCGTGCTCCCGGGCCTGCCGGTCCATCTCCGCCCGGAAGGCGGCCACCAGATGCGGCTGGATCCTCCCGGTGTTGCGGTCGCCGCCGGCGCAGACCGCTCCCCGTACGCCCACGATGTCCGTACCGATGCGGGTCAGCGGGCCGAGGTCGGCCAGCTTGACGCTGCCCGCGAGGGCCGCGAGCAGGCCGGACGCGTGGGCGCGGCGGACGAACTCGGCGCAGGCGTCGGGCGGGACGTGGTCGAAGAGCCGCGTGCCGTCCTTGACGGCGGTGTCCAGCATGGCCGCGTCGGCACCGGCGCGGGCGGCGATGTCGGGCAGGGCGAGCGGGTTGACGCAGCCGACGCGGTGGGCGTCGGCGTAGCCGGAGGCGACGACGAGCGCCTCCGGACGGTGGTCCTTGACCGCGCGGACGACCGCCCTCATCACCTCGACGCCCTGCTCGGGGGTCGTGCAGCCGTACAGGCCGACCTTGATGTACGTGGCACCGGAGACGACCGCGCCGAGCGCGGCCTGCGCGACCGTACCGGGCTTGTACGGTACGTCCCCGACGGTGGCGGACACGGGCTTGTCCGCGGGCACGGCGTCGCGGATCTCCCGGATGACCCAGGGGAAGTTGGCGCCCAGCGAGCCCTCGTCGGGCTTCTTGACGTCGACGATGTCGAGGTGTTCCGCGGCCTTCGCGCAGTCGAGGGCTTCCTCGACACCGTCCGGGGAGATGAGAAGCAACACCATGAGCTCCTTCCGCCGCGTTCCCGCCTGGCCGAGGACAGGGGGTGCGGGTCACCTGGTTCGCCTGCGGTGCGCTCATCCTTTCCGTCGCCGCGCGAGCACCGGTAGGGCGCACGCAGCTCGCCGGGGGGTGCGCGAGGACCACGGGCGGGGCGCGGCGCGCACCGCCGTGCACCCGCGTCTGCCTGTGCGCGCCCCACGGTGTCGACCGCGCGGAGGCTCGTACGTGTGCTCGCGGCGACGGGGAGGCCCGGGCGCTGTCAGATGCGGGGTTTAGGCTCGCGCCAGGACTTGATCAAGGAGCGGGGCAGTGCGAATAGAGCGTCACCAGGTGGGCGGAGCGGCCGTGCGAGCGGCGCGCGAGGACTTCACGAACCGCGTGGGAGGCCACGTCCGGTCCATGTCGCGGGCCGGGCGGATGGCCACCTACGAGTGGCGGGCGATCGCCGAGGAGTTCCTCGACTACCTGGGGGCGCTGTCCGTCGAGACGCCCGACCTCGACACCGCGGAGGCCAAGGCCGTTCTCAAGGACGCCTCCGAGGCGGCGGCCGGCGCCGTCGCCTATGCCGCCTACCACCCGCACTGCAGCTTCCACGTCTTCCTGGACTACGTGAACTTCGGCATGAGCTACGAGCCGGGCGAGGACGCCCCCGCCGAGAGCGTCACGCCCGGGGAGTGGATCGACGCGCTCTGCCTGGCCGTTCTCAGGGACAGGGCCTCGTGGCACGGCGAGGCCTTCCACTTCGCCCGGCAGAAGTTCGCCGAGCGGGCGAAGGGCACGCCCGCGGGGGAACTCGCCACGGGGCTGACGGCGGTGGCCCTGAACGACACCGGCGACGACGCGGAGTACCCGCCGAGCGCGCGGGCCAGGCTCGCCGCCGTGGACGCGGCCCTGGACCGCGTCCGTGTCCGCGCCGAGGAGACCGGCGAGCCGCTGCTGGACCGGCCGGACAGCGCGGCACTGCGCACGCTGCGCGCCTTGGCCGCCGAGGACCGGGAGGCCTTCGACGAGGCGCTGGCCGCGCTCCTGGTCGGGCACAGCACCCGGCACGGTTCCTCGGCCTCCCCCGGCAGCCTCCTCCCGCTCGTCGCCATCGCCCTCGCCGCCCTCGCCCACCGGGCCCATGGCTGGGCGCCCGCCGTCTCCACCGACTACCTCCCGCACGCCCTGGTCACCGGCTTCGAGAGCCGCGGCCCCCGGGTCGGGGGGTTCGGCCGGGACCGGCGGCCCGACGCGGTCGCCGCGCTCGCCGCCGGTCCGCTGGTGGTCGAGCGGCCGGGGCTCGACTGGACGGTGAGCCCGCAGCTGGAGGCCAGGTACGAGGAGCGCGTCCGGGAGGCGTTCGACCCCGCGGCGGGGGGACCCCTCGCGGTCGGGCGGCTCGCCGGCGTCATGGACGATCAGGAGCGCCTCTTCAAGTGGCGTGCGGGAAGCCCGGAGGAGGGCGTGGACGCCCAGCTCGCGTCCCTCCGGCTGGCTTCCGGGGCGGGGTCGGCCCTCTTCCGGATCGCGCTGGCGGAGCCGGGCACCGAGGTCGAGGTGACCGTCGACGGCCGGCGGTTGCGGTACGCGGTCGAGAGCGGAAACAGAGCCGGCGCCGGCGCCTGGCAGAAGGCCACGGCCTTCGCGCTCATCACCGGTGCGCGCGAGGACCTCGCCCCGTTGGTCCTCACCGGCCCCGCCTTCGCCGGGCCGGACGGCTCCGCGTTCAACGCGTACCGCGAGGCGCTGCACGCCTACCTGACGGGCACCGATCCGGAACAGGCCGCGCGGCGGGCCCTGGACCGGGGCGAGCAGGCCAGGGACTGGGGCTTCGCCATGCCGCCGGCGGTGCTGCTGTCGCAGCTCGTGGACGGTGACGAGGAGGGCTTCAACCTGGCCCTGGCCGACGCGCTCGAAGCCCACCGCGATCATTACCAGGTCGCCGACCGCGCCGACGCTCCGGACGCCGCCGTGAACCTGGACGTCCTCGCCCTGGCCTGCCACGCCCGACGCCGCGGCTGGACCGTCCGCGTCCAGTCGCCCTACCTTCCGCGGTACGTCCTGGAGGCCGCCGAGCCCTTCGCCGTGTGACGGTTCGCCGTGGAACCGCCCCCTGACGACGCGGTGGCCCGCTCCCCCTCGGGGAGCGGGCCACCGGTTGTTCGGGGCGTCAGCCGAGGAGGACCGGAAGGTCGAACAGGTCGTTCTGGGTGACGACCGGCTTGTTCCTCAGCTCCTCGCGCGGCACGGCGAGCCGCAGCTCGGGGAAACGGGCGTACAGGGCGGGGAGCGCCACCGACGCCTCCAGGCGGGAGAGCGCCGCGCCCGGGCAGACGTGCGGTCCGTGGCCGAAGGCGATGTGCCGGATCGACGCGCGGGTGACGTCGAAGTCGCCCGCCGTCGGGCCGTGCTGGAGCTCGTCCCGGCCGATCGCGCCGTGCGAGACGATCAACGCCTCGCCCTTCGGCAGGACCCGGTCGCCGACCTGGATGTCCTCGCGCGCGAAGCGGACGAGGACGTGCGAGGTGGGCGTCGACCAGCGCAGGGTCTCCTCGATCACGTTCTCCCACGGCACCTCGCCCTTGAGGACGAGGGCACGCTGCTCGGGGTGGGTCTCCAGGGCGACCACGGCGTTCACGATGAGGCTGATGGTCGTCTCGTGCCCGGCGGCCACCATGAGCTGGAGGGTGTTGGTGATCTCCTCCGTGGTGAGCCGGTCGCCGTCCTCCGAGGCCTCGATGAGGGCGCTGGTCAGGTCGTCACCGGGCGACTCCTTCTTGCCCGCCACGATGCCGGCGAAGAGCGCGCCGAGGTCCGCCATCATCTGCGGGACCTCCTCCGGCGGCGTCTGCGTCGAGAAGAACTTGTCGAACAGCGCCTTCATCCGCGGGTGGTCCGCCGCGTCCACGCCCATCAGCTCGCCGACCACGCTCATCGGCAGCGGGTAGGCGAACTCCGCCTTCAGGTCGACCGGTTCGCCGGCCGGAAGCTCCGCGAGCCGGTCGAGCAGCCGTGTCGTCAGCGCCTCGATGCCGGCCCGCAGCCGCTCCACACGGCGCGCGGTGAGCGCCTGGGCGACGAGCGTGCGCAGTCGGCGGTGCTCCTCGCCGTCGACCGTCAGCATCGACCTGCCGGGGTTGGCGAGGCCGATCAGGGGCCAGTCGAGCGGTATCTCGCCGCGCCGCCAGGCGCCCCACTGCTCGATGTCCTTGACGAGCCGGGCGTCGGTGAGGAGGGCCCGCGCCTCGGCGTGCCGGGTGACGGCGTAGCAGGGTACGCCGCCGGGGAGGACCACGCGGGCCAGCGGCCCGGCCTCGCGCAGCCGGGCGCTCTCGCCGTCGAGGTCCGTGACGAACGGGTCGAGGACGACGGGCTCGCCGCCCGCGGTGTGGTCGATGGGGCAGGTCATGCGGTCCCTCCAAGGGCCGGGGTCGGGGTGTACGTCACCGGCAGCGCGGTGAGGCCGCGCAGCCAGGGGGAGGGGCGACGTGTCAGTGAGGTCTCGGGGACGGCGAGGTCGACGTCCGGCAGCCGGTCGAGCAGCACCTCGATGCCGGTCCTGGCGACGGTCTCGGCGACCTCCTGCGCGGGGAACGGGCAGCGGTGCTCGCCGTGGCCGAAGGAGAGGTGCGCGTTGTTGCCGCCGGTGAGGGCTCCGGTGTCGGCCCGGACGTGCGGGTCGGCGTTGGCGGCGGCGAGTCCGAGCAGCACCAGGTCGCCGCGGCCGAGGGACCGGCCGCCGAGGGTGGTGTCGCGCGAGGTCCAGCGGCCGGCGACGTTCTGCGTGGGCGTGTCCTCCCACAGCACCTCGTTCATCGCCTCGCCGACGCTGTGCCGGCCGCCGGAGAGCGAGGCGGCGAAGCGGTCGTCGGTCAGCATCAGGCGCAGCGAGTTGCCGATCCAGTCGGCGGTCGGCTGGTGGCCGGCGGCCATCATCACCATGAGGTCCTGGGCGACCTCCTCGACGGTGAACCCGGCGGTGTTGCCGAGCATCCGCGAGGCGACGTCGTCCCCGGGCGTCTCCGCCTTGGCGGCGAGCAGCGCCCCCATCGACTCGGCGAGGTGCCGCTGTCCGGCGAGCGCGCCGGGACCGCCGTTGATCATGTCGTTCATGGCGGTCACGAGGGCCGGGCCCTGCTCGTCGGCGAAGCCGTAGACGCTGGCGAGCACCCGGACCGGCAGCAGCATGGCGTACTCGGCGATGATGTCGCACCCGCCCTTGCCGCACAGCCCGTCGATGAGCTCGTCGGCGAACCGCTCGGCGCGCCGCCGCAGTTCGAAGGGGTCGACGGATTCGAGGGCGGAGGAGATCACCTCGGCCCGCTCGCGGTGGCGCTCGCCGACCGTGTACAGGATCGACGGCTGCTTGCGGCCGATCATCGGCAGCAGCGGCCAGTCGGCGGGGACGGCGTCCCACTGGTTCCACAGGTCGGAGTCGCGCGAGAAGAGCACCGGGTCGCTGGTGACCTGGTGGAGTTCGCGGTAGCCGAGGACCAGCCAGGCGGGTATGCCGCCGTCGAGGACGACGGGGGCGACGGCCCCGTGCTCGCGTCGGATGCGCCGGTACAGCTCGACCGGGTCGGTGTGGAAGCCGGGGCCGCTCAGCGGGACCGGCGCGGGCTCGGCAGGGTTCACGGGGCGGCCTCCGGGACGGGCCGCGGACCGCGCTCGGGGTCGGTGGCCACGACGTGCTTCAGGTGTTCGACGAGGGTGATGAGGACGTGCTTGCTGGACTCCCGGGACCGGGCGTCGCAGAAGACGAGCGGGACCTCCGCGGGGAGGTCGAGGGCCTCGCGGATCTCGGCGGCGGTGTGCGCGGGCCCGCCGAAGTCGTTGCAGGCCACGACGAACGGGGTGCCGTGGTGCTCCAGCCGGTCCACGGCGTACCAGGAGTCCGCGATCCGGCGGGTGTCGACGAGGACGACCGCGCCGAGGGTCCCGGAGAACAGCCGGTCCCACAGGAACCAGAACCGCTCCTGGCCGGGTGCGCCGAAGAGGTAGAGCACGTTGTGCGCGTCGAGCGAGATCCGGCCGAAGTCGAAGGCGACGGTGGTCGCCGTCTTGGCGGCGACGCCCCCGGTGTCGTCGATGCCCTCGCCCGCCTGCGACATGGTCTCCTCGGTGTTCAGCGGGCGGATCTCGCTGACCGAGCGGACCAGGGTGGTCTTGCCGACTCCGAAGCCCCCGACGACGACGATCTTCAGTCCGTTGTCGGCGGTGCTGCTGAGGGCCGGGCGCTGCTCAGAGATTGCGGAGTCCAACGAGCACCTGCTCCAGGATGTCGTGATCGGGAAGGCGGTACGAGGTGGGGCGCGGGTGCCGCGCGCTGATCCGGCCGGTGTCGTGCAGGTCGGCCAGGAGGATCTTGGTGATGGACACGGGGAGTCCGAGCCCGGCTGCGACCTCCACCACGGCGGTGGGGAAGCGGCACATGCGCAGGATGGCGGCGTGCTCGGACTGCATGCCGGGGACCGGGTCGTTCTCGGCGACCACGAGCGTCACCACGTCGAAGGCGGTGGACCCGGTACGGCTGCGGCCGCCGGTCACCGTGTAGAGGCGGTCGGGGGAGTCGTCGCGGCCCGGCCTGAGGCGGCTCATCCCCGCGGCCTCGCGACGAGGTGCTCGCCCAGCTGCTCGACCAGTTCCGTCATGTTGTGCCCGACGAGTCCCGCGTCGGCGTCCTCGTCGGCGACGAGCGCGAGGTGGGCGCCCTCGCCGGCCTCGACGATGAAGAGGATGCCGCCGTAGAACTCGGCCATCGCGGAGCGGACCCCGCCGGTGCCGTCGCCGAACTCCACGGAGGCTCCGTGGGACAGGCTCTGGATGCCCGCGGCGATGGCGGCGAGCTGGTCGGCCTGGTCGACGGAGAGCGCGGAGGTGCGGCAGAGCTTGAGGCCGTCCCGGGAGAGCACCAGGGCGTGCCGGGTGCCCGGGGTGCGTTCCAGCAGGCCCTCCAGGAGCCAGCTGAGCTTGTCGTCGGTGGTCGTGCCGGTCATCGCGGATTGCCTTCCGGGTGGGGGTCGTTCGAGGACGGCGTGGTCGGTTCCGCCGCGGGGGTGGTGGGGCCGGGGGCGGCGGTGCCGCGGGTCTCGGTGGTGCCGGGGGCCTCGGTGGTGCCGGGGGCCTCGGCGGTGCCGGGGGTCTCGGCGGGCCTGGCCTCGGTGCCGCGGAGGGCGCTCTGGAAGCCGCCGAAGCGGGCGCGGGTCGCCTCGCCCGTGCGGGGCGTGTTCTTGCGCGCCGCGGGATCGGCCGGGGCCCGGCCGCCCTTCTCGTGCGCGGCGAGGGTCCGGCCGCGCCGCCTGCGCGGCAGCAGGGGCCCGGAGGCCGCGTCCTCCGCGGGGGGCTCGGGCGCGGTCTCGTGGGAGGTCTCCGGCTCGGCCGCCGGTACGGCGCGGGGCGCGCTGGTCCGGGCGGGCACCGCGCGTACGGCGGAGGCCGGCGCGGCCGCGGTCGTCTCGGGGCCCCGGGCGACGAGTTCCTGGGGGATCATCAGGACGACTCCGGTGCCGCCGCGCGCGGAGGGCCGGAAGGAGACGGACAGGTTGTGCTTGCGGGCCAGCCGGCCGACCACGTGGAGTCCGAGGCGGGTGCCGGAGAGGCCGGCCAGGTCCTGGGTGGCCGCGTCCACGGCGGCCTCGGCGCGCCGCAGCTGGACGTCGCTCATGGTCAGACCGCTGTCCTCGACGGTGATGACGACGCCCGCGGGGACCTCCTCCACGTAGACGTGGACCTCCGCGCTGGGCGGGGAGAAGTTGGCGGCGTTGTCGAGGAGTTCGGCCAGGGCGTGCATGACGCCCTCGGCGGCGTGGCCGGCGACGGCCGCCTCGCTGGTGGAGTGCAGGCGGACCCGCTGGTAGCCGGCGATGCGGCCCATGGCGCCGCGCAGGATCGACTCCATGACGATGGGCCGGGCCCAGCGGCGGCCGGAGCGGGCGCCGGTGAGGACGGCGACGGAGTCGGCGAGCCGGCCGGCCTGGGCGGTGCGGTGGTCGAGGTGGAGGAGGTCGGCGAGCACGTCCTCGTCCGCGTGCCGGTGCTCCATCTCCCGCAGGTCGGCCATCATGCTGGTCGCCAGGGCCTGCATCCGGCCGGCGGTGTTGGCGGCGGCGGCGAGGGCGGCGGAGCGGGCGGACTCGGCGGTGCGCAGCCGCTGTTCGAGCTCGGCGACGACGGCCGCGTGTGCGGCGGTGAGCCGCTCGGTCTCGGCCCGCTGGGCCCGGACCAGTTCGTCGGTGCGGGCCGCGTGCGCGGCGGCCTCGGCGGCCGCTTGGGCCTCGTGACGCTGCTTCAGGGCCGCGGCCTCGCGCTCGGCGGCGGCCTGGCGCTGCACGGCGTAGGTGTCCTGGGAGGCGACCTGGGCGGCCAGCTGTTCGGCCCGCCTGGCGAGGCCGCGGGCGGTGCGGGCGTACCAGGTGACGGCGAAGGCGGCGGCCGCGAGGAGCAGCACCCCGCAGACCGTGAACCAGGCGAGGGGAGCGCGGACTTCCGCCGGCGCGGCGCTGGTCGCGGCGGCGACGAGCGCACCACCCGTGGCGACGGTCAGCACGGAGGTGATCAGGGCGGGGCGGAACGGGGTGGGCGACGCCGACATCTACCGGACTCTCGTGAGGCAGGCACAGGGAGGTTCGGAACGACCGCACTATAGAGGCGTTCTTGATCGATCTGGAACTCACTCCGATCGGATTGATGTCCGGAGCGATACAAAACCTTCCAAATGACGGCACCGGTCCTGGCCTCGCCGAGGTGCGCCGGCGTCGCCCGGAGGGGCTCGCCCGCGCGTACGCCCCCGACGCCGCGCGCCGGGTGAACGGCTCGAACGCGTGCCTCCCGCGCGCCTGCACGAAAGGATGAACACCGGGCATCGGCGGCGTTTCGCACCGGGGCCACCGTCACTCTGCTTCCGTGCCCAAGGAGCGCGAGTCCACGGTCCCCTCCCAGCGGACGCCCCGGCGGGCCCCGCCCACCCCGGCCGTCCGGCCGTCCGGACCACCGGCCGCGGGCCCGGCGGCCCGGCCCGGCGTGCGGGCCCGCGCGCGGTACTGGGTCGACCGCACCGTCGTGCGCGGGGTGACGGCCCTCGTGGCCTGGCTGGCCCTGGCCTGCCTGGGGCTGGTGGCCCCCGTCAGCGCCCTGCTCGTCTGGACCGACAGCAAGGCCCCGGACACCCTCCAGGGCAAGGCCGCCACCGTCTGGCGGACGGTCGGCCAGACCCTCCGGCTCGGCGGTGAGGTCGGCCCGCCGCTGCGGGTCGCCCTGACCGTCTTCCTGGCCCTGGTCTCCCTCCTGTACGTCTCCTTCCTGGTCGGGATCGTCACCACCGCCCTCACGGACCGGCTCGCCGAACTGGAGCGCGGTCAGACCACGGTCGTCGAGCGCGGCCACACCCTGGTCCTCGGCTGGTCCGAGCAGACCCCCACGGTCGTCGCGGAACTCCTCGCCGCCCATGCCCAGCGGGGGCGCGGCGCCGTGGTGGTCCTCGCCGACCGCGACAAGGCGGAGATGGAGCGGGAGACGCGTGACGTGCTGCCGTCCCGTGCACGGGCGCGGCCGCTGTTCCGCCGGGGCCGTCCCGCCGACCCGGCCGCGCTGGCCCGGGTCAGCCCCGCCGCCGCACGGGCGGTGGTCGTCGTCCCGCCGGACGCCCCCGACGCCGACGCCCGGGTCGTCAGGACCCTCCTCGCGCTCCGGGCGGCCGTCGGTGAGGGCTGCCCCGTCCCGGTCGTGGCGGCGGTCCGCGACGGCGTCCACCTCCCGGACGCCCGTCTGGCCGGCGGGCCCGGCGCGACGGTCCTGGACGTCGACGACCTCGCGGCCCGGCTGCTCGTCCAGTGCGTCCTCGAGCCCGGTCTCGCGCCCGTCCTGGAGGACCTGCTCGACTTCGCGGGCGCCGAACTCCACACCCTCCGCCCGCCCGGCCTCCCCGGCCGCCGCTACGGCGAGCTGTCGGCCGCCTGCCCCGACGCCTGCGCGGTCGGCATCGTCCGGGCGGACGGCACCCCGCACCTCAACCCGCCCCCGCAGACCGTCCTCACCCCCGGTGACGGCCTCCTCGTCCTGGCCGAGGACCACCGGGCGACCGTCCTCCCGGCCGCCCCCCGGACCCCCGCGGCCGCCCTGCCCGCCCGGCCCCCGGCGCCGTCCGCCGCGCGCCGGGTCCTCGTCCTGGGCTGGAACCGGCGGGGCGAGCGCCTGACGGAGGGCCTGGCGGCGGCCGGGGTCACCGCGGTGCGGGCCGACGCGGACCATCGGCCGACGGAAGCGGAGCCGTACGACCGGCGGCCTGCGGAAGCGGAGCCGTACGACCAGGTGCCCCCGGTGGCGGAGACGTACGACCAGGTGCTCGTCCTCGCCGGTCCGGACGGCGACGGTCCCTGCGACGCCGACCACCGCACCCTGGTCGCCCTCCTCCGCCTCCGGGCCCGGGAGCGGGAGTCGGGCCGGGCCGTGCCCACGGTCGCCGAGCTCACCGACGCCCGCAACCGCCCCCTCGCCCCGGCGGGACCCCGCACCGACCTCGTGGTCACCGGTCGGCTGACCGCCCTCCTGATGGCCCAGGTGGCCCAGAACCCGCATCTCACGGCCGCCTTCGAGGCCCTCTTCGCACCCACCGGCGACGGCGTCCGCCTCCGCCCCGCGACCGACTTCGTCGCGCCCGGCACCGAGGCGCCCTTCGCGGCCCTCGTGACGGCCGCCGCCCGCCACGGTGTCGCGGCGATCGGCTACCGCCCCCGCACCTCCCGAACGCCCCGCCTCAACCCCCCGAAGACCGAGACACGACGCTGGACGACGGGAGACGTCCTGATCGTCGTCGGCCCCGCGTGAATCCCGTCACGGGCGCGGCAGGGGGCCGGGGGCCGGTCCGGTGCCGTCAGGGTCGGTTCCGAGGTAGCGGCTGAGCGGGGGCTCCCGCGCCAGGACGGCGCCGATGGTGAACGCGAACGTGACCGCGGCGCACACGACGATCAGCCACGACAGCATCGTCAGGACCAGGCCCAGGGAGCCGTACTCCGCCAAGGCCCTGTTGAGCGCGCCCGGCAGGTAGAGCCGTGCCGTCAGCGCGAGGGCGCTCGTGGCCGCGGCGCCCAGCACGGCGCCGGGCAGGAGGGGCAGCCACCGGACCCGGTTGACGAGCAGGAGGTGCTGGGTCCACAGCCACACTCCCGTGCTCACGAGGAAGAACAGCGGGACGCCGAGCCACGCCCCGGCACCGAAGCCGTCCCGGATGGGAGCCTGGAGCAGCACCACCAGGAGCAGGGCGAGCAGCCACACCGCCCACCGCCAGGCCGCGACCCGCGTCCCGGCCCTGGGCAGGCCCCACGCGCGTTCGCACACCCTCGCCATGGCCCGGCTGAAGCTGGTGGCCGACACCAGCGCCACGACCGCGCCGACGATTCCGGTGGTCTCCCGCAGCCCGTCGGCGGCGGCCCCGTCGAGCACCTGTTGCAGCTCGTCCTCCGACCGGCCCGTCAGCCCGAACATGGCGCGGAGGGACTCCCCCAGCTGCTCGCGCACGCCGAGCGGGGCGAAGGCCGCCACGGCGAACAGGAGGGGGACGGCGGCCAGGAACGCCTGAGCGGCGAGCCGGGTGCCCGCGTCGAGGAGGTTCCCGCTGACCAGTCTGCTCGTCAGCTCCGAGAGGACGGGGAAGCGGCGCTCGGCTTCGCTCCGCATGTTCCGCAGCCGGGTCGCCCACGACATTGCCGCCTCCTGACGCCGCCCGACCGCTTCCCATTGGACGCGCCCGCGTCCCGGGCGGCGAGTTCCTCCGGGCCGTTCGGGGGACGTGCTCCTCGCCGCGCCGGCACCCCTCGGCGCGCGGCGCGTCAGGTCCGTTCGGCGGCGGCCCGGCGAACTCCGGGCAGGTGCACCACGAGGAGCGTGAAGCCCGCCAGGGCGACGTAGCGGGCGGCGGCGTCCAGGCCGTTCCAGTCGGACGACTGCCACATGGCGAACCACTCGCCGCCGATCGCGAGGAAGCCCATGCCGAAGAGCAGCAGCACCATCACCAGGCCGACCGTGCTCGCCGCGCGGGCCCGTTCGTAGGCGTCGCGGCGCAGTCCCGTGACCCAGAGCCAGGTGGCGGCGAGGAGGACCGCCGCGGTCAGCGTCTCCCAGACGATGACCGCGACGTAGGCGGCGTTCTGGAGGGCGCGGGACTCGACCGCGCGCCACATCAGGTCGGGGTCCCTGAACGTGGTGTCCATGCTCAGGACGTGCTGGACGAACTGCTGGTTGGTACCGAAGTCGGTGATGTTCCCGAAGGCGACCAGCGTCATGCAGAGCGCGACGGTCGCCGTCAGCGCGGCCGCCGCGACGGGCGGCGCGCCCAGCCGGAGGAGCCGGTTCCGCTGGGCCACCTGGGCCCTCCCCGGGGAGCGGGCGTCGGAGTCGGTGCCGGTCGGCCGGTGGTCCTGTGCCATGGACGTGTCCTCCCTCGTCGTCCCGCGGCCGCTCCGACCGCGGGTCGTACCCGTCCTTCCCCCGCGCACGGCCTTCCAGCCGTCCTGTCGCGGCCTGACCTTCGCGACGGGGCGGAGCAGGCGGTGAAGACAGCGGGGCACGGACCGCGGGTCGCGGTCCGTGCCCCTGTGCCGTGCGGTGCCGCCCCGTGGCGGCGGTGCGTCAGCTCCGTGCGGTGTCGGCGCCCGACTGCGGTGCGTCCGTCCGGTCCGCGCCCTCGGCCCCGCCCGTCTTCTCGCGCATCTTGCGCACCAGCTCCGCCTTCTTCTCGGCCGCGCTCTGGCGGTCGGCGTTGCGGTGCGGGCCGTTGTTCTGGCGTTCGGCGCGGGAAAGCCGCTTGCGCTGGCCGCCGCCCTGGCCCACGGGGTTGTTGATGTTCTTGCTGTCGGTCACGGGTTCTCCCGTTGCTGTGAGGTGATCCACGGATTCGTCGGTGGGGGACGGGCGGCGACGTCGAAGCACGTCAGCGGGGCCCGTCACGCTCTCACTCGTACATCGGAGTCGGGAAGAACATGACAGGGACGTTACCTTGCCCCCTCGGCCCGGGGACACCGGATTCCCCGCCGCCCCGGCCGCCGGAGCGACTGCTCAGAGCTCCTTCGCGGGCCAGTCGAGGAGACGGGCGCCGATCACGGCGGTCTGGAGGGTGTAGCGGCTCGCCGGATCGGCGGGGTCGGCGCCGGTAAGGCGGTGGATGCGGTCGAGGCGGTACGTGACGGCCCGCACGGACAGGTCGAGGTGGCGGGCGGCCTGGGTGGTGACGCAGCCGGAGTCGAAGAAGGCGGTCAGCGTGTCGAGGAGCGGTCGCGCGCCGCCCCGCGCCGAGGTCAGGGGGCCGAGGACGCTGCGGACGAGGTCCTCCATCGCCTGCCGGTCCCGGGTGAGGACCGGATAGACGAGGAGGTCCGCCGCGTGCAGGACCGGCGCGTCGAGATCGAGGCGGTCGGCGAGGTCGAGGGCGCCGAGGGCCTCCTCGTACGAGTGGACGACACCGCGCGGGCCGGGCTGGGGCCGGCCGATGGCCGCCTGGCCGCCGCCCGTGGCGGCGAACGCCTGCTTGGCGAAGTACGTCAGGACGTCGGCCTGGTCGCCGGGGGCGACGCACACGATCCGGCCGCCCTTGGTGGTGAGCAGGATGTGCCGGTCGCCGAACCTGCCGATCAGGGCCCGTTCCACCCGCTGCGGGACGGCGTCCGCCTCGCCGTACGACTGCGGGCCGCGGGCGACGGCGACCGCGTGGGCACCGGAGAGGCGCAGGCCGAACCGTTCGGCCCGCTCGGCTATCCGCCCGAGGTCGCTGCGGCCGTAGAGCAGATCGTCGATGAACTCCCGCCGCTCCGCCTCCTCCTGGCGCACGGCGAGGCGCTGGGCGCGCTCGAAGCCGCCGGCGAAGGCGTCGACGGACTGCTCGACGGCGGTGAGGAGATCGAGGGTCGTCCGCCGGGAGAGCGGCTGCTCGGGCCAGGCGGCCCGGACCGCCGCCAGATGGTGTCCGATCAGCTCGCGCAGGGCGAGCCCCTCGCGCGCCGCGCGCTCGCCGGTCTCCCGGCGCCGCTCCAACTCCTCACGGCCGAGCCGCCGTCCGGTCGCCGCCACGTCCGCGAGCAGCGGCCCGTACTCCTCCACGTACCCGTCCCTCATCCCGCCCCCATGTCCCGTCCGCGCGTCCCCGGCATCAAGAACGCGTAAAGATTGCCGAACTCCGGCAGTGAACACCTGCGCGGCTCCATGGAACCATCCGGTCAGCGACGGCAGCGGCCGCGGGGGACGGAGGGACGCGCATGGGCTGGTTTCTGGGTCTCGGCATCGCGGGTCTCGTGCTGCTCGTCCTGTCCCTGGTGTTCGACGGGGTGCTGGAGGGGGTCCTCGACGGCATCGGCGGTGGGGCGGACGGGCTGCTGTCGTTGCCGGTGGTCGCCGGGTTCGTGTCGGCTCTGGGTTTCACCGGGGCGATCGTGCTCGGAACCACCGGTACGGGGGCGGGGGTCGCCGCCGGTGCGGGTGCGGTCGCGGGGGTCGTCGTCGCCTCCCTGACCTGGAGGTTCGGTCGGGCGCTGACGCGCGACGGGGCCGCGCCCGCGCCGCGGGCCGAGGACCTGGCAGGTTCGACCGGCTCGGTGGTCACGGCGATCCCGGCCGGCGGCTACGGCGAGGTGCTGCTGTACCTCGCCGGGCAGCCGGTGAAGTACGCGGCGAAGGCCGACGTTCCCGTCGTGCGCGGCGCGGAGGTGTGGGTCGAGTCCGTGCTCTCGGCGACCTCGGTGTCGGTACGTCCGGTCGAGCACTGACCGTACTTCCCGTCCAGGGGTGGTGCCGCGCCTCGGCCCTTCCCTCTCTTCTTGGTCCGGTTCCGATCGAAAGGGGTTCCGTCATGAGCCCTGTGCTCCTGTCCGTCCTCGGCATCGTCGCCCTGTTCGTGCTGCTCGGTCTCGTCGTCGTCACGCGCTACAAGGTCGCGGGCCCGAGCGAGGCGTTCATCGTCACGGGCCGACGCGGCAAGAAGTCCACCGACCCCGCCACGGGGCGGGTGTTCACCGACAACAGTGGCCAGAAGGTCGTCGTCGGCGGCGGGGTCTTCGTCGTGCCGTTCGTCCAGCAGAAGTTCAGCCTCGACCTGTCCAGCCGGCACATTCCGGTGGCGGTCCGGGGCGCGGTCACCCTGCGCGGTGTCAAGGCCAACCTCGAAGGCGTCGCGATCGTCAAGGTCGGCGGCACCGAGGACTCGATCCGGGCGGCCGCCCAGCGGTTCCTGATGCAGCAGGACGGCATCGTGGGCTTCACGCAGGAGGTGCTGTCCGGCGCGCTGCGGTCCATCGTGGGCCGGATGTCGGTGGAGGACATCATCCGCGACCGCGCCGCCTTCGCCGGGCAGGTCGCCGAGGAGGCGGAGGCGAGCCTCTCCGGGCAGGGGCTGGTGCTCGACGCCTTCCAGATCCAGGACATCACCACCGAGGGCTCCTACCTGGAGGACCTCGGCCGGCCGGAGGCGGCCCGCGCCAAGCAGGAGGCCGACATCGCCGAGGCCGTCGCCCGCCGTGCCGCCGAACAGGCCCGCCTCAAGGCGGAGGAGGAGATCGCCGTCGCGCAGCGGACCCTGTACCTGAAGCAGGCCGAGATCAAGGCGCAGACGGACGAGGCCGCCGCCCAGGCGAACGCCGCGGGACCGCTCGCCGAGGCCGCACGTCAGCAGGACATCCTCTCCGAGCAGGAGAAGGTCGCCGCCCGCCAGGCCGCTCTGACGGACCGCCAGCTCGACACCGAGGTCCGCAAGCCCGCCGACGCCGCCCGTTACCAGGCCGAGCAGCAGGCGGAGGCGCAGCGCACCGCCCGGGTGAAGCAGGCGGAGGCCGAGCGGATGGCGGCCATCGCGGCGGCGGAGGCCGAGGCCGAGCGGGCCCGCCTCACCGGTGAGGGCGAGAAGCAGCGCCGCCAGGCGCTCGCGGAGGCGGAGGCGATCGAGGGCGCCAAGCGCGGTGAGGCCGAGCGGGCCCGGCGCGCCGCCATCGCGGAGGCCGCACGGCTGGAGGGCGACGCGGAGGCGGGCGCCATCGCGGCGAAGGGCGCCGCGGAGGCGGAGGCCATGCACAAGCGGGCCGAGGCGTTCGAGCGGTACGGCGACGCCGCCGTCCTCCAGATGCTCGTCGAGGTCCTTCCGCAGGTCGTCGCCAAGGCCGCCGAACCGCTGGCCGCCGTCGACAAGATGACCGTCATCTCCACGGACGGGGCGAGCCGGCTGACCCGCACCGTCACCGACAACGTCACCCAGGGCATGGAGCTCCTCACCTCCGCCACGGGCGTCGACCTCGCCACGCTGCTCCAGGGCCTCACGCAAGGGAAGACGCCCGCGGTCCCGGCGGCAGCGGCGGGTACACCGGTCGAGATCACCGAGTGAGCCACGGGGCTCGTTCGGGGGCGCCACCCCGCCGCGGGTGCTCCGCGCGGCGCGGGCGGCGCGCTCGGACCGCCCGTTCCCACTCCTCGTTCCGGCACCGGTGCGGGCGGCGGGCCACCCGGGAGCCGTCGGTGGCGGCGCTGGGGCTCAGCCTCCCGTTCCCCGCTGCGCTCCCGTCGCGGGCCGCGCGCACCGCCTCAGGCGGAGACGGCCGGGAGGCCGGACGCGCGGCTCGCGTCGGCCGTGGCCGCGCGGACGGCCGTGACCGCCGCGTAGTGCTCGGCCAGCGTGCCGGCCATGGCCGCGGACGAGAACGTGGTGCGGACCAGCGTCTGGGCACGGGCGGCCATCGCCGAGGCCGACTCGGGGTCGACGGCGAGCAGCCGGGCCAGTCCGTCGCCGAGTGTCTCCGCTCGGGAGGTGTCGATCAGGAGCCCGTTGTGGCCGTCGACGAGGTAGTGCGGCACACCGCCGCGGAGCGGGCCCGCCACGAGCAGTCCCGCCTCCATGGCTTCGAGGACCGCGAGGCCGAACTCCTCCTTGGCGCTGGCGCACACGTAGCGGGCGGGGGACCGCCGCGCCGGATCGGCCAGGCTCCGTTCGAGCATCCGGACCTCCGCGTTGGAGAGGGCCGGGAGGAGCACCAGACGCCGTCGCGCCTCGGGGCAGGCGCGGAGCGCGTCCTCGACCCGTGCGCGCATCACGCCTTCGACGGGGTCTCCGGCGTGCGGGCTGCCGCCCACGAGGACCAGGGCCGCACGCCGGTGGCACCCGGAGTCGATCCAGGACCGGACCAGGAGGTCCTGCTGCTTGACCGGGTGGAGCCGTCCCACGCCGAGCAGCACCGACGGGGTGCCGCCGTCCGCGGGCTTCGGGGTGGCCGCGACGGCCGCGTCGACCGCCCGGAGCAGCTCCGCGCGCCTCGCCGCCTCCCGCGGGGGCGCGACGTACGGCGGGATGCCCTCGGGAGGAGCGCTCGGCACGCCCGCGCCGTTCCGGTCGAGCAGTTGCGGGAAGTAGCGCAGCAGTTCCGTCGCCGCGCCGTCCCGGCCCGCGATGCCCACCACCCGGTCGGCACGCTCCACCAGCCGGTCGGCGACGAACACGCGGTGCAGGTCGTCCCGGAGGGCTCCCCCGTCGGCGGCGGTGGTGTCGTACCGCTCGGTCATCTGCCGGTGCGGGTCCGGGGCGGCCGTGAAGACGACGCGCGTCCCGGCCCTGCGGGCGGCCTCGGCGAGGGCGAGCGAGCCGTCGTCGGCGTAGCGGACGTGCAGGACGTCGACGGGCGTGGACAGCGAGGCGAAGAGTGCGGCGGCCCACCAGGCCATCGCCTCCCGGTGCCTCCCGAACTCGTCGGGGCGGAGCTGGTGCGCGCTGTCCACCGGAATCCTCAGGACCCAGTGTCCCGGGGCCCGTCGCCGCAGCAGTACGGGGTCGGCCTCCAGCTCCGGCGTGCAGGCCGTGACGACGGTGAGCACGCGGGCGACGGTCCCGGTGCCCGCGAGGGCGTCCCCGAGGGAGCCCAGGAGGACGCCGAGGCCGCCGCTCATGCCCTCGCCCGGGCGGTCGAGCCGCCCCAGCAGCATGGACTGGGCGACGACGACGCCGTGGCGCGGCTCGTCCCGCGTCCGGTCGGCCGAGCGGCTCCGGCCCAGCAGGGCGAGCAGCGTCCGTTCGTACGCGTCCTCGGCCGTCCGGACGCCGGGTACGAGGGACTGCCCGCCCGTCGCGGAGAGGAGACGCCACGCGGCGTGCCGGGTGCGGCGTCCGGACGACGTGGCGGCCGCGCGGAGCTCCGGGTGGGTGAGGGGGCGCAGCTCGGCCGCCGCGGCGAGGTCCAGCATGGCCGCGACCGCCTCCTCGGAGGCGGTCCCCTTGCGGAGACCGACGCGCAGGGCGGCCTCCGACCTGAGGGGGCCGAACCGGCGGACGACGTCCGGCCACGCGTCGAAGACGGCGGATCGCGTGCGGTCGCAGCCGTCGAGCAGCCGGACGCATGCGGACGGCGTCGGGAGGCCTCCCGTGCGCAGCTGCCGCCGCAGCCGCGCCAGCACGAGGTCACCGGGCGTCGCGAAGACCGCGGGGGCCGTCGTGCGGTCGCTTCCCCGGTACTCGGCGCGCACCAGTTCCGCGAGCAGGTGCGGTGTGCCCGGCCAGCCGGGGTCGTCACCGGTCAGGGGTGCTCGCCAGTGCGCCGCGCGGACGGCGAGGAACGGCTCGGACGGGTCCCCCGCGCCCCTGCGCGGGCCGGCGCGCAGGGGGTGCTGACCTGCGGGCAGCGGGCGGGCCCCTGCGGTGTGGGAGCGGTTCATCGCTTCTCCTCGTCGACGACGGTCGGCGCGCAGTTCTTCGTCGGCGATCCGGGTGCCGGATGCACGAGCGGTGATCCACGGGGAGCGACGGGCCCCGCCGGTCCGGCGCCGCGCCCCCGCATCCGACCGGCGCCCAAGGGCTGAACCCGTCGGCATGGAGTCATCAGCAGCCGCCCGGGTGCGCGCGCCGCGCGTGGTCGTCGTCAGCCCTCCCTTCGCCTCCCACGCGCAGCCCCTCTCCGTGCTGGCCGGTGCCCTGGCACGCGAGGGCGCCGACGTGGTCTTCGCGTCCGGGCCGTCCTTCGAGGGGTACGCGGCGCGCGCGGGCGTGGCGTTCGTCCCGCTGACCGTCACGCGGAACGCGAACACCGGAGTGGCGCGCAGCACCCGGCAGGCGGCCGGGGAGGCCGAACGGCTCGGGGAGTTCCTCGACTCCACGCGGCGCGGAGCGGTCCCGGCGCTGCTCACGCAGAGCCGTCACCGGGGCCGGGACATGCTGTCCGATCCCGAGGGGACGCTGGCCGCGCTCAGGGTCCTCGACGCGCGGCTGCGCCCGGACTGGTACGTCGTCGACCAGTTGAGCTACCCCGTCACCCTGGCCCTGCACTGCCTGGGCCTGCGCTACGCGACGTACTGCCCCGGCCATCCGACGTACGTCCCGCCCTCCGACGACGTCCTGTTCGGCGTGCCCTACGCGTGGCCCCGGGAGATCCGGCCGGGGGAGGATCGGCTGGCGGAGCTGCGCGGCGCGGCGGGAGCGGTGGAGGCGGCGTTCACCCGCTGCTTCGCGGACGTGGCGCGCGTCCACGCTCCGGACGCCCCGCCCCCGGGCCGCGCCTTCGCGCTGACCTCGCCGTACGCCGTGGCGTTCGGTTATCCGGAGTTCCCCTGGCTGCCCCGGCATCCGGAGAACGGGCCGTCGCTCCTGTACGGAGGGCACTGCGGGCCCAACGACGAGCCGGAGCCCGGACCGGAGTGGGAGGAGGTGGTGCGGCGGCTCGGGGCCACGCACGACCGCCTGGTACTGATCGCCCTCGGAACGTTCCTCTCCGCCCGTGACGACGTCCTCGCGCTGCTCGTGAGGGGGCTGCTCGCCCATGTCCCCGGGACGGCCGCGGTGGTGGCCGCGGGCGACCGGGCGGCGGCCCTGTCCGCGCTCGCGGGGCCGGGCGTCCACGTGGAGGCGACGGTGCCGCAACGGTGGCTGCTGGGGAGGGTGGACGCGATGGTGCACCACGGGGGGAACAACTCCTTCACGGAGTGCCTGGCCGCCGGCAGGCCCGCCCTCGTCCTGCCCTTCTCCAGCGACCAGTTCGCCATCGCCCACGACGCCGAGCGGGCCGGTGTCGCCCGGTGCGTCGACCCCTCCCGACTGGACGAGTTGACGGCCGGGCGGGCCCTGCGCCGGCTGCTCGACGAACCGCTCCCCGGAATCGGCCGGTGGTCCCGGTGGGTCGGGCGCCGCGGCCCGGCCTGGACCGCGCGCGGGCTCATCCGGGAGATGTCCGGGACCGGTGGTGTGCGGTCCGCCGTGCCGACGGCGTCGCGCGTTCGGTGACGACGAGGGCGAGCGCTCTCAGGGCCCTCCTGGTGTGGCTCTTGACCGTGCCGAGCGGCAGACCGAGGCGTTGTGCGATCTCCGGCTGGGTGAGCCCCAGGTAGTAGGCGAGGAAGAGGATCTCGCGCCGGTCGGCCGGCAGTTCGGCCATGTGCGGGGCGATGCCGAGGCGCTCCACGGCACGCGCGGTGGCGTCGGTGCTCTCCGGGGCCGGGCCCCGCGTCAGACGGCGGGCGCCTTCGTGCCGGCGGACCACGGCCCCCGACGCGTCCGCCGCCTTGTGGGCGGTGATGCCGTGCAGCCAGGGTCCGAGACCGCCGCGGCGGGGGCAGTACCTGCGGGAGTGCAGCCAGACGTCCACGAACACCTGCTGGGCGACGTCCTCCGCGTCGTGGAGGTCGATGCAGCGGTGCCGGGCCCACCCGAGGACCCGGGGGTACCAGTCGCTGAAGAGGGCTTCGAAGGTCTCGCGCACGATGTCGCCGTGCGGCGGCCCGTCGTCGTTCCGGTCCTGGCAGTGGGCGCACGCGGGCGAGGGCGGTCTTTCGGACACCAGTCGTCTCCGGACACATCCGGGGAAAGGGGAGGGGTCGCGATGCTGCCCGCCGTATCGGGTCCCTCGGGACGAGGCGGCAGCGGAGAGGTGCCCACGGCGCCAGCCGACCACGGGCGTCCGCCGGCCGCCAGCCGACGCGGTCCGCCCGTGCGCCCCTCCCCCGCCCCCGCTGCCCCGGGAGTGCGCGGGGGAATCACGGGCGTTGCGCGACGAAGGTGTGGGTGATGCCCGTCTGCCAGCCCGGCTGGGGCAGGCAGCGCACGTGGGTGAAGCCGGCGCGCCGCAGCCGGGCGGTGAAGGCGTCCGTCGTGTCGAAGGCCAGCACGCTGCGGTAGAGGTGCCCGTAGAGTTCCGCGTCCCCGTGCAGCCGGGCCCAGGGCCTGACGAACCCGTTCACGACCGTCTTCCAGACGAGCCGGTCGGAGGCCCGTCCGCTGAGGCTGTACTCGTGCACGGCGAGGCGGCCGCCGGGCCGGAGGAGGCGGTGGACGAGGCGAAGCACGGCGTCGGGATCGGCGACGTTCCGCAGGAGGTACGCGGCGAGGACGGCGTCGTACGGTCCGCCGGCCCCGCTCTCCTCCATGCGCTCGACCGGGGCGTGGACGAAGGAGACCCGCTCGGGCCACGCCTTGGCGCGGGCGCGTGCGAGCATGCCGGCCGACGCGTCGACGCCGACCACGGTCGCGCGCGGCGCCGCGTGCAGCAGGGCCGCCGTGGACGTACCGGTTCCGCATCCCAGGTCCAACAGGGTGAGTCCGGCGCCCTCGTCCGGCAGGCCGAGCCGCCGGGCGGACCGGCGGAGGTGAGCGCGGTAGCCCGGGCTGGCGGACGTCATGAGGTCGTAGCTCGGCGAGGCGTGGTCGAACGCGGCGGCGAGGTCTCCGTCACGCAGCATGTCGTGGACCCTTCCGGTCGGGGACCCCTCGGGGCGGGACTCCCCAGGGTCGCTCACCGGACCCGCCGCGGCCACGGGGCGCGCCGGGACCACGCGGAGCCCGTGCGTCGGCCCGCGCGGTGCCCGGTTCGGCCCATCGTTTGCTGCATCCGCGCGCTGCCGCGGTACGGAAGAAGCAGACGCACCGCACTGCCCGCCGCACGGCAGCAAGGGAACCCACATGCGCACTCTCGACCCTCCTTCCATCGACAGGGACGTCCCCTCGGCCCTCAACCACGTGATCGACGAGCTCCTCCGACAGCGCCTCGCCGAGGCCCGGGCCGTGGAGGGGACCTTCGCCGCGGACATCGCCGGACGCGTGGCCGCCTTCGCGGCGGGAGGAGGACGTCGCAGGTCGCAGCTGTTGTGGTGGTCCATGCGCGCGGCCGGTGGAGGCGCCGGCGAGGCCGGTACGGCCCTGCGGGTGGCGGCGGCCGTCGAACTCATCCAGACGTGCGCCCTCATCCACGACGACGTGATGGACGGCTCTCCGCTCCGCAGGGGCGGCCCGTCCGTCCACGTCGCGCTCGACCGCCAGTACGGGACGGACGGCCCCGGCCGGCCGCCGTTCGGGGGCTTCGGCGCGTCCGCCGCCGTCCTCGCGGGTGACCTGGCCCTCGCCTGGGCGGACGACGCGTTCGCGGAGGCGCTTCTGACGACCCCGTACTCCCCCGGTCTCGGGGCGCAGTGGCGGGCGATGCGGACCGAGATGGTCGCCGGGCAGTATCTGGACCTCCAGACGCAGGCGACCGGGTCGCGTTCCGCCGGACGGGCCATGCGGACGGCCGTGCTGAAGACGGCTCAGTACTCCGCGGTGCATCCGCTGCTGCTGGGAGCCCGCCTGGCGGGGGCCGGTGAGCGGACCCTGCGGGGCCTGCGGCAGGCGGGACTGTGCGCGGGCATCGCCTTCCAGCTGCGGAACGACCTGCAGGGGGTGTTCGGCGATCCGCGGAGCACCGGCAAACCGGCCGGCGAGGACCTCCGGGCGGGCAAGGCGACCTATCTGATGGCCGTGGCACGGTCACTGTGCGTCCGCGGCGGGGACGCCGAGGGGCTCCGGCTCCTGGACTCCGTGGTCGGCTCCCCCGCCGCCACGGAGCGGGAGCTGCGGCGCGTGATCGACCTGCTGGAGTCCCGCGGCGCCAGGGCCCACGTCGCCGCGCGCGCGGAACGGCTGTGCGCGCGTGCGCTGCGGACGCTCCGGCGGACGGAGCTGGCTCCGGGTCCGGCCGAGCACGTGGCGCGGATCCTCCTCGACGCGGGTGGCGTCGTGCTCTCCGGTGCGGGTTCCGGTGATGCGGCCGGGGTCGGTGGCGCGGCGGGGGTCGACGAGGCCGGGATCGGCGGTGAGGCCGCCGGAGTCGACGAGGCCGGGGGCGGTGGCTTCCGCGTGCACACGGGGCCCGTGGGTGCGGCGCCCGTCGGTGCGGTCGCCGGGGCGGGAGTGGTCCGTTGAGGCGGGTCACGGGCAGGACGGACCACGTCGTCGTCGTGGGCGCCGGCTTCGCCGGTCTGTCGGCGGCGCTCCATCTGCTAGGCGCCGGACGGGAGGTGACCATGGTCGAGCGGGAGCCCCTACCGGGCGGGCGGGCCGGCCGGATGGACCTCGGCGGCTTCCGGGTGGACACGGGGCCCACCGTCCTGACGATGCCCGCCCTCCTGGACGAGGCGTTCGCGGCTGTCGGGGACTCGCTGTACGACCGGGTGGAGCTGGTTCCGCTGCACCCCGCGTACCGGGCGCTGTTCTGGGACGGGAGCCGCGTCGACGTCCACACGGAGGCGGACGCCATGGCCGCCGAGGTCGAGCGGTTCGCCGGGGCCCGCGAGGCCGACGGGTACCTCCGCATGCGCGCCTGGCTGGGCAGGCTGTACGCGGTGCAGGAGCGCCGTTTCATCGACGCGAACTTCGACTCGCCGACGCAGCTGCTCCACCCCGACCTCGTCCGTCTCGCGGCCCTCGGCGGGCTCGGGCGCCTCGACCGGGCGATCGGGTCCTTCCTGTCGGACGAGCGGCTCCGGCGCGTGTTCTCGTTCCAGGCGCTCTACGCGGGCGTGCCCCCGTCGCGGGCGCTGGCGGCCTACGCGGTGATCGCCTACATGGACACCGTGGCCGGGGTCTTCTTCCCGCGGGGCGGCATGCACGCCGTGCCCACGGCGATGGCGGACGCGGCGCGCCGCTCCGGCGCCGAGCTGCGGTTCGGCGAGCGGGTCACGGCCCTCGAACGGTCGGGGGAACGGGTGACGGCGGTCGTGACGGACCAGGGACGGATCCCGTGCGACGCGGTCGTGCTGACCACGGAACTCCCCCTCACCTACCGGCTCCTGGGGCGTGCGCCCAAGCGGCCGCTCCGGCGGCGGCACTCCCCCAGCGCGGTGATCCTGCACGCGGGGACGGACCGCACCTGGCCCGAACTCGCCCACCACACGCTCCTGTTCGGCTCCGCCTGGTCCCGCACCTTCGACGAACTCACCCGCACGGGAGACCTCATGACCGATCCGTCCCTCCTCGTCACCCGCCCGACGGCCACGGACCCCGGGCTCGCACCACCCGGCCGGCACCTCCACTACGTCCTGGCTCCCTGCCCGAACACCGACATCGGCCCGGACTCCGCGCACTGGGGCGAACTCGCTCCGGCCTACCGGGACTCACTGGTCGCGGAGCTGGAGCGGCGCGGACTGAGCGGATTCGGTGATGCAGTCGACGAGGAGTGCCTGGTGACCCCCGCCGACTGGGCGGACCAGGGACACAGCGCGGGCACCCCGTTCTCGCTCGCGCACACCTTCGCGCAGACCGGTCCGTTCCGTCCGCGGAACCTGGTCCGGGGCACCGACAACGTCGTACTCGCGGGCTGCGGAACCACCCCGGGCGTGGGCGTGCCGCCCGTCCTCGTCTCGGGCAAGCTGGCCGCCCAACGGATCACCGGGGCCTCCCGTGGGGCCGTCCGCCGCGCGGCGCCCGCACCGGCCGGTCACCTGGAGGGCTCGTGACGGCGCGGGAGCTCGACGCCGCCGGGGTGCGCGATCCGGCGCTGCGGGCGGCGTACGCGGAGTGCCGCAGGCTGAACGCGCGCCACGGCAGGACGTACTTCCTGGCCACGCGCCTCCTGCCGCTGGACCGCCGGAGCGCGGTGCACGCCCTGTACGGCTTCGCGCGGCGCGCGGACGACATCGTGGACGAGACGGCCGCCTCGACGCCGCAGGAGCGGGCGGCCTCGCTCGACGTCCTGGAGGCCGAGTGGCGCGGGGCCCTGCGCGGCGAACCCGTCACCGATCCCGCGGTGGCGGCGGCCGCGCACACCCGCGAGCGCCTCGGCATCCCTGCGCGGCACTTCGACGACTTCCTCGGGTCGATGCGCAGCGACCTCTTCGTACGGGAGTACGCGACGTACGACGATCTGCGGCGTTACATGCACGGCTCGGCGGCCGTCATCGGACTGCAGATGGTGCCCGTCCTCGGCACCGTCGTCCCGCGTGAGCAGGCCGAACCGTACGCGGCGGCGCTCGGCGTCGCCTTCCAGCTGACGAACTTCCTCCGCGACGTCGGGGAGGACCTGGACCGGGGCCGGGTGTACCTGCCGGCCGACCTGCTCGCCGCGTCCGGCGTGGACCGGGACCTGCTGCGGTGGAGCAGGCTGACCGGCTGCCGCGACCCGCGCGTCACCGACGCGCTGCGCGCGGCCGCGGCCCTGACCCAGGGGGTGTACCGGGAGGCGGAGCCCGGCATCGGCATGCTCGATCCGGTGTCGGCGCCGTGTGTGCGCACGGCCTTCGTCCTCTACCGGGAGATCCTGACGGTGATCGAGAAGGAGGGGTACGCGGTGCTGCACCGGCGGGCGGTGGTCGGCGCGCGGCGCCGGGCGGCGATCGCGCTGCCCGGCCTCGCACGGGCTTTGGCGGCGCGCGGCACGGGCCGGGGGCGGCGGTCGGGCCGGGCGGGCCCGGCGGAGGCGCCGGGTCGTCCCGGCGGGCGGCCGCCGGAGGGGGCCCTCGGGCGGAGCGGGGGTCGCGAGCGGCACGAAGGGGCGAGGAGGGACGCGCGGTGAGGGAACCGAGCCGCCGGGGCGACCGGCGCCGTCTGCCCCTGAGCCTCCGGCGCGAACCGGTGCCCTGGGCGGACCAGCGGGCGACGTGGCGGCAGGCGCGACCGGCGGGGATCGCCGCCGGACTGAAACGGGCGACGTCCCGGCCCTCCGGCAACTGGTACGTCGTGGGGGCGAGCCGGGACGTCCGCTCGGACCGGCCCGCGGGCAGGACCGTCGCGGGCACGGAGGTCGTGCTCTGGCGCGACGACCGGGGGGAGGTGCGCGCGGGGCCGGGCGTCTGCCCGCACCTCGGGGCCGCCCTGAAGGACGGCGTGGTGCGGTGCGGGACCCTGATCTGCCGCTGGCACGGCCTGGCCCTGGACGGCTCCCGGGCCGGGGGCTGGGAGCCGTGGCCCGCGTACGACGACGGGGTGCTGGTCTGGGTGCGGCTCGACGGGGTCGGGGGCGAGGAGCCGACGGAGCGCCCCGTGGTGCCGCCGAGGCCGCCCGTCGCGGCGGCGGTCGCGGCGGTCCACACGGGCGTGGGCGGGTGCGAGCCCGAGGACGTCGTCGCCAACCGGCTCGACCCGTGGCACGGCTCGTGGCTGCACCCGTACTCCTTCGTGGACCTGGAGGTCCTCTCCGCACCGGCGGACGGTGTGACCGACGAGGAGGACGCCCTGGTCGTCCGGGTGTCGTTCAAGGTGGCGGGCCGCGTGGTGGTGCCGGTGACGGCGGTCTTCACCGCGCCGGAGCCGCGGACCGTGACCATGCGCATCACCGAGGGCGAGGGCGCCGGTTCCGTGGTCGAGACCCACGCCACGCCGCTGACCCCCGCCGGAGCCGCACGCCCGCGCACCGCGGTGGTGGAGGCCGTCGTGGCGGCCTCGGACCGTCCGGGCTTCGGGGCGGCCCGGGTCCTGGCCCCGTTGCTGCGCCCCGCGATGCGGTCGGCGTCGGCGCGCCTGTGGCGGGACGACCTGGCGTACGCGGAGCGCCGCTGGCTGCTGCGGAGCACGGGGCGCTTCCCCGGTTAGGCGGCACTGTCCCCGGGGGCGTACGCCGTGCGGAGCGCCGCACGGCGTACGCCCCGGGGCGCGGTGTCGCCGCCGCGCCCCGGGCGCTCAGCCGGCCGGCACGGGTTCCCCGCCCGCCCGGGCCAGCAACCGCAGGGCGGCCGAACGGCCGGCCGCGGGCACGGTCCACAGCGTCTGGCCGCGGAGCCCCCACCTGCGCAGGTGGGCGTTGGCCGCGAGGAAGCCCGTGGTGGCGGCCCGCTCCATGAGGGCCACGGGGTACTCCGTACGGACCAGGTCCCCCGCGACCGTGACGGTGGGGTCCGGGGTGTGGACCGTCGGACGGTTGCGGTGCCCCCCGACCTCGAAGAGCGGGCAGTCGGCGCGCAGTTCGTGCCGCTCGTCGAGGATCGCGGCGGCCCGCGTCTCGGGCCAGGCGCGGCGCAGCTGCGCGACCAGTTCGCGGGAGAGCGCGCGGGGGTCTGCCGCGGGGTCCACGGCGTAGGCGTGCAGCTCGACCACCGATCCGCCGGTGCGGGCGGCCCAGCGGGCGGCTTCGCCCTCCCAGCGGTCGAGGACGCTGATGTTGTCGAGGGGGCCGAATCCGCTGGTCCCCAGGAAGCCCGGCCGCAGGGGGGCCACGGGCCGGTCGAGCCAGAGCCGGGAGACGAGGAAGGGCGGCGCGGTGCGGAGGGCTCCGATCCGGGCTCGCCAGGGCGCGTCGCACAGCCCGGGGGACGCCTCGGCGATCGCGCGCAGGCCGTCGGTGTCGGTGGCGAGGACGACGGCGTCGGCGTGCCGGGGTCCGTCGTCGGACAGGACGGTGTGTCCGCCGCCGGCCGCGGGGGCCAGTTCCCGGACGCCGGTCCCGGTGAGGATGCGGGCGCCGTGGCTCCGCAGGTAGGCGGCGAGGGGGTCCCACAGAGCCTGCGGGTAGGGCTCGTTCGGTACGTCGAAGAGCAGTCCCTCGGACGAGCCGAGGAAGTAGATGTGGAACATCAGCACGAGTTCGGCGGCGGACAGTTCGTCGGGGTCCGCGAAGAAGCTGCGCGAGAACACCTCGAACGCGAGGTGCTGGGCGGCCGGGGGGAAGTTGACGCCGTCGAGGAAGGCGCGGGCGCTGATCCCGTCGAAGCGCCGGTAGACCTCGGGCACGCGGACGTCGAGCAGGGGCAGCGCGGCGCGGGCGTTCATGCGGCCGAGGTCCCCCCACCCGAAGCTGGGGCTGAGGGCGACGAAGCCGAGCGCGCTCCAGGGCGGCGTACGGGGGACGCGGGCGAAGCTGTCGTACGTGCCGGAGCCGTGCCGCAACGGGTAGTCCGGCAGTCCGGTGAGCCGGTCGAGGCCCGGGTCGACCCGGCGGAGCAGGCCGCGCAGGTTGTAGTACTGGCGGAAGAAGGCGTGGAAGCCGCGGCTCATGGTCACTTCCGAGCCGTCGCTCAGCCGGTCCCGCCACCCCGCCAGGCGCCCGCCCAGGGTGGGCTGCCGTTCGTAGAGGGTGACGTCGACGCCGCGCTCGGCGAGGATCGTGGCCGCCGCGATCCCCGCGATGCCGCCGCCCACGACGGCGCAGGCCGGCGGCCGGTGGCCGGGCGGGGGCTTCGGGCGTCCGTCGGCGGCGGGCACGACGACCGCCCTGCGGTCGCGGCCGCGTGCGGGGATGCCGTTCCGGGTGTGGCGCATGGCAGGGGTCCGCTCTCGTGACGAAGGGGCCGGTTCAGGGCCGACGGGTGAGGAAGGGCAGCTCCGCGGTGGTGCGGAGCATGGGGAGCACGGGGGTGCGCAGGCCGATGCGGAACTCCTCGGAAGGCCGGGTCTCCCCGTCGAGGAACCGCAGGAGCCGTTCGGGAGGGACCTCCTCGAAGAGCCGCGTGAAGAACTCGGGCCCGGAGACCCTGCCGGCGTCGAGGCCGCGCAGGAGGACGGCGTCCATGAGGAGCGAACGTCGTGGGTAGGCGGGCGGCGGAAGGGGTTCACGGCCGGCGTGGAGCAGGGCCGCGACGGCGCGCGTCTGCCGCTGGATCGCCGCGAAGGCGTATCCGGTCGAGGGCCTCACCGCGCCGCCGGCGGCGCCGATGCGGAAGGTGCTCCGTCCGGCGCGGCGGTCGTACCGGGCGTCCGTCATCGGGATGCGTCCCCGTTCCACACCGCGCACCTCGAACGCGCCGATCCCGAGCCGGGAGCCGGTGTAGTGCCGCAGGGCCTCGTCGTACGCCTCGTCGGGGAGCGGCTCCCGGCTGAACTCGGTGTACTCGACGAGGGCTTCGTGCCTCGACAGCGGCAGCACGTAGCCGAAGGAGAGTCCCCGCGGCGGCTGCGGGGTGCGGAAGTCCATGAGGTCGACGGTGTCGGGTGCGAAGGCGGGGCGTTCGGAGCGCAGGAACCATCCCTTGAAGTGCTGGAGGAGGCGGACGCGGCTGGGCGGCAGGGGGGCCGGCGGGCGGGTGTCGAAGGCCCAGCGCGCGTGGACGGGCCGTTCGCGGCCGTCGGCGGTGCGGCAGGAGACGGTGACCCCGTCGGGGCGGTCGGCGACGCCCTCGACGACGGCCTCGACGCGGGTCAGTCCGGCGAGCAGCGGCCGGATCCCCCGGGTGAACGACTCGGACGTGAGCATCTTGTAGCGCAGCGCGCCCAGGTCGCACGGGACGGGGCGCGCGTCGGTGCCGTGGAGCCGCACCCGGCGCCAGGACGCCGTGAGCCAGGCGTCGTACTCACCGGGCCCCCGCTCCCAGTAGCACCAGGTCCGCGGTGGGGGCCTGAGCGGGCCCGGGGGCGCGTCGATCAGGACGACGGAGGGGGCGGCGGCTCCGGGCGGCGGACACAGGAGCCGCCGGGCGAGGGACAGCCCGGCCGCCCCTGCCCCGATGATGGCGACGTCGCAGCGCACCTGGACTGTCTCCTCTCGTCGTCCGGCAAGGAAGGAGGGGCGGCGGCGCGCCGGAGGGCCGGACGCCGTGGTGAGGGCTACCCGCCGGGCGGGGGCGGCCTATCCTCCGATGCTCCAGGGGGACCAATGGACCGCCGCCCGCGGGGCCGGTCCGTCAGGGCACGAGGCGCCAGTTGGGGTCCCCGCCGTCCTGGCGGGTCGTGCGGAAGTCGCGGGGGTCGAGTCCGGCTCCCCGGATCGCGCGGAGGACGTCGGCGGTCCGCGCCGGGTCGAGCCGCGGGGTGCGGGAGAGGACGAAGCCGGAGGTCCGGTCCTCGTTGGTCACCACGGCCCAGTCGTACGCGGCTCCCAGGCCCGCGACGACGTAGTTGGCCCCGGTGCCGTGGCGGTAGCCGTCCTTCCAGGGGAGGAACGAGACGTTCAGGCGGGCGTTGGTGGCGTCGAGGGGAAGGGCCTCGCCGTTGACGCGGCTGTGGGTGCCCAGCCAGGTCGTGCAGCTGTTGGCCACCGCGACCGTGCCGCGAGCGGTCGTGCCGTAGACCGCCTTGACGTTCTTGGCGCACTGGAGCTCGAACAGCTGCGGCACGGCGGCGAGTTGCCACCAGGTTCCGGTGTAGCGGGCGAGGTCGACGGTGCCGACGGCGCGGGCAGGGCCGTCGGGGCCCGCCGTCGCGGCGGGCGCGAGTGCCAGGGAGGCGAGGGCGGTGGTGAGAAGGACGGCGGAGACGCGCTCCGCGGCGGGCAGACGTCGGTGCATGTGCGGGATGCTCCTCGAAGGTGTCGGTGGGAATCCCTTCCGCACGGAGCGCGCCGACGGATGCACGCTCCGCACACCCGCGCGTCCGGTCCCCCGTATGGGGCGGGCCGCATCCCTGGCGGGCCTCGCACAGAAGGAACCGTAGCGAACCGTCCGCCGTACCCGAGGAACTCCCGATGTCCGATCAGCACGATCCCGCCCCGTACGACGCCCTGCTGCTGCTCTCCTTCGGCGGCCCCGAGGGCCCGGACGACGTGGTCCCGTTCCTGGA